>NZ_RKRA01000001.1:2549701-2868414 GCF_003814705.1 Georgenia muralis | reverse complement strand
CGGTGCCGGCCCGGCCACGCGGTCGAGGAGGACCCGCGCCTGCGCGAGGAACGGGTCGAGGTCCGCCTCGAGGCGGCCGCGTCGGTGCTGGCGGGGCTCCAGGTAGACCCCCCGGGAAACCGTCCCCCCACCATCCGCGACCTCGGGGCGGTCACCCCCCAGCTGGCCGCGCGGCTTCGTGAACGGACGCAGCGGCACGGCGCCGACCTGGGAGCCGACGCCGGGCTCCTCGCCGCAGCGGCCGACCTGCTCGACCACCTCCCGGGCGGCGCCACGCGCACCACGCTGCTGCACGGCGACCTCAACCCGGGCAACCTCATCGCGGACGACGACGGGGTCGCACGCCGGTGGGTCGCCATCGACCCCAAGCCGCTCGTCGGCGACCCGGCCTACGACCCGTGGCCGCTGCTCGCGCAGACGGGAGACCCGTTCCGTGAGCCGTCACCGGCGTCGGAGCTGCGCGCCCGGACCAGGCTCGTCTGCGCCGTCACGGGGCTGGACCGCGACCGGGTCGCCGCGTGGGCGCTGGCCCGGACCTGCGAGTCCGCCCTCTGGCGGGCGACCGAGCTCGGTGACCGCACCGGGGCGCTCGCCGAGCTGGACCAGGCGCGTGTCTGGTCGCGTCTCGCAGGCTGAGAGGGTGCCCGTGCGGCACACTGAGCGCGATGGCATCGATGGGTGATCGGTCGCGCAGGCTGCTGGGCCAGATGGGCCGGCAGATCCGCCGCGCGCCCCTGCGCTACCGGCCCTCACGCCCGTCGTCCGTCGACCAGGTGGTGGCCCAGCCGCACGTCGCCGCCGACACCCGGCCGCCGCTGACGCTCACGATGCCCGCCCGGGCCATGCGCCCGTCGTCGGCGGGCAGGCTGTCCGTCCGGCGGATGCCCGAACGCGCCGCCCACGCCTCCTTCCCCGACGACGGCGTGCCGAGGTGGCTGCGCAAGTACGGCACGATCGCGTGGTTCCTCATCGGTGTGGTCATCGTCGTCGGGATGGTCGTGTTCGCGACGTCGCGGATCCAGGCGGTCTTCATCGCGGTGTTCCTGGCGCTGGTCGTGACCTCCGTCCTCGACCCGGTCGTGACCTCCCTCGCCCGGCACATGCCACGACCGCTGGCCACGGTGGTGAGCCTGCTGCTGTCGTTCGCGATCGTCGCGGGGATGCTGACCTACGTCATCTCCTCGGTGGCCGGGCAGTGGGAGTCCCTCGCCACCCGCTTCAGCGACGGCATCGACACGATCCTGGAGTTCTTCGAGACCGGCCCGCTGCCGTTCCACTTCAGCCAGGCCGAGATCAACGACGCCATCAACGAGGCGATCGCCGCCGCGACGAGCTACCTGCAGGAGAACGCCACCGACCTCGTGGGTCAGGTTCTCAGCAACGCCGGGTCCGTCGCGCTGGTCTTCACGGTGCTGGCCCTGAGCCTGTTCGTCACGATCTTCTTCCTCGCCCGCGGCGAGGTGATGTGGCGCTGGTTCCTCACCCAGCTCCCCGCCCGCAACCGCGAGCGGACGAACGTCGCCGCGACGGCCGGCTGGTACACGTTCTCCGGGTACGCCCGGGGCACGATGATCGTCGCCTTCGCCGACGCCCTCATGGCGTTCACCCTGCTGACCATCGTCGGGGTGCCGCTCGCCGCGCCGCTGTCGGTGCTGGTCTTCATCGGCGCGTTCATCCCGCTCATCGGCGCGCCGATCGCCATGGTGGTCGCCGCGGTCGTGGCCCTGGCTGCCGAGGGCTTCGTGGCCGCACTCATCGTGACGATCGGCGTGGCGCTCATCGGTCAGATCGAGGGGCACATCCTCGAGCCGCTCGTCATGGGCAAGCAGGTGTCGCTCCACCCGGTGGTCGTGGCGCTCGGCGTCACGGCGGGAACCTTCCTCAGCGGCCTGCTCGGCGCGATCATCGCGATCCCGCTCATCGCCGTGACGTGGGCGGTCTACTCGGCCCTGCGCTCGGTCGAGCCGCCGCTGGACGACGAGCTCGACGCACCCGTCCGCGCCTGAGGCCCGCTCGCAGGTCTGCGGGGTGGGCCCGCTCGCAGGTCAGCGGCGTCAGACCCCGGTGGTGGGTAGCTGGGAGAGGAGCCGCTCGAGACCGCCGGTCCGCAGGTAGTACACCCAGGCGACGATCGCGACGAGCATGAGGAGCCCGAGCAGGGTGGCGATCCAGCCGAGGGTCCGTCCGACCGTCCCCGACCTCCCCATGGACTCGGCCCTGTTCCCCTGCCAGATCGCCAGCGGACCGAAGATCAGCGGAAGCCAGGACATGGCCATGATGCCGAAGGCGAGCGAGAGCTGGACGGCCGTGTCGGCCTTGCGGCTCTTCTCGGCGGCGAGTCCCGCGCCGCTGCTGGCGGGTGCGTACGCCGCGACACCCGCCTGCTGGCCGAACGTCGGCGGCTGGTAGGCCGACGGCGGCTGCGCCGGCCGGGCACCCGGGTCGGGTTGCGCGTACGGGTTCTGCGGGGCCCCGGCCTCGCGGTTCGACTCATGCATGCGCGAGTGCTCTCTCTCGGTCCGTGGGGGTTGGTGCTTGCCGTAGGAAACCACACTGCGAGCGCAGAACGCGTGCGTTTGGCG
This sequence comes from Georgenia muralis, assembly GCF_003814705.1. Taxonomy (NCBI): domain Bacteria; kingdom Bacillati; phylum Actinomycetota; class Actinomycetes; order Allobogoriellales; family Allobogoriellaceae; genus Georgenia; species Georgenia muralis. The sequence goes on along the minus strand of NZ_RKRA01000001.1, from coordinate 2,865,832 downwards.
CGGTGTCGGATCAGGGCGTCAAGCGTCGGTTGCGGCGCCAGGTCGGGCACCGTCGTCGGCGGCGTCGGTGACAGCGTCGGCGGCGTCGGTGACAGCGGCGGCGGAGTCTGCCGGGGGCACATCGATGTACGCCACACCCGCGTCCAGGTCGATCCCGAACGGTGGCGCGGCCGAGCCCGGGATCTGCACCTCGTGACGGCGGCGCTCCCGTTCCTCGAGCAGGTGGCGGAGCCCCGGCTCGACGATCATGAAGACCTCGGACACACCGTCAACCTACGCGCGGCCGCAGCTCACGGGAAGGTCGCGGGGCGGAAGGGTCGCGGGTTGATGGGAAGGTCGCGCGTTGCACTGAAAGGGTCGCGGGGTGCACGGGTGGTGCCGCAGGCTTCAGTGGAAGTCCCGCGAGGTCGAAGCCACCCGGAGGCTCAGCGGCTCGAGGTGGTCCGCGACGAGGTTGGTGACGCCGTCGGCCCGCTCGAGCGTGCCACGCACCACGAGGGCGGCGGAGGTCCGGGCCACCTGGCGGTAGCGGCTCCACAACCCCGCCGAGCACACCACGTTGAGCAGCCCGGTCTCGTCCTCCAGCGACAGGAACGTCACCCCGCCCGCGGTTCCCGGACGCTGGCGGTGCGTGACCACCCCGCCGACCCGCAGCCGCTCCCCCGGCGTGCACCGGTCCAGCTCCCCCACGGCCAGCACCCCCTGGGCCCGCAGGTCCTCCCGGCGGAACTGGGTGGGGAAGGTGTCCACCGAGACCCCGGTGGCCCACACGTCGGCGACGGCGGTCTCCACCGGGTCCATGACCGGGAGCCCGGGGGCGTCGGCGCCGACGGCGGTGCCCGGCAGCGGCGGCTGGTACCAGCCGGACGGGGCACCGGCAGGCTGCGCCCTGGGAGGACCGGGGGGTGCGGCACCGGGACGGCTGGATCGAGCGGCTGCCGGTCGGCCGGACTGCGCGGCACCGGGCCGGCCGGACTGTGCCGGACCACGCCGCGGCCTCGTCCCGTGCCGGGTGCCGTGCTCCCCCGCGAGCACCCCCGCGGCCCACAGCGCCTCGCGACGCTCGAGCCCGAAGCAGCCCAGCGCCCCGGCGGTGGCCAGGGCCTCGAGCTGGGCGGCGCTGAGGTCGACCCGGCGGGCGAGGTCGGGCAGATCGGCGAACGGGCCACCGCGCTCACGCTCGGCGACGATCCGCTCCGCCGTCGCCTCCCCGATGCCGCGCACGGGGGCCAGGCCGAGCCGCACCGCCAGGTGGGGGTGCGGGCGGACGAGATGGGCGACGGCGGAGACCGGCCTGTCATCGCCGTCGGCGGGGACCGGCGCAGCGCCACCGTCAGCGGCGGCCGACGTAGAACCGCCGTCGACCGTCGACCCGCCGTCGGCCGTCGACCCGCCGGCGTCTGCCACGCGCTCCACCCCCGCCAGTGCCGCAGACGCAGCGACGTCCGCCCGCAGCACGCGCACACCGTGCCGGCGGGCGTCGGCGACCAGCGACTGCGGGGAGTAGAAGCCCATCGGCTGGGCGGCGAGCAGCGCGGCGAAGAAGGCCTCGGGGTGATGAACCTTGAGCCAGGCGCTGGCGTAGACGAGGTAGGCGAAGGAGAAGGCGTGCGACTCGGGGAAGCCGAAGTCGGCGAAGGCCTTGAGCTTGTCGTAGATCGCCTCGGCCACCGGGCCGCTCACGCCCTTGCCGGCCATGCCCTGGAGGAGCCGGCCGTGCAGCGCCTCCATCCGCTCGGTCGAGCGCTTGGAGCCCATGGCCTTGCGGAGCTGGTCGGCCTCGGCGGGGCTGAACCCGGCGACGTCGATCGCGATCTGCATGAGCTGCTCCTGGAACAGCGGCACCCCGAGGGTCTTGGACAGCGCCGGCTCGAGGAGGGGGTGGAGGTAGGTGACCTTCTCCCGGCCGAGGCGCCGGTTGATGTAGGGGTTGACCGAGTCGCCCTGGATGGGGCCGGGGCGGATGAGGGCGACCTCGACGACGATGTCGTAGAAGTTCTCCGGCCGCAGGCGCGGCAGCGTGGCCATCTGGGCGCGCGACTCGACCTGGAAGACGCCCACCGTGTCCGCCGCCTGCAGCAGGTGGTAGACCGCGGGGTCCTCCTGGGGCAGGGAGTGCAGCCCGAGCGGCGACGGCGTGTCGGCGGCAACCGGCTCGGCGTCGGCGTCATCAGCGGCGTCGGCGGCGTCGGCGGCGTAGCCCGGCGCGTTGACGGCGTCGAACGCCAGCCGCAGGGCGGTGAGCATGCCCAGGCCGAGCAGGTCGAACTTGACCAGGCCGGCGTCGGCGCAGTCGTCCTTGTCCCACTGCAGCACGGTGCGACCGGGCATCGTGGCCCACTCCACGGGGCAGACCTCGATGACCGGCCGGTCGCACAGCACCATGCCGCCGGAGTGGATGCCCAGGTGCCGTGGAAGACGCAGAAGGCGCTCCGCGATGTCGATGACCGGCTCGGGGATCCCGGCGAGGTCGTCGGCCGGTGAGGCGGCCCGCCCGTCCCGGGTGCGCATCTCGCGCCCGGACTGCCCGTCGTCGGGCCGTCGCAGGCTCCCCCACCGCTCGATGGACTTCGACCACGCGTCCTGCTGCCCGACGTCGTACCCCAGGGCCCGGGCGGCGTCACGCACCGCCGAGCGCGGCCGGTAGGAGATGACGTTGGCGACCTGCGCCGCCCGGGTGCGCCCGTAGCGGTCGTAGACGAACTGGATGACCTCCTCGCGCCGGCCGGACTCGATGTCGAGGTCGATGTCCGGCGGCCCCGAGCGCCCCGGGGAGAGGAACCGCTCGAAGAGCAGCCGGTGCTGGACGGCGTCGACGGCGGTGATCCCCAGCGCGAAGCAGACCGCGGAGTTCGCGGCGGAGCCGCGTCCCTGGCACAGGATGTGCCGGGACCGGCAGAAGTCGACGATCTCGTGGACGATGAGGAAGTAGCCCGGGAAGTCCAGGTCGACGATGACCTCGAGCTCGTGCTCGATCATCGCGTACGCACCCGGCACGCGCTCCGCCCCCCGCGGGCCGTACCGCTCGGCGGCGCCGCGGTAGGTCAGCTCGCGCAGCCAGGTGGCCTCGGTGTGCCCGGCCGGGACGGGGTGCGGGGGCAGGTTGGGGGCGACGAGCTGGAGGTCGAAGGCGCACTCGGCCGCGAGCGCGACCGACGTCGACACCGCGCGGGGGTGACGACGGTGCCGCGCGGCCATCTCCGCCGGCGAGCGCAGGTGGGACGGGGACGCCGGCAGCCAGCCGTCGATCTCCTCCAGGGAGGCCCGCGCCCGGGTGGCGGCCAGGACGTCGGCCAGGGGCTGGTCCGCCGGCCGGGCGGCGTGCACGCCGCCGGTGGCCACCAGCGGCAGCCCGGCCCGGTCGGCGAGCTCGGCCAGGGCGTCGGCGACGGCGGAGTCGAGCGGGGCGCCGTGGTCGGTGATCTCCACAGCGACGTTGTCCCGGCCGAACAGCGCAGCGAGGCGGTCGAGCTCGGCGCGGGCGGCGCGTGCCCCCTCCGCCGTCGGCGCCCCGCCACGGCCCGACTGCAGGGCACGGCGCACCGACCCCTTGCGGCACCCCGTCAGGACCAGCCACTCCCCGGCGGCGCGGGCCGCGAGGTCCTCGAGGTCGTAGTCCGCACGCCCCTTGGAGCCGGCGTGGAGGTGGGCCTCGGCGATCGCGGTGGAGAGCCGCGCGTACCCCTCCGGCCCGCGGGCGAGGACGAGGAGGTGGGTGCCGTCGGGGTCGGGTCGGCCCGACAGGCCCGGGACCCCACCGGGACCCTCGTGGGCCCCGGCGCGACCGGTGGTGCCCAGACCGAGCTCGGCGCCCAGGACGGTGGGCAGGCCCAGCCCGCGGGCGGCCTCGGCGAGGCGGACGACGCCGTAGAGCCCGTCGTGGTCGGTGAGCGCCAGGCCGGACAGGCCCAGCCGGGCGGCCTCCGCAGCCAGCTCCTCGGGCGCGCTGGCCCCGTCGAGGAAGCTGAAGGCCGAGTGCGCGTGCAGCTCGGCATAGGCGTCGACCATCACGACATCGTATCGAACAATCGTTCGACACGATGGCCGGGGATGGGCAACCCGCCCCTGGGACAGCCACCCGACCGCACCCCCTCCCGGCCCCGATGCGACCCCCACCGACCTCCCCCACCGACCTCCCCGACCCGGCCCGGCGCCACCGGCGGGTACCGTTGTTCTTCCACCGGTCACCGTCGGTTCACCGACCAGCCACCACGTGTTCCTATCCGCTCCTCCCCTCGCCCCGCCCGGCACCGACCCGCGGGGCAGCCCGGCACCACGAAACGGCAGGCATGTTCCTCAAGACCGAGCGGGCCGCGCGACGGCCCGGCCGCCGATCGACGGCCAGGCGCCTGGCCCTGGCCGCGCTCCAGCTCGCCCTGACGATCGTCGTCGCCGCCGTCATCACGATCGGTCTGGAGACCGTCCACGCCCTCAACGACCCGTGGGTGCCGACGGCCGAGCGCCTCACCGGCCTGCCGACCGACCTCGTGCTGCTCGGGATCTTCCTGGTCTGGTCCTTCGTCGTCCTGCTCTTCTCCCTCACCGGCCGGCTGTGGGCGGCGGCGGGCATCGCGCTGGCGGTGGCGACCGTCATCGCCTTCGCCGACTACCAGAAGATGCTCCAGCGCACCGAGCCGGTCTACCCCTCCGACACCATCTACCTCCTCCAGCCGGGGTTCCTCGTCGAGACCGTCGGCCCGACGGTCGCGGCTGCGCTCGCGCTCGCCGCGATCGCCCTGCCGGTCCTGGCGTGGGCGCTCGTGCGCCTGGTGCGCCGCCGTCGCCCCCGCCCCGAGCCCCTCCTCGCCCGGCGACCGGCGTACGCGCTGCGCGCCGTGGCCGGCGTCCTCTCCGCGCTCGTGCTCGTCTCCGCGGCCGGGTTCAACCAGCCCGGCAACCCCGTCCGGGAGATCTACGAGGACGCCGGGACCACCTGGGCGCCGTGGAACCAGACCGAGAACTACGCCCGCAACGGCTTCGTCACCGGCACCCTCTACAACGTCCCCGCGCCGGCCATGGAGCGCCCCGAGGGCTACGACGCCGCCCGGATGACCGAGATCGTCGAGACGTACCGGGCGGTCGCTGCCGAGACGAACTCCACCCGGGACCCGGCGGCCCTGGCGGAGACCAACGTCGTCATCGTCCTCGCCGAGACCTTCACCGACCCCCTCAACCTCGACGGGGTGGAGGTGGGGCTCGACCCCTTGCCCTACACCCGCTCGCTCATGGCGTCGACGACGTCGGGGACGATGCTCAGCTCCGGCTTCGGCGGGGGGACGGCGAACGTGGAGTTCGAGGTCCTGACCGGCATGGCGCTGTACAACTTCCAGGCCCAGGTGCACACGCCGTTCCAGGCGCTCGTGCCCCACCGGTCGGAGTTCCCCTCGTTCCTGTGGAGCCTCGGTGCGCCGGACCGGGCCACCCTCGCGATCCACCCCTACCTGGCGAGCTTCTACCGGCGCGACGACGCCTACCCGGTCCTCGGCTTCGAGCGGGCCGAGTTCCGCGACGACATGACCCACACCGACACCATCGAGCGCGACCCGCACGTCTCGGACGCCGCGACGTTCACCGAGCTCCTCGACGAGCTCCGCGCGTCGGACGAGCCGCTCCTGGCCAACGTCGTGACGATGCAGAACCACGGGCCGCTGTCGGGGAAGTACGACGACCCGGTCGACGTCGTCGGCCCCATCGACGACGCCCGGACCGAGCGGCTGGGCAACTACGTGCGGGGGCTGGCCCACTCCGACGACGCCCTCGCCGGCCTCGTGGCCGACCTCGAGGCACTGGACGAGCGCACCGTCGTGCTGCTCTACGGCGACCACCTGCCCTCGTCCTGGCCCGAGGCGGTCCTCGACCTCAACGACGAGCGGACCCGGTACGAGACGCCGTGGTTCGTCTGGGCGAACTTCCCCACCGAGAAGGTCGAGACCCCGCCGGTGCTGGGGCCGAACTTCCTCGTCAACCAGATGCTCGCCACCGTCGGCGCCCCCGTGACGCCGTACAACGCCCTCCTCGACGAGCTCTCGCGGGAGGTCCCGGCGATGGAGCGGACGATGATGCTCGACCCGGAGGGCGAGGAGATCACCGAGGCGGACCTCTCCCCTCGGGGCAAGGAGCTCCTCGAGGACTACCGCCTCGTGCAGTACGACATGGTCGTCGGCGAGGGCCACGTGGCCCGGGAGATGCTCGAGGTGCCGGCGGGCGACTGAGGTCGTCCTGACGTGCCGACCGACGGTCGGTCGCGTCGCCTACTGCGCCCAGGAGAGCAGCGCCCCGCGGACCAGCCCGAGCAGCTCCTCGTCGGACAGGCCCAGGGCCCGGGCCCGGACCACCACGCGCTGGATGGCGTCGTGGAGGCCGTCGTCGCCGCGGCCCGCCCCCTCGGCCACGACCGTGCCGGTGCGCCGCCGGGAGTGGACCGCCCCGACGGCCTCGAGCTCGCGGTAGGCCCGCGTCACGGTCCCGACGGCGACGCCGAGGTCGGCCGCGAGGTCGCGCACCGTCGGCAGCCGGGTTCCCGGCGCGAGGGCGCCGGCGGCGATGAGGGAGGCGAGCTGGGCGCGGATCTGCTCGTACGGCGGGACGCCGCCGCCGAGGTCCACCCGGACGCGCACGCTCACGGTCGCACCGGACGCACGGTCCCCACCACGGCGGTGACGGCGATCCCCGCCGCGAGGAGCCCGGCCCCCCAGGCCACGACGGTGAGGTCCACCCGGGCGAGCGCCCCGGCGGCGACAAGCAGGAGACCGACGATCGTCACGGCGAGGGCGAGCTGGACCCCCTGAGCCACGCGGGTGGCGGACAGGGCCCGCACGCGCACGTCCTCCTCGGGGGCGACCTCGGCGACGGCGGGCCGGCGGGTGATGAGGTGGCGCACCCACAGGTGGAGCAGGACAAGGGCGACCATACCCACGAGCACCGGCACGCCGTAGGGCCAGCCGGGGAACGGGCCGGCGGCGGAGCTGGAGAGGAGCTGCCCCCCGGAGTCGACGGTCGAGGTGCCGACCGAGCGGCCGTCCGGCTCCGCGATCAGCCCGGCGACCAGGACGACCACCGCACCGAGCGCCAGCCAGACCAGCACGAGCCGCGCGGCGAGGTGGCCCGCGGGCGCCAGGGCGGGGCGACGGACGAGGAAGGCCTCGCGCCGCTGTCCCTGCGGCCGGGGCCAGGTCAGCTCGCCGAGGGCGAGGGTGAGGACGTAGACCGCTCCGGCGAGGACCGGGCCCAGCGCGGCGAGGAGCCCCGGGGTGGCGGTGGCAGAGACGAACGCCGTCGGCAGGACGGTGGCCGCCACGAGCGCCCCGACGATCCCCGTGGCCGCGGCGACGAGCGAGATGGTGTCGACACGGCGCACCGCCCGGCGCCATGCGGGCACGGGCGGAGCCGCGGGGGCACCGCGGCCGGCGACGACGACCGCCGCCGCGGCGAGCGCGGCAAGGGCCACGACGAGCAGGACGGCGAGGACGAGCACCACGAGGAGCACGAAGACGGACACGGGGCGACCTCCATCAGACCAATGAATCAATGTGCTGACACATTGACATAGGAAGGCGCGGCCCGTCAACACCGGACGAGTCCGCGGCCGTGGACCTCGCGGAGGCCGGCGTGCCGCAGTCGCCAGCAGCCGTACGCCTCCTCAGTCGCAGCAGCCGTACGCCTCCTCAGTCATAGACCCCCTCGACCCGCCACCGCCCCTCCTCGACGGCGAGCAGCAGGGCGGGCGAGTCGTCGGTGACGACCTGGAGGTAGACCCGCGGCCGACCACCGGACCACCACCGCTCGCGCACCGGCCACGGACCCGCCCAGGCCCGAACCTGGTACCGGCCGGGCTCCACGGCGGGCGTCGGTCGTCCGGCGGCCGGCGGCGGGACGACGACCCGCACGGGCGGGCCGCTGACGCTCCCCCGCTCGTCGACGACGACCTCGGCGCCGGTGTCGTCGAGCAGGCGCACCTCGACCGGCTCCCCCGGCACGGTGGCGGGCCAGGGCTCGGGCACCTGACCCGGCCACGGGGCGTCGGTACGGCGCAGCGGGGCGGGGTCGTCCCCCCAGGCCACCAGCCGGGCGGCCGAGCGGGGGTCACGCCCGCCCTGGAGGACGGGCACGAGGACCCCCTCGGCGCCGAGCAGGCCCTGGACGCGCAGAGCGGCCCGGGCGGCCTGGAGCTGCCCACGCGAGGAGCGCCCCCACAGCCCGTCCTGCACGGCACCGGCGGGGCTGACCTCCTGGGCGGTGAGGTCCAGGTGGGTCAGGGGCGCCGACGGCGGCCGGCCGGAGCGGCCGGCGAGCCAGCCCTCGAGCTGCCAGCGGACCCGGTCGGTCAGCTCGGCTGCGGTGGGCGACCCGTCGATGCTCCAGGTGCGGACGAGCTCGGCACCGTCCTCGGTGCGCGCCCGGACCTCCAGCCGCGCACAGACCACCCCGCGGCGCAGGAGCCGCTCGGCGAGCTGCTCGGCGAGCGACCGGGCGGCGAACGCGGCGACGTCGGAGCGGGCGGCCGGCGGGTCGAGCTCGGTGGCGGCGACGACGTCGTCCTCCACCCGCCGGGAGACCGGCGGACGAGCGTCCTCGCCCCGGGCGAGGCGGTGGGCCGCCAGTCCCCTGGTGCCGAAGCGGGCGGCGACGTCGCCGGTCCCCAGGGACGCGAAGGCACCCAGGGTGCGCAGCCCGAGCCGGCGCAGCAGGTCGACGAGCTCGTCGGTCTCAGCCACGGCCTGACGGGTGCCGGCGGCGTGGGCGAGGACCGCGACGTCCTGACCGGAGAGGAAGGCGGCGGTCGTCTCCCGGCCGGCGGGAACCAGGACGCCGGCGCGGGCGGCGAGGGTGGCGGCCAGCAGCCCGTCGCCGATGCCGACCTGGCACTCGGCCCCGGTCTCCGCGGCCACCGTGCCCACGAGCAGCTCGGCGAGGGCGTCCTCGGAGCCGACGTGGCGCACCGGTCCGCGGGCGAGGAAGACGACCATCCCGGGACGGGCGACCTCGACGTCGGCGACGACGGTCTCCACCGCCTGGACGAGGGGCTCGAAGGCGCGGGCGTCGCGGACGGGGTCGGCGGGCAGCAGCTCGAGCCCGGGGCACAGCTGCTGGGCGCTGCGGCGCCGCATGCCAGCCCGCACCCCGGCCCGGCGGGCGGACGCGGAGGCGACGAGGACGCCGCGCCCGTCGTGGACGGCGACGGGCACCTGGGGGTCGACCAGCCCCTCGGCGACCGCGGCTGCCACGGGCCAGTCCGGCACCCACAGCACCACCCGGCGCGCCGCGGTGGTGGCGGTGGATGCCGAAGCGGTGGGGCGCGCCGCGGTGGTGGTGGCGGCTCCGGTGCGCGCGGCGGTGGGCACCTCACACCGCCCGCAGGAGCGGCACGTCGAGCGGCCCGCCGGTGGGCACCGGCCCGGCGCCCACCGACCCGGCGTCCGCCGACCGGGCGTCCACCGGTCGGGCAGGACCCAGCGGCTCGCCCGCCGGTGGCCGGACCCCGTCGGGGCCGACCCGCACCCGGACCTCCCCCGAGCGGGCGGCTCCCGCACGCCCGGCGGCGCACACGGTGAGCTCCTGCTCCACCAGGTGGCCCCACCCCTGACCGAGACCCTGCCAGGCCGGCCGGGTCGCCTGCAGCACGACGTGGGCGCCGGGCCACGGGTGGGTGCTGAGCAGCACCGCGCCGCGGGTCCGGATCCGGGCGGCGACGAGCCGGCGGTCCCGGTCGGTCAGGGCCGGGCTGCGCCCGACGACGAGGACGTCGAAGCCGTCCACCAGCGCACCGACCACCGAGACGGCGTCAGGACCGGGAGCCGGGACCGCCGCGACGCGGTCGAGGTCGAGCCCCGCCCCGGCCGCGGCCCGCCACCCCACGTGGGGCAGGGCCGCGAGCGCGCACCACGCCCCCTCCTGGCTCGCGGCGGCTGCGAGAGCGAGGACGAGGGAGGTGGAGCCGGCCACCTGGACGACGCTGCCGCGGGAGAGGACACCGCCGGGGAAGAGAGGGGCGAGCGCGTCGGGCACGGGGAACGTCCCCCCGACGTGACCCACGGCCCGGTCGGGGGTGTCCGGCAGGACAGGTGCGGACACCCCGGTCGCCCGTCCCGCCGCGGCACCGGCGACCGGCTCGGACGAGACACCGACCGACCGGTCGAGAGATGAGGCAGCTGCCGGGCCCGTCAGGGCATCGGGGGAGGCGGCCGGCGCGGCCGACACGGCTCCCAGCCGGGTACGCAGACCCGCAGCCGCCTCCGCACGACCCAGGGCCGCCCGCGCCCGGGCCAGACGGGCAGCGGGATCGTCGGCGAGGTCCGGGGACTCGGCTCGGCCGGGGAGGGTCGCGAGCATCGTCGTCGCCATGCCCATCCTTTCCTCGACGGCCTGATCGAACGTGCGTTCGACGCGTTCAAGTCTTGGTCGGGGAGAGCCGGTTGTCAACCGGCTCGGCATGTCTCCCCGCCGGCCCCGTACCCGCGCCGGAAGTCTTCACGCCACCACCGACATCGACGGTCCAGACCGGCTCCGAGCCCTCCTCACGGGACGAGATTGCTCAGATGGTCGCGATCCACGACCAGATGAGCGACTCGGTGCTTCCGCCCGTGGCGCCGTCCGTTCACCACCGGACGAGATTGCTCAGATGGTCGCGATCCACGACCAGATGTGCAGACTCGTCGCGGCCGTGGTGCACCTCAGACGGAAAGCAGCCCGAGCCGGGCGGCGGCGCTCGACGAGCTCGCCCCAGATCAGCCCAGAGGCCCGCCCGGGCCGGATCAGCCCAGGAGGAGGAACACCAGCACCGCGAGCGCGAGGAGGGCCGAGGCGACCAGCCACGGGAGCACGCGCGAACCGGAGGTGTCCAGCTCCACACGGTCCGCCGTCGCCGGGGGCGGGAGAGCCGATCCCCCCTCGGGCACGTCCACCCGGTCGCGGGGCGACGGCGGCGGAAGGTCCGTCACGACAGCTCACCCACGCCACGGGGATACGGGCCGGGCACGCCCTGGGCCGACCAGGCGCGCGCCGCCCCCTCGTTGTACGGCTGGTACTGCGGGACCGCGTCCGGCTGCTGCGCCGGGACCTGCTCCGGGTGCCGGCGGTGCTCGGCGGCCAGCTCGACCTCCTGCACGCGCAGCGCGTGGTACTGGTCCGTGATCGCCACCCCGAACGGCTCACCGTGCTTGGCGACGGCGTCCCGCGCCCGCAGCAGTCGCGTCAGGGCCCCGTCGATCGACCCGACCGTCGCCGTGCGCAGGGCGTTCTCCGCCTCGGCGTTGTACGCCCGCAGGCCCAGCTGCGTGATCTCCTCGACGATCTGGCGCCCCTTGCTCGCGGAGTGCCCGACCTTGAACGAGCTCGTGGCGGTGATGGCGGCGCCGTCGCGCAGCATCTCGACGACGGCCTTGCGCAGCGCCGCCAGGCGGGCGGTGAGCCGGACCGAGTCCTCGGCCGGGTGGTGGTAGTCGAACAGGCCGGTGTCCTGCAGCCGGACCCGCTCGCCGAGGTCCACCAGCGCCTCGCGGGACGCCGCGATCTGCTCCTCGAGGCCGGCGAGGTCGGCGCGGCGCGCCTCCACCTCGGCGCCCAGCCGCTCGCTCCGGTCAGCCAGCTGAGCCAGCTCCGCCTCGCGCGCCCCGACGAGCCGGCGGCTCTCCTCCTCCAGGCGCGCGATCTCGCTCTCACGGTCCTGGACCAGCCGGGCGGCCTCCTGCGCCGCGCGGGTCAGCTCGGCCAGGTCGGCCCGCCGCTGCGTCAGCTCCTGGGCGGCCGCGGCCTCCTGCTCCTGAACCCGGGCCACCCGTGCGGCGAGCTCCTCGCCGACGGACGCCTCCCGGGCGACGAGCTCGGCCCGGCGCGCGTCGAGGTCCGCACGTCCGGCCGCGATCTCCTCCGCCGCGGCGGTCTCGCGCGCGGCGAGCTCCGACTCCCGCGCGGCGACGGCAGCCGCGGCGGCCGCATCCCGGTCGGCGAGCTCGGTCAGGTGCGCACGCGTCTCCTCCTCGAGGCCCGCACGACGGCGCTCCTCCTCCTCGCCGAGCGCCGAGAGCCGGCTCCGCTCCTCCTCGGCCAGCGCGGCCCGGCCGCTCTGGATCTGCCGGTCGAGCTCGGCCCGGCCCGTCTCGATCTCGCGGGCCAGCTCGGCCCGGCTGCGCTGCTCCTCCTGCGCCAGGGCCGCCCGCCGCGCGTCGAGCTCGCGGGCGAGCTCGGTCCGGGAGAGGTCGGCCGCGCGTGCGGCCTCGGACTCCATCGCGGCCATCTCGGCGCGGCCGGCGTCGAGCTCGGCGCGCTGGCGTTCGAGCTCGGCGCGCCCGGCCGCGATGTCCTCCTGCTGCGACGCGAGCCGGGCCTGCCGGGTCTCGAGCTCACCCTTGCTCGCCGCGAGCTGGTCCCGGCCCTGCTCGAGCCGGGTCCGCACCGCCGACAGCTCCTCCTCGGCCTCGGCGAGCTCGGCCCGGACCCGCTCGGCCTCGGCCCGCGCCTCCGACCGGATCCTCTCCGCATCAGCCCGCGCCTCCTCACGCAGCCGCTCGAGGTCCGGACCGGCCGGAGCGAGGGCGGCAGGGGCGTGGGCGGCCGACGACGCCGCCGCGGCGGCGCCACCGGTGCGGAGGGACCGGCGCGCCGCACGGGTCGCGGGCAGGCGCTCGTCGGTCCACGAGAACCCGTCCCACCGTCGCAGGAAGGCGGCGTCCTCGGGGTCGGGGTACCAGCCGGCCGGCGCGGCTCCGTGATCGACCTCAGCCACCGTTGTCCTCCCACGTCCCAGGGGTGTCGGGCCACACGCTACTGCCTGGACACGCCCGCCGTCCGGTGCCTGCCGCACCGATCGCGCCACGTCGAGCGGACCGGCCCGTGCAGGCCGTAGGTTGTGAGCGACGCCGTCGCCGACTCCCGGAGGATGAAGTGGACCTCGACCGCCCCCTCGCCCAGGACCCCTACGACAAGCTGCCCGCCGTGCCGTCCTTCACGGTCACCTCCACCGACCTCGTGCACGGCGAGCGGATGGCGGACCTCCACGCCGCCGGCGGCGGCAACGTCTCCCCCCAGCTGGCGTGGTCCGGCTTCCCGGCGGAGACCCGCGGCTTCGTCGTCACCTGCTTCGACCCCGACGCCCCCACGCCGTCGGGCTACTGGCACTGGACCGTCCTCGACCTCGGCACCGACACCACCGAGCTCGAGCAGGGCGCCGGCGAGTCCGACCTCATGCTGCCCGGGGCCGCCTTCCACGTCCGCAACGACGACGGCGACCACACGTACACGGGCGCCGCGCCGCCCGCCGGGGACCGCGAGCACCGCTACTACTTCGTCGTCCACGCCCTCGACACCGAGACCATGGAGCTGGAGGAGGACGACTCGCCCACGAAGGTCGCGGTCCGGACCGTCTTCCACACCCTCGCCCGGGGCATCCTCGTGGCGACCTACCAGCGGTGAGCACGGACGTCCCGGCTCCGGGTGAGAGCACGGCGAGCGGCACCTCCTCGGAGACCTCCCTCGCCGCGGGCGAGGCGCTCTCGCCCGGGCACGCGCCCGAGCCCACGGCTGTCCTCGGGGAGGAGTCGGTCGCCTTCGGCACCCTCCTGTGGGTCCCCGCCCTCGACCGACCCGATCTCCTCGCCGAGCCGGTCCGCGCGGCGCTGGCCGCCCGGGCGGCGACCGAGCCCGACGCCGTCGCCGAGGTCCGCGTCGCGGAGATCGACCCCGACCTCGCCGACACCCTGGCGATGACCGAGGCGTACCGCCTCCCGCTCGGCGCCTCGGCCAACTGCGTGCTCGTCGCGGGCCGACGCGACGGCGAGGAGCGGGTCGCGGCGTGCGTCGTGCGGGCGAGCACGCGCGCCGACGTCAACTCCACCGTCCGCCGCATGCTCGACGTGCGCAAGGCCTCGTTCTGGCCGACCGAGCGCGCCGTCGAGGCCTCGGGGATGGAGTACGGGGCGATCACCCCGATCGGGGTGCCGGCCTCGTGGCGTCTGCTCGTGGACGCGCGAGTCGCCGTCGGCCCGGCGATCGTGGGCTCGGGCGTCCGCGGCTCGAAGCTCCTCCTGCCCGGTGAGGTCCTCGTGGGCTTCCCCGGCGTCGAGGTGGTCGAGGGCCTCGGGGTCCCCACGGCCTGATGCTGACCACCGTCGCGGTGCGGGGGTACCGGTCCCTGCGCGACGTGGTGCTGCCGCTGGGGCCCCTCACGGTGGTCACCGGCGCGAACGGCTCGGGCAAGTCCAACCTCTACCGCGCGCTGCACCTCCTGGCGGCCACCGCGCGGGAAGGAGCGCCGGCGGCCCTGGCCCGCGAGGGTGGTCTCGCCTCCGCGCTGTGGGCGGGTCCGGAGCAGGGTGGGGGTACCGAGGGGACCGTCCGGCGCGGACCGGTGCGGGTGGCGCTCGGCGTCGCCGGGGACGAGACGGGCTACGCCGTCGAGCTCGGCCTGCCGCAGACCGACCAGCGCAGCGCGTTCGCCCGCGACCCGGAGGTCAAGGAGGAGACGGTGTGGGGCGGCTCGATCGCCCGGCCCGCCACGGTGCTCACCGAGCGTCGCGGGCCGCTGGTGCGCACCCGGGACGAGACCGGCTGGGCCACGCTCACGACCACCGCGCGTCCGCACGAGTCGATGCTCGACGTCGTCGCGGACCCGCGCCGCTCCCCCGAGCTGGTGACGCTGCGCGAGGAGCTGCGCTCCTGGCGTCTCTATGACCACCTCCGGACCGACGCCGGCGCCCCGGCCCGGATGCCGCAGCCGGGCTCACGGACCTCCGCGCTCGCGCCCGACGGCGCCGACCTCGCCGCGGCCCTGGCAACGATCGACGAGATGGGCGGGCGTCGGGACCTCACCGCCGCGCTCGACGACGCCTTCGGGTCCCGGCTCGAGATCGCCGTCCGGGAGGGCACCTTCGAGGTGCTCCTGCACCAGCCGGGCCTCCTTCGCCCGCTGCGAGCCGCCGAGCTCTCGGACGGCACCCTGCGCTTCCTCATGGTGACGGCGGCCCTGCTCACCCCACGCCCGCCACAGCTCGTCGTGCTCAACGAGCCGGAGCAGTCGATGCACCCGTCGCTGCTGCCGGCGCTGGCGCGGACCATCGCCCGGGCCGCCCGGTCGACCCAGGTGGTGGTGGTCACCCACTCCGCCGACCTGGCCGGCGCGGTGGCGGCGGAGGGCGAGGAGCCGCTCACCGTGGAGCTGGCGAAGACGGCGGGCGAGACGGTCGTCGTCGGCCGGGACGGCCCGCTGGACCGACCCGCCTGGCGCTGGCCCTGAGGGCGGCGCGGCGACGTGAGCGGTGGGGCGACGGGAGCCGTGCGTCGACCTGAGCGGTGCGTCGACCTCAGCGGTGCGTCGACCTGAGCGGTGCGGTCGCGGTGGGACGATGACGCGCGTGTTCCACGTCGTCTTCTACGAGCCCCGCATCCCGCCCAACACCGGCAACGCGATCCGGATGGTCGCCTGCACGGGCGCAACCCTCCACCTCGTCGAGCCGCTCGGCTTCGACCTCTCCGACGCCCAGCTCCGCCGCGCCGGCCTGGACTACCACGACCTGGCCCGCGTCGTCGTCCACCCGGGCCTCGACGCCGCGCTGGCGGCGGTCGCCCCGGGGCGGGTGCTCGCCTTCACGGGCTCGGCGACGCGCAGCTTCGCCGACGTCGCCTACGAGCCGGGCGACGTCCTCCTCTTCGGCCCCGAGCCGACCGGCCTGCCGCCGGAGGTGCTGGCCGACCCGCGCGTGAGCGACCGGCTGCGCATCCCGATGCTGCCGGGCGTGCGGTCGCTCAACCTGTCCAACTCCGCGGCCATCGCCGTCTACGAGGCGTGGCGCCAGCACGGGTATCCCGGCGGAGTCTGAGGTCCTGGGCCCTCCGCCCGCTCAGCCGACCTCGGCGAACCGGCGGCGGCTGCGCTCGCGCGCCTTCTCGGCCTCGACCTCGCGGTCCTTGGGCGGGGCGGTGGTGACGAGGTCGCCGAGGAGCTCACGTGTCGCGGCGACGACTCGCTCCACCGCCAGGTCGAACGCGGCCGCGTTGGCCTGCGAGGGCTTGTTCATGCCGGCGACCTTGCGCACGTACTGCAGGGCGGCGGCGTGGACCTCGTCCTCGGTGGCCGGCGGCGCGAAGTTGTGGAGGGTGTGGATGTTGCGGCACATGAGCTCCAGCGTGCCACCGGCCGGAGCCGGAGAGAAGACCTGGAGCGCGGCCGACGGGGGGCGCGCGCTGACGAGCGGGACGCCGACGAGCGCCGCGCCTGCAGCGCCGGGTCGCTCACCCCACGGCCGGTCCGGCGAACCGGTCCGTCGCGGCGACGATCGCCTCCGCGGTCGTCCCGTGCCCGGCCCCCTCGACGAGCACGAGCTCGCTGCCGGGCCAGGCACGGTGCAGAGCCCAGGCGACGTCCGGCGGGCTGGAGATGTCCAGGCGGCCGGCCACGATCACGCCGGGAGTCCCGGCGAGCCGCGTCATGCCGCGCACCAGCGCGCCGTCGTCGAGGAAGGCGGCGTGAGCGAAGTAGTGGGTGACGAGCCGGGCGAACCCGAGCCGGAACCGCGGGTCGGCGAAGCGCAGGTTGGGACGGTGGGCCGGGTGGGTCGCGGGGTGGGTCTCCTCCCAGTCGCACCACTGCCGGGCGGCGCGCTCGCGCACGACCGGGTCGGGGTCGTGCAGCAGCTTGCTGTAGGCGGCCGCGAGGCCTGAGCCGTCGGGCGCAACGTCGGGCCCGGCACCGTCGCGGAAGGTCTGCCACTCCTCGGGGAAGATCCGGCCCATGTCACGGGTGAGCCACTCGACCTCCCGGTGGGTGGTCATCACCGGGGAGACGAGGACGAGGGCGTCGACCCGGTCCGGGTGGTCCTGCGCGTACGCGAGCGCCAGCGTGGTCCCCCACGAGACACCGGTGACCACCCACGTACCGATGCCGAGGTGCTCGCGGAGCCGCTCGAGGTCGGCGACGAGGTGGGCGGTGGTGTTGGCGGAGAGGTCGGCGACGTCGTCGGCCGCGCTGGGGGTGGAGCGGCCCGCACCACGCTGGTCGAGCAGGACGATCCGGTACGCCTGTGGGTCGAACCAGCGACGCAGGCCGGGCGTGCAGCCGGACCCCGGGCCGCCGTGGAGCATGACGACGGGCCGGCCCGCGGGGTTGCCGCACGTCTCCCAGGAGATCTCGTGGCCGTCGCCGACGGCGAGCATGCCCGCGTCATCGGGCTCGATCGGGGGGTACATGCCGTCATCCTGCCCGGGCGGGAGCGCGGGTCGCTACGGTGGACGTGCCGGCCGTGCGCCGGCGGGAGGGAGGCCCGGTGAGCCCGCTCCCCCGTGCCCTGGCCCGCGCGAACCGCCACGTGCTCAACAAGGTGATGTCCCGCCTGGCCCCGCACCTGCCGGGCTTCGCCCTGCTCACCCACGTGGGCCGGACGTCCGGGCGCGCGTACACCATCCCGGTGAACGTCTTCCGCGACGACGACGGCGCCTACCGCTTCGCCCTCACCTACGGCCGCGGGGCCCAGTGGGTCCGCAACGTCCTCGCCGCCGGCGGGTGCACGGTCAGCGTGCGGGGACGGCGGGCCACCCTCGTGCGCCCGCGGCTCGAGCACGACCCGGACCGGGCGTGGGCCCCGCCGCTCGTGCGGGTGCTCCTCGGGGTCGTCGACGTGCCCGACTGCCTGGTGCTGGAGGAGAAGCGCTGAGGTCCGGACCGGCACTGCGGATGCCGAACGTCGCATGTGGGCGTCCACGCCGTCGGCGGACCGTGCGCTGCCGGCCGCGCGGCTGCCCGTCCGGAGCGGTTCGGCCCGGAGTGGGAGCAGCGGCGCCGAGTGGCACCCGCGCCGTCGTCGAGTTGGAGGTTGTTGCAGTGCGGATGGCGTCGGGACGACAGCAACGTCCAACTCGACGCATGCAGCCTCTGGCATGCCGGGCGCGGGACACCGGCACGCATCCGCGGCGTGTTCGGACCAGCCGTGCGTTCTCACGACAGCGGCCCAGACCAGGCAGCTGCGGCTGGGGCCGCAGGCGGCTGGGGCCGCAGGCGGCTGCGGCTCCGTGTGCGGCTGCGGCTGCGGCCGCGGCCGCGGGCGGTGGATCAGACGCGGGTGGCCCAGAACGCCACGGCCGAGGCTGCGGCGACGTTGAGCGAGTCGACCCCGCCCGCCATGGGGATCCGCACGACGACGTCGGCGGCCTCGACGGTGCCGCGGGCGAGCCCGTCGCCCTCGGTGCCGAGCACGAGGGCCACCTTCGCGCTCGCTGCGGTCACGGCCGGCGAGGCGGCGAAGTCGTCGAGGCTCATCGAGTCGTCGGAGAGCGCCAGCGCGGCGACGGTGAACCCGGCGCCCCGGAGGTCCGCGACCCCGCCCGGCCACGCGTCCAGCCGCGTCCACGGGACCTGGAAGACGGTGCCCATCGACACCCTCACCGACCGGCGGTAGAGCGGGTCGGCGCAGCGGGGGGTGACGAGGACGGCGTCGACGCCCAGCGCGGCGGCCGAGCGGAACATGGCGCCGACGTTGGTGTGGTCGACGATGTCCTCCAGGACCGCCACCCGCCGCGCACCGGCACCGCCGCGCGCCCCGGCGAGGACCTCGGCGACCGACGCCAGCGGCGGCCGGTGCATCGCGGCGAGCGCCCCTCGGTGGAGGTGGAAGCCGGTGATCGCCCGCAGCACCGGCTCCTCCGCGACGAACACGGGCGCGACGTAGCCGTCGTCGGTGGTGCCGTCGGAAGCGTCGCCGGTGGTGCCGTCGGCGTCATCGGCACCCGCGTCGGCGTACGGCTGGTCGGAGCCCGTCGCGGCCGCGACGACCGGCGCCATCGACTCGAGCCACTTCTCCGCCATGAGGAACGAGCGCGGCCGGTGCCCGGCCTCGACGGCCCGGCGGATGACGTTGGAGCTCTCGGCGATGTACAGGCCCTTGGCGGGCTCGTGCTTCGAGCGCAGGGCGACGTCGGTCAGGCCGGTGTAGTCGCCCAGGCGCGGGTCGGCGGGGTCGGTGATGCGGATGAGGGGCACGGGGCGGCTACTCCTCGACCACGGCGGCGGCGAACTGCGAGGAGTACAGGTCGGCGTACGCCCCGCCGGCGGCGAGGAGCTCGTCGTGGGTGCCCTGCTCGACGATCGAGCCGTGCTCCATGACGAGGATCCGGTCGGCGTCGCGGATGGTGGAGAGCCGGTGGGCGATGACGAAGCTCGTCCGGCCCTTGCGCAGCTCCCCCATGGCGTGCTGGACGAGCACCTCGGTGCGGGTGTCGACCGAGGAGGTCGCCTCGTCGAGGATGAGGATCTGCGGGTCGGAGAGGAACGCCCGGGCGATGGTGATGAGCTGCTTCTCACCGGCGGAGATCGCGCCGCCCTCGTCGTCGACGACGGTGTCGTAGCCCTCGGCGAGGGAGTGGACGAACCGCTCGACGCCGGTGGCCCGCGCCGCGTCGCGGACCTCCTCGTCGCTGGCGCCGGAGCGCCCGTAGGCGATGTTCTCGGCGATGGTGCCGTTGAAGAGCCAGGTGTCCTGGAGCACCATGCCCACCTGCTTGCGCACGTCGTGCCGGCTCATCTGCCGGGTGTCGACGCCGTCGAGGAGGATGCGGCCGGCGTCGATGTCGTAGAAGCGCATGACGAGGTTGACCAGGGTGGTCTTGCCGGCCCCGGTGGGCCCGACGATCGCGACGGTCTGGCCCGGCTCAACGACGAGGTCCAGGTGCTCGATGAGCGGGGTGTCGGCCTCGTAGCGGAAGCTGACGTCGTCGAAGAGGACCCGGCCGCGCACCTGCTCGGGCGTGCGGGGGGCGGCGGGGTCGGCGCTCTCCTCGGGGGCGTCGAGCAGCTCGAAGATCCGCTCGGCGGAGGCGACCCCGGACTGGACGAGGTTGGCCATCGAGGCCAGCTGGGCGAGCGGCTGGGTGAACTGGCGGGAGTACTGGATGAACGCCTGGACCTCGCCCAGCGTGATCGCCCCGGACGCCACACGCAGGCCGCCGACGACCGCGACGAGGACGTAGTTGAGGTTCGACACGAACCCCATCGCCGGCATGATCGTGCCGGAGATGAACTGCGCGCGGAAGCTGGCGCGGTAGAGCCGGTCGTTCTCGGCCTCGAACGTCCGGGCGAAGGAGTCGCCGGCGTTGAAGGCCGTGACGACCTCGTGCCCGGTGAAGGCCTGCTCGACCTGCCCGCCGAGGTCGCCGGTGGACTTCCACTGCGCGACGAAGTGCGGCTGGGCGCGCCGGGCGATGAGCATCGTCATGACCGCCGAGACGGGCACGGTCACCAGCGCGATGAGGGCAAGCTGCCAGGACAGGACGAACATCATCACGAGCACGCCCACGACCGTCAGCAGCGACGTCACGAGCTGGGAGAGCGTCTGCTGGAGCGACTGGGTGACGTTGTCGATGTCGTTGGTCACCCGCGAGAGGACGTCACCGCGGGGCCGGCTGTCGAGGTGGCCCAGGGAGAGCCGGTCGATCTTGGCCTGGACGTCCTCACGCAGGCGGAACCCGGTGCGCTGGACGACGTGGGCCAGGATGAGACCCTGCGCCCACAGGAACACCGCCGAGAGCACGTAGACCGCCAGGACGACGACGATCTGACCGCCCAGGGCGTCGAAGTCGATTCCCTGCCCGGGCACCACCCCGGTGCCCGAGACGAGGTCCGCCATGCGGTCCTCTCCCGCCGCGCGCAGCGCCTCGACGGCCTCGTCCTTGGTGCTGCCCGCGGGCAGCATCCGGCCCACGACACCGTCGAAGACGATGTTCGTGGCGTCGCCGAGGAGCTTGGGGCCCATCACGGCCAGCGCCACCGAGACGGCGCCGAGGACGACGACGGCGCCGAGCCACGCCCGCTCGGGGCGCAGCGCGGCGAGCAGCCGGCGCAGCGAGCCGCGGAAGTCGGCGACCTTGGCCGGCGGGGCCGCGCCCAGGCCGCCGTGCGGTCCGCCCCCCATGGGGCCCCGGCCGCTCACGCTGCCTCCTCCGCGGTGATCTGGGACAGGACGATCTCCCGGTAGGTCTCGTTGCCGGCCATGAGCTCGGCGTGGGTGCCCAGGCCGACCACCCGGCCCGCGTCGAGGACCACGATCTGGGCGGCGTCGCGGATGGTGGCCACCCGCTGGCCGACGACCAGGACGGTCGCCCCGGCCGTCGCCGCGGGCAGGGCCGCCCGCAGGCGGGCGTCGGTGGCGTAGTCCAGGGCGGAGAAGGAGTCGTCGAAGAGGTAGACGTCCGCGGGGCGCAGCAGGGCCCGGGCGATCGCCAGGCGCTGGCGCTGCCCGCCGGAGAAGTTCGTCCCGCCCTGCTCCACGGGAGCCGCCAGCCCCTCGGGCAGCGCCTCGACGAAGTCCCGCGCCTGTGCTGCCTCGAGGGCGGCCCAGATCTGCTCCTCGCTCGCGCCGGGGCTGCCGTGGCGCAGGGTCGAGGCGATGGTCCCGGAGAAGAGGTAGGCCCGCTGCGGCACCAGGGCGATCCGGTCCCGCAGCTCACCGGGGTCGAGGTCGCGCACGTCGGTCCCACCCACGCGCACCGAGCCACCGGTGACGTCCAGCAGGCGGGGGACGAGGTTGAGCAGGGTGGTCTTGCCCGCACCGGTGGAGCCGATGACCGCCGTCGTGCGGCCCGGCTCGAGCCGGAGGTCGACGCCGGTGAGGACCGGCTCGTTGGCGCCGGGGTAGCCGAAGGTGGCGCCTTCGAGCTCGACGACGAGCCCGCGCCCGGTGCCGTCACGGGCGGGCAGCCGGCGCGGCTCGGGCGGGGCGGTGATCTCGGGGTCGGTGGAGAGAACCTCGTCGATGCGCTCGGCGCTGACCTCCGCGCGCGGCACCATCATGAACATCATCACCGCCATGAGGACGGACATGAGGATCTGCATGAGGTAGTTGAGGAACGCCACCAGCGAGCCGACCTGCATCTCGCCGGTGTCGATCCGCCCCGCGCCGAACCAGATGACGGCGACGGAGGAGACGTTGATGATGAGCATCACCGCGGGGAACAGCAGCGCCAGGAGCCGGCCGACGCCCAGGGCCGTCTCCATGAGGGCGGTGTTCGCCTCGGCGAACCGGACCCGCTCGGTGCCCTGACGGTTGAACGACCGGATGACGCGCACGCCCGAGATCTGCTCGCGCATGACGAGGTTGATGCGGTCGAGCCGCTCCTGCATCTGCCGGAAGAGCGGCCGCATCCGCACGAGCATGAAGCCCATGACGCCCAGCAGCAGGGGCACCACGACCACGAGCAGGCCGGACAGGGCCACGTCCTGGCGCAGGGCCATGACGACGCCGCCGACCATCATGATCGGCGCCATGACCATGATCGTGAAGGTCAGGACCGTGACCATCTGGACCTGCTGGACGTCGTTGGTGGTGCGGGTGATGAGGGACGGCGCCCCGAACCGGCCCATCTCCGCCACGCTGAAGCGCTGGACCCGGCCGAAGACGGCGGCGCGCAGGTCGCGACCCGCGGCCATCGCGGTGCGCGCGCCGAGGTAGACCGCGCCGATCGCGCAGGACACCTGCACGGCGGTGATGGCCAGCATGAGGGCGCCGGTGCGCCAGATGTAGCCGGTGTCCCCGGTGAGGACGCCGTTGTCGATGATGTCGGCGTTGAGGCTCGGCAGGGACAGCGCGGCAAGGGTCTGGACGACCTGCAGCACGACGACGATCGCGACGTCCCGCCCGTAGGGGCGCAGGAAACGGCGCAGGACACGCAGGAGCATCGGACCTCTTCGACGGCAGGGGCGGACCCGGCAGCGGGTGACCAGGACAAACCCTACGCCGCGTGGGTGACGACGGGCCGGGAGGCAGGTGCCTCCCGGCCCGTCGTCGGCCGGACCGCTCCTAGCGCTGGTCGGGCCGCTCGCTGCCCTCGTCGGTGGGCTGCGGCGGGGCGAAGCGGGTGGTGTCCTCCTGCTCGGCGCCCCCCTCCTGCGGGCCGGGACCGCCCGGGGAGGTGCGGGTGCGCTCGCTGAGCTCCTCGGCCTGACGCTGCGCCTGCAGCCGGGCACGCTCGCTGCCGGCCTCGAGGGCGTCCTCACGGGCCTGGGCGGCAGCCCGCCGCTCGGACCGGGTCTGCTCGCTCTCGGCGGGGGCCTGCCCGCGCTCGGCCGAGCGGGAGAACGGCGAGCCGGACCGCTCGCCGGCGGTGGTGGCCTCCGACGTCGCCCGGGCCGCCTCGCCCCGGGCCTGCGCGAGCGCCTCGTCCGGGTCCTGCAGGGTGGTCTCGCCGAGCTCCTTGGCCATCCCCGACCCGTAGGTGCCGAAGTCGACGGTGGGGTGCGCGCCGTCGTCGAGGTCGCCGTCGTCCCCGCCCGGCCCGCCGGTGCCGACGCCCCCGAAGCCCTTGGTGATGCCGTTGAGCGCGGCGGTCAGCTCGGTGGGGATCACCCACAGCTTGGACGCGGAGCCGTTGGCGATCTCGGGCAGCATCTGCAGGTACTGGTAGGCGAGGAGCTTGCTGTCGGGCTTGCCGCGGTGGATCGCGTCGAAGACCTGGAGGATCGCGCGGGACTCGCCCTGGGCCCGCAGGATCGCGGACTGCGCCTGCCCCTCGGCGCGCAGGATCGCCGACTGCTTCTCGCCCTCGGCGGTGAGGATCTGCGACTGCTTGACACCCTCGGCGGTGAGGATGGCGGCGCGGCGGTCACGCTCGGCACGCATCTGCTGCTCCATCGCGCCCTGGATGCTCTGCGGCGGGTCGATCGACTTCAGCTCGACACGGTTGACGCGGATGCCCCACCGGCCGGTGGCCTCGTCCAGCACCCCGCGCAGCTGGCCGTTGATCTGGTCACGGCTGGTGAGGGTCTGCTCGAGGTCCATCGAGCCGATGACGTTACGCAGCGTGGTCACCGTGAGCTGCTCGATACCGGTGATGAAGTTGGCGATCTCGTACGTCGCGGACTTGGGGTCGGTGACCTGGAAGTACAGCACCGTGTCGATGCTCACCACGAGGTTGTCGGAGGTGATCACCGGCTGCGGCGGGAAGGACACGACCTGCTCGCGCAGGTCCACGCTGGCGCGGACCCGGTCGACGAACGGGATGAGGAAGTGCAGGCCGGCGTACATGGTCGTCTGGTACTTGCCCAGACGTTCGACGATGAGCGCCACCGCCTGCGGCACGATCCGCACGGCGCGGCTGATCGCCACGACGACGAACAGCGCCACGAGCAGCAGGACGACGAGGGCGACGGTGCCGCCGAGGGACTCGAGCACGATTCTCCTTCGATGGCCGGCCGGGGTCGGCTCAGCCGTAGGGGGTGGTGGGCACGGGCTCGACGACGGCGATCGCGCCGTCGATCCGCACGACCCGCACCGTGGTGCCGGCGGGCAGGACGGTGCCGTGGCCCGCGGCGCGCGCGGTCCAGACCTCGCCGAGCAGCTTCACGCGCCCGGCCCGGTCGGTGACGTCGATGAGGACGGTGGCCTCGCGGCCGACGTGGGCGGCCACGTTGGTGAGGGAGTCGGGCGTGCTGCGGTCCAGCGCCCTCTTGGCCCAGGGCCGCACGCCGAAGAGGAGGACGATCGAGACGACGGAGAACACGAGGATCTGCGCCCACACCGGCGCGCCGAGGACCGCCAGGAGCATCGCGGCGAGGGCCCCGCCGGCGAACATGAGGAAGATGAGGTCCACCGTGAGCATCTCGACCACACCGAGGACGAGCGCGCCGCCGAGCCACCAGAGCCAGGCCATGGTCACACTCCCCTCGATGTCGTCACGATCCTAGCGAGCGGCCCACGCCGATCTGCCGGATTCGTCTAGCCGAGCGCGTCGCGGGCGTCGCGGGCGTCGGGTGCGCTGTGGGCGCCGTGGTCGTCGGCGTGCGCGCGCGAGGCGCGAGCGCTGTAGCGGTCCCGGTGCCGCTCGACCTCGAGCTCGAGGCCGAACGCCCGCGAGAGGTGCTGCGGGGTGAGCACCTCCTCGAGGGGACCTGCGGCCTCGACCGTGCCCTCGCGCAGGAGCAGGGCGTGGGTGAATCCGGGCGGGATCTCCTCGACGTGGTGGGTGACGAGGACGAGCACCGGCGATCGCCGGTCCCCGGCGAGCTCGGCCAGGGCACCCATGAGCTCCTCGCGACCGCCGAGGTCGAGGCCGGCGGCGGGCTCGTCGAGGAGGAGCACCTCGGGGTCGGGCATGAGCGCCCGGGCGATCTGGACCCGCTTGCGCTCCCCGGAGCTGAGGGTGCCGTAGGTCCGCTCGGCGAGGTCCCCCACGCCGAAGGCGTCCAGGAGCGCCGCGGCACGGGCGGTGTCGACGTCCTCGTACTGCTCGCGCCAGCGCCCGGTCATGCCGTAGGAGGCGGTGAGGACGACGTCGAGCACCCGCTCGCCCGCGGGCAGGCGCTGGTCCAGCGCCGCGGAGGCGAGGCCGACGAGCGGGCGGAGCTCGGCGACGTCCACCTGGCCCAGTCGCTCGCCGATGATGTCCACCGTGCCCGAGGTCGGGTGCAGGCGGCCCGCGACCAGCTGGATGACCGTCGTCTTGCCGGCGCCGTTGGGCCCGAGGACCACCCAGCGCTCGCCCTCGTCGACGGACCAGCTCACGCGGTCGAGGATCAGCTTCGCCCCGCGCCGGACGGAGACGTCGTTCAGCTCCAGCACATCACCCATGGCACCGACCCTAACGGGACCGCACCGGTGGCCCCCGCGCGGGCGCGCCGGGCCGGTGGGACGCCGCCGTGCCGGGCTCGTATCGTTGCTCCATGCCCGGCCCCGCGATCCTCACGCTGCCCGTCTCGGTGATGCTGGCGATCTGGCTCCCCCACGTCGACGGCGCCCCCTCGGCCCGGCGGGCCGCCCGGGCCGTCACGGGCACCGACGAGCCGCACCGGGTCCTCGAGCACGGCGGCGACGACCAACCCGCCCGGTCGCTGGCGGAGCTGATCCCGCGGCTCGGGCCCGTCGTCGAGACTGCCGCGATCCTGCCCCGTCCGGGTGACCCCATGGGCGCGCCCGCGGTGCGCTCGGCCGAGCTCGTCGACGCCGGGGAGGGCGTGCTGCTGCGCCGCACCCGGGGCGGGCGCGAGACCTGCGCGGTGCTGGTGCCCGAGCGGGAGCGGTTCGGCAGCGTCTTCGAGGAGGGCGAGATGGTCACCTGGTCGGTGCACCACGACGTCACCGAGCACGTCCCGGCACCGAGCCTGTTCCTCGCCGGCGTGGACTCCCTCTCCCAGGCGCGCCGGGACATCCAGCTCGCCCTGACCGAGGCCGTGGAGACCCTCGAGGACCTCGAGGTCGCCCGCGAGCGCCCGGACCTCGCCGACCGGCTCCTCGACATCTCCGTCGCCGGCCTCGCCGAGCCGCTGCCGCCGATCGACCCGCGGCGGCTCGACGTCCTGGAGCGAGCGGCGCGGCTGCTCGCCATCGTCGAGCTGGCCACCTCCGACGACGGCGGGGCCCGGACCGCCGCCCAGGTGCAGGAGCGCCGGGCGGCGCTGCGCGCCGTCGACCGGGCGGCCCGGCACGCGCTCAGCGCGGCCTCCGCCACCCGGGCCCCGCACTGACCGCTGCGGGGGCCCGGGCCGGGGACCGTCAGAGCACGCTGCGGTAGACCTCCAGCGTGCGCTCGGCGATCGCCTCCCACGCGAAGTGCTCCTCCACCCGGCGGCGGGCGGCGACCCCCATCTCGGCCGCGCGGGCCGGGTCGGAGACCATCGCCGTCAGGGCCTCGGCGAGGTCGTGCTCGAACGCCTGCGGGTCCACCGGGGTGCCGGTGCCGTCCTGCACCTGCTCGATGGGGACGAGGGTGCCGGTGACGCCGTCGTCGATGACCTCCGGGATCCCGCCGGTCGCCGAGCCGACGACGGGCAGACCCACGGCCATGGCCTCGAGGTTGACGATGCCCAGCGGCTCGTAGACCGAGGGGCACACGAACGCCGTGCCAGCGGCGAGCACCGCGACGAGCTCCTCTCGCGGCAGCATCTCCTCGATCCACACCACGCCGTCACGGCGGTCCTGCAGGCCCTCGACGAGGGAGGTGACCTCGGCGGCGATCTCGGGGGTGTCGGGGGCGCCGGCGCACAGCACGAGCTGGACCTCGGGGGGCAGCTGCTCGACCGCGCGCAGGAGGTGGGGCAGGCCCTTCTGGCGCGTGATGCGCCCGACGAAGACCACCGTGGGCCGCGCGGGGTCGATGGCCAGGCGGGCGAGCGTGGCCCTGGCGGCCTCCTCCTGCGCTGCGCCGGTGGGGCGGCGCCACCCGTCGAGGTCGATCCCGTTGTGGACGACGTGCACCTTGGCGGGGTCGACCTGGGGGTAGGAGCGCAGGATGTCCTCGCGCATGCCGCCGGAGACGGCGATGACGGCCGCGGCGCTCTCGTAGGCGGTGCGCTCGGCCCAGCTCGAGAGGGCGTACCCGCCGCCGAGCTGCTCGGCCTTCCACGGCCGGAGCGGCTCGAGGGAGTGCGCGGAGAGCACGTGGGGGACGCCGTTGAGCAGCCCGCCGAGCGTGCCGGCGAGGTTGGCGTACCAGGTGTGGCTGTGGACGAGGTCGGTCCCGGCGAGGTTCGCGGCCATCGTCAGGTCCACGCCGAAGGTGCGCAGGGCGGCGTTGGCCGAGCTGAGCTCGGGCAGGTCGTCGTAGCCGGTCACGGGGACCTCGACGTCGTGGTCGGTGTCGCCCGCCGGACGCGGACCGTCGAACGCGTGGACCCGCACGTCGATGCTGCGGCGCAGCACCCGGGCCAGCTCGGTGACGTGCACCCCGGCACCGCCGTAGACGTGCGGCGGGTACTCACGGGTGAGGAGATCGACCCTCATCGTTGAACGTCCTGTTCTTCCGGGCGGCGGGACGGCCCGGGCGGGCCGGTGACCGGCGGTCGTGGCAAGCATGCCCCCTGGGGCGGTGATCCGCGCAACACCAGGCCACGAGTTGCCATCCGGGCGCGCCGATCGCGTGACGGCAATATGGTTTCGGGCATGGCATCCCCACGAGTACTTGCGATCGTCCTGGCCGGCGGCGAGGGGAAGCGGCTGATGCCGCTGACCATGGACCGGGCCAAGCCCGCGGTGCCGTTCGGGGGCATCTACCGGCTGATCGACTTCGCGCTGTCGAACATCGTCAACTCGGGGTACCTCAAGATCGTCGTGCTCACGCAGTACAAGTCGCACAGCCTCGACCGGCACATCGCCAAGACGTGGCGCATGTCGAACCTCCTGGGCAACTACGTCGCCCCCGTGCCCGCGCAGCAGCGGGTCGGCAAGCACTGGTTCCTCGGCAGCGCCGACGCCGTCTACCAGTCCCTCAACCTCATCGACGACGAGCGGCCCGACATCGTCGTCATCGTGGGCGCGGACAACATCTACCGCATGGACTTCTCCCAGATGGTGTCCCAGCACATCGACTCGGGGTTCCCCCTCACGGTCGCGGGCATCCGGCAGCCGCTGGCGCTGGCCGACCAGTTCGGCGTCATCCAGGCCGACAAGGACAACCCGCACAAGATCGCGGAGTTCCTGGAGAAGCCCAAGGACGCGCAGGGGCTGGTGGACTCCCCCAACGAGGTGCTGGCCTCGATGGGCAACTACGTCTTCGACGCCGACGCCCTGGTCGAGGCCGTCACCGCCGACGCGAAGGACGACTCCTCCAAGCACGACATGGGCGGCTCGATCGTCCCGGCGTTCGTCAGCGACGGCGCGGCGGGCCTCTACGACTTCACCTTCAACGACGTGCCGGGAGCGACCGACCGCGACCGCAGCTACTGGCGCGACGTCGGCTCCGTGGACGCCTTCTACGAGGCGAACCAGGACCTCATCTCCGTGTTCCCGGTCTTCAACCTCTACAACGACGACTGGCCGCTGTTCACCGGGTACACCGGCCTCCCGCCGGCGAAGTTCGTCTACGGCCACCGCGAGCGCCTCGGCCACGCCCTGGACTCCCTCGTCTCCCCCGGCGTCATCGTCTCCGGCGGGGAGGTGGTCGGGTCCGTGCTCTCCCCCGGCACCCGGGTGAACTCCTGGTCCTCGGTGCGCGACTCCGTCCTCTTCGACGGCGTCCAGGTGGGCCGCAACTCCACGGTCTCGCGAGCCATCCTCGACAAGTACGTCGTCGTGGAGGAGGGCGCCCAGGTCGGGCTGGACCACGACCAGGACCGCGAGCGGGGCTTCACCATCACCGAGTCGGGCATCACCGTCGTGCCCAAGGGCATGGTCGTCAAGCGCTGAGCACCCCCGCGCGTCACCGACGCCGGACCGTAGGCTGCCGGGCGTGAACGCCTCCCCGGACCGCCCCACCCTGCGCGTCGGCCTCGTCTCGCCACGGCCGCTGCCGGTCTCGCTCGTGGAGCACGCGCGCGAGCTGGTCGCCGCCGTGGCCGACGACGCCGCGCTCGTGACGACCTCGCGCGGCGGGTGGTTCGCCGTCGCGGTCACGGCCTCGCTCCGCGACGGCGGTGGTGCCGGCGCCGTCGACGCCCGGCACCTGCGGACCGAGCTCGGCGGCCCGGCGGCGGCGCTGGGCGTCGACGTCGGCGTGACGACGGGCGCGCTCGCCCAGGACGGCCCGGGCCTGCTCGTCATGGACGTCGACTCCACCCTCATCACCGCCGAGGTGATCGAGCTGCTCGCCGAGCACGCGGGCACCCGCGCGGAGGTCGCCGCGGTCACCGAGAGGGCCATGCGTGGTGAGATCGACTTCGCCGACAGCCTGCGCGCGCGGGTCGCCACCCTCGCCGGGCTCGACGTGGCCGTCCTCGCCGACGTGCGCGCCGCCGTCGAGCTCACCCCCGGCGCCCGTGAGCTCGTCGAGGCGGTGCACGCCGGGGGCGGCCGGGTCGGCGTGGTCTCGGGCGGGTTCGTCGAGGTGGTCGAGCCCCTGCGGGCCGGCCTGGGCATCGACCACGCGGTGGCGAACGCGCTCGAGGTCCGCGACGGCCGCCTCACCGGGCGCACCCTCGGTCCGGTCGTCGACCGGGCCGCGAAGGAGGCGCAGCTGCGCCGGTGGGCCGCGGCCGACGACGTCCCGCTCGAGCGCGTCGTCGCGGTCGGCGACGGCGCGAACGACCTGGACATGCTCGGTGCGGCCGGGTTCGGGGTCGCCTTCCGGGCCAAGCCCGTGGTGCAGGAGGAGGCCGACGCCGCCGTCACGTTCCCCCGGCTCGACGCCGTGTGGGGCCTGCTCGGTCGCTGACCTCCCGCCGCGGGCCGGACTCACCGTGCCGACCCGGACTTGCCACGCCGACCCGGACGAGGTCGCGCAGGCGCCGCCCGGACTTGCCACGCCGACCCGGACGAGGTCGCGCAGGCGCCGCCCGGACTTGCCACGCCGACCCGGACGAAGTCGCTCCGATGGCTGCTGATCACGACCATGTGGGCAACCGCGCGACGGGTCAGCCGGTGAACCTGCTCGGATGGCTGCTCATCACGACCAGATCAGCAGACTCGTCACCGACGGCCTGATCAGTCCTCGGCCTCCGACGGCGCGGTGGTGACGAGGCCGTAGCCCGTCTCCGTGGTTACCACGGCGGCTCCGCCGGCCGAGAACAGCACGGGGACGGCGAGACCCGCCGAGCCCGCCTCGCCGTACGCCTGGGCCTCAGCGCCGGTGGCGTTGAGCACCTGGAGGGCGTCGCCGACCCGCATGTAGACCAGTGCTCCGCCCGCCGCGGCGAGGCGCGTGTCCGCCACCGGCACCTCCCAGGGCTCGCCGGTGGCCGGAAGCCCTGTCACGCCCTCCTCACCGAGCGCGACCACCGTGCCGGAGCTGGGATCGCGGCGGGCGTCGGCCACGTCGGTCGCCAGGACCGCACCGTCGGCGAGATCGACCAGGGCGCCGGTTGCGTCGCCCGGCTCACCCAGGAGGGCGGTGCCGTGCGGCGGCCGGGCACCGGCCACAGCGGTCGGCGTCCCGTCGAGGCCGAGCGAGGCGAGCGACACCCGCCAGGCCGTCGTACCGCCGGCGGCGTCGGTCGCCACGAGCTCGCCGTCCACGGCCGTCAGCACCGTCCCGTCGTACTCACCGACGACCGCGGTGTCTGAGCCGTCCGACTCGTCGGCGAGGACCTCGCCGGTGGCCGGGTCGAGGACCACCCGGGAACCGGTCTCGCCCACAGTCGCACGCGGAGCCGCGGCCGAGAACACGAGTCCCGGACCGTGGTGGGGCCCGGGCACCTCGACCGGACCCCAGACCCGCTCCCCCGTGGTGAGGTCGTAGGCGGTGGCGGTGGTGCCCGCCACGGCGTCGTCCGTCGGCGCGAGGTCGGTGAGGACGGCGAGGGCCCGGTCCCCGGCTCGGGTGAGGGCGAAGCCGGTGCACGACGGCGGACGGGCGGCCTCCCAGAGCACCGTTCCCTGCTCGTCCGCGGCCACGAACCTCAGCGCGGCGCCGTCGACCGTGTCGCCGTCGGCCCCGTCACCGTCCGACATGTCGCCGTCCGACATGTCGCCGTCAGACGTGTCACCGTCCGCGGTGGGCTCGGCCAGGCCGAGGAAGATCCCGTCGAGCTCCTCCGGCACCTGGTCCCAACCGGGCTCGACCATGCGGAACGGTGCCAGCGGCAGGGGCAGGGAGGCGCCGGTGGGCGCCGTCGGGGCAGTCTCCCCGACGACGACAGGGGTGGGGTCCACCGGTGCGCCGTCGTCGCCGGTGTCCGCGCACCCGGCCAGCGCCGCGAGGACCAGGACGGCCCCGGCGCCGCCCCGGCGCAGCGCGACCCGTCGGGTGGCGCGCGTCATGACTGCCTCCTGGCGGCGTCGGGCTCCGCCACCGCAATGGGCTCGCCCGCGACAACGGGCTCCGCCGCGACGTCGGGCTCCGCAACGGCAACGCGCTCGCCTGCGGCAACGGGCTCAGCCGCACCGGCCGGGTCGTCGCCCGGCTCCTCCGCTGCGCGACGGCGCAGGACGAACCACACCGCCAGCGCGGCGAGCGCCGCCACGACGATGACCACCTGCTCGGGGACGGCGGCCGAGACCGTGAGGACCGCCCGCTGGAGCTGCGCGAGCAGCGCCGCGGGCAGGAGCTCGGGCAGGGCGGCCATGCCGTTGGTCCTGAGGAAGACGACGCCGACGGCGACGAGCAGCACGCCGGTGATCACCGAGGTGGTGTGCAGGCGCAACGGCCCCACGGCCAGCTCCCGGCCGCGCAGCCGCGCCCGCCCGGCCGTCCCGAGCCGCCCCCACGCGGCAACGAGGAGGAACAGCGGCACGACCATCCCGGCGCCGTAGACCGCGAGCAGACCCCCGGCGGCCACGAGGTTGTCCTCGGTGGCGGCCATGGTGAGCACGGCACCGAGGATCGGACCGGAGCAGAAGCCGGCGATCCCCGAGACGGTGCCGAGGAGGAACGACCGGGTCACCCCGGTGCGCCGCGGCGCCGTGGCCTGGATGTTCCGCGCCCCAGGGAGAACCCGGGAGAGGTCGAAGCCGAACCCGAGGATCTGGGCGATGCCGAAGGCGACGATGAGCCAGCCGGCGACCGTGATGAGCAGGTCACGCTCGGTGGTCACGAGCGACCCCACGAACGACGCACCCAGCCCCAGCGGGACGAGCGTGAGCGAGAGGCCCACGAAGAAGACGGCGCCGTGCGCGAGCAGGCGGGATCCCGCGCCGAGCGTCGAGGCGAAGAACGCCGGCAGCAGCAGCGCGCCGCACGGGCTCAGGAGGGCGAGGACACCACCGAGGAACGCGGCGAGGAGGCTGATCTCCACGGTCAGCCCTGCGCCTTCGCCAGCGCCTCTTCGTGGGCCTGGACGAACACCTCGGTGGGCTGGGCGCCGAGGATCGGGGTGCCACCGAGGAGGAAGGCCGGGGTGGAGTACACGCCGATGGCGGCGGCCTCGTCGACGTTCGCCTGCACGCCGGCCGCGACCTCCGGGGAGTCCAGGTCGGCGGTGAAGCGCTCGACGTCGAGGCCGAGCTCGCCGGCGAGGGCGATGAGCGCCTCGTCGGTCAGCTCGTCGGCGGGCCGCTTCTCCCCGCCCTCGAAGAGCGCGTGGTGGTACTCGACGTAGGCGTCCTGCTCACCCGCCGCGTAGGCGGCCTGCGCCGCGCGGACCGAGACCGGACCGAAGGCGTTGATGTCGCGCCACTCGATCCGGAGGTCGCCGGCGTCGGCGTACTCCATCATCGTCGGCTCGGTGTCCTTCGCCCAGACGGCGCAGAAGGGGCACTGGAAGTCGTTGTAGACGACGAGCGTCACCGGGGCGTCGACCGGTCCGTACGCCAGGGCGTCGCCCTCCTCTCGGCGCGCCATCTCCAGGGTCTGCTGCTCGGGCTCGACGACGTCGGCCACCGGAGCGTCGGAGGGTGCTGTCGCGGCCGGCTGCTGGGCGGCGCCCTCGTCGTCGCCCCCGACGACGGAGACGACGAGCAGGACGAGGGCGACGAGGACGATCGCGGCGGGGACGAGCCAGGCCGGGACCCGGCGGGCGGACGCTGCGGGCATGGGGGTCTCCTTCGGAGATGACTGGGGAGTACCGGGGGTGGCCCGGGGCGGTCCCGGTGGTGACGGACGGTCTACTACGTGACGTAGTAGCCCTCTATCCGGCATAGTAGACGCATGCCTCCCGGAACCTCCACCCCGCTCCTTCCCGCCCGCTCCGGCACGCTGAGCACCGCGGCGACGGCGCTGCGGGCGTGGACGCCGGCTCGGTGGGCCGTCTCGGCGGTCGCCGCCGTCGCGGTCGCCCTCGCCATCGGGATCCCGACGGTCCTCATCCCCAACCCCGTGTTCGGCCGGGAGATCCCGGTCGTGTGGTGGAACTACCCGGTGTGGATCCTCACGTCGCTCGTCGCCGGGATGCTCGTCGCGACGTACGTCCGCCCGCGGCGCGCGCAGCCGGCACCCGACCCCGCCGGCGAGGGCCCGAGCCGGGCGGGGATGGCCGGGGGCGTGCTCATGTGGTTCGCCGTGGGGTGCCCCGTGTGCAACAAGATCGCCCTGCTGGCCCTCGGCTACACCGGCGCACTCACGTGGTTCGCCCCCTTCCAGCCGCTGCTGGGAGTGGCCGGGCTCGCCCTGACGGCCGGCGCGCTGGTGGTCCGGCTGCGCGGCGAGGTCTACTGCCGGGTACCGGCGGCCGCGACGGCCGCGACCGCTGCGCCGAGCGACGCCGAGCCGACCGCCGCGGGCCCGACCGCCGCCGAGCCGACCGCCGCCGAGCCGACCTCCGCCGGGCATGCCTGAGCTCGCACCCCTCCCCCGGCTCGGCAGCCTGGAGCGCGAGGTCATGGAGGTCCTGTGGGACGCCGGTACGGACATGACCACCCGGGCGGTGCTCGACCGGCTCACGTCCGGCCTGGCGTACACCACCGTGGCCACGGTCCTGGGCAACCTCGTGCGCAAGGGCATGGCCGAGCGGGTGACCGCAGGACGCACCTGGGCCTACCGTCACGGCCCCAGCCGCAGCGAGTACTGCGGCGGGCTCATGGCGGAGACCTTCTCCGCCACCCCCGACCGGGCCGCGTCGTTCCTCCACTTCGTCGAGCGGATGTCACCCGAGGACGTCGACCTCCTCCGGAGCCTGCTCGGCGACGTGCACGACGACGACGCACGGGCACCGCGGCGATGACCGCCGCGGTCCTCGCCGTGCTCCTGGCCGTGCTGCTCGGCGTCGGCGCCCTCGCGCCGCGCCTGCGCCGGCGCCCGACGCCGACCTTCAGCGCGCGGCCGCGCCTGGGCCTGGCCGCGTGGACGGGTGCCGCGCTCGCCTGGACCGCGGGGCTCCTCGTCCTCGGCCCGCTCCTGGCGTGGGCTGTCACCGGGCCGGCGCTGCCCGGGGCCGTGGGCGACGTCTGCCGCCGGTGCCTCGTGGCCACCAACCCTTTCGGCCCGGCGACGACGCCCGCGACCACCGACGTCCCCGTCTTCGTCCTTCTCCTCGTGCCCGCCGTCCTGGCGCTCGCGCTGGTGGGGCGCGCCGCGGTCGACCTGGCCCGCGCGGGCCGTGCCGCCGACGCCCACCTCGCTGCCCTGGGCGGCACAGCCCTGCGAGCCGACGCTCTGCACGGCAACGCACCGCACGGCACGACCCTGCACGCCAACGCACCACCGCCCGAGGCCGGGGACGACGTCGTCGTCTGGCTCGTCGAGGACGACGCACCAGCCGCGTACGCACTGCCCGGACGTCGCGGCGTCGTGCTGACCAGCGGCGGGCTCGATGCCCTCACCGCGCCGCAGCTCCACGCCGTGCTCGGCCACGAGCGCGCCCACGTCCTCCAGCGCCACCACACGCTCCTCGGCCTGCTGGCCGCGCTGGCCCGGGTCCTGGGCCGGGTCCCGCTCGTCGCCCACGCGCACCGATCGGCGGCCCGCTACGCCGAGATGGCTGCCGACGACGCGGCGCGCCGCGCGGCCGGCACGCGTGCCCTGGCCGGGGCGCTGCTGGCCCTGGGCGGTCACCCCGACCTGCAGCAGCTCCCGGCCGGGGTGCCGACGCTCCACGTGGCCGGCCGGGCCGTGCCGTGGCGCACCGCCCGGCTCGTGACACCGCCGTCGCCGCCGTCACGCTGGGGACTGGCCGCCGTCGTCGCCTACCTCGCGGCCGTCGTCACCGTGGTCGCCCTCGTCGTCGTGCCCTACGGCACGGTGCTGGTGACCGGCACCTGCTGAGCCGAAGTCCGCCTGGTGTTCATCCCGGGCCGCCAGCGCCTGACGAAACTGCTCAGATGGCTGCTGATCGCGACCACATGAGCAGAACCGATTCACGGCCACCGGCCGAAGCTGCGCGGCGACCCGACGAGTTCGCTCGGATGGCTGCTGATCACGACCACGTGGGCAACCTGGTCCCGCGGTTCCGCGGGGCCAGCGCCGATGTGCGGTGGCGGCAGTGCATCGGGAACGCGCGGGGCGTGCCTCAACCCTGCGCGGCAACGCCGGGGGCGCATTGACGCTGCGCGGCAACGCCGGGGGCGCATTGACGCTGCGCGGCGACGCCGGGAGCCGCCTCGACCCAGCGCGGCCGCCCGCGGCGCCCTCAGTGGTCCGGGCGCAGCAGCCGCGTGAGGTGGGCGGTCGAGCGGTCGAGCTCGCGCCACCCCGTCCGCAGGGTGAGGATGCAGGCCGTCGCGGTGGGCACGCCCAGGGAGACCTGCAGGGCGAGGTCGTCGGCGTCGTCGTGAAGCATCGAGGCGAGATGGGAGATGGTCGGCTCGTGCCCGACGACGAGGGTGGTCCCGGTCGACTCCGGCACCCCGTGCAGCAGGGCCAGCACCTCTCGCGGACCGGCGACGTAGAGGTCGTCGACCACGGTCTGCTCCCGCACGGCCACCCCGCCGGCGAGCAGCTTGAACGTCTCGGTGG
The DNA here is from genome assembly GCF_003814705.1 of Georgenia muralis. Taxonomy (NCBI): domain Bacteria; kingdom Bacillati; phylum Actinomycetota; class Actinomycetes; order Allobogoriellales; family Allobogoriellaceae; genus Georgenia; species Georgenia muralis. The sequence goes on along the minus strand of NZ_RKRA01000001.1, from coordinate 2,829,670 downwards.
TGCGCAGCGCCGAGGAGACCAGCGCCAGGTCCACGGCGCCGACGGCGTCGGCCAGTGCCGGGCCGAGCGCGGCCGCCTGGCGTCGTCCCTTCGCCGCCAGCGGTCGCCGGGCGTCCCCGAGGTCGCGCTCGGGCTCGGCCTTGGCGTGGCGGAGCAGGACGAGGGTCCGCGCCATCACACGCCCATGGCGTGGACGCCGCCGTCGGCGTGGACGATCTCGCCGGTGGTGGCGGGCAGCCAGTCCGAGCACAGGGCCAGCACGGTGCGGGCGGTGGGGTCGGCGTCCGCGACGTCCCAGCCCAGGGGCGCGCGCTCGTCCCAGCCGCCCTCGACCTGCTCGAAGCCGGGGATCGAGGTCGCCGCCGTCGTCTTCACCGGACCGGCCGCGACGAGGTTGCAGCGGATGCCGTCCTTGCCGAGGTCACGGGCCAGGTAACGGGAGGTCGCCTCGAAGGCGGCCTTCGCCACACCCATCCAGTCGTACACGGGCCAGGCGAAGCTCGCGTCGAAGGTGAGCCCGACGACGGCGGACCCGCGGCCCATGAGCGGCTTCGCGGCCACGGCGAGCGCCTTGAGGGAGTACGCGGAGACGTGGACCGCCGTCGCGACGTCCTCCCACCGGCCGTCGAGGAAGCTCCCACCCATGACCGACTGCGGGGCGAAGCCGATGGAGTGCACGACGGCGTCGAGGTGGTCGGTGTGCTCGCGCACCCGGTCCGCGAGGGCGGCGAGGTCGTCCTCGTCCGTCACGTCGAGCTGGACCACCGGCGCCGGGGCCGGGAGCCGGCGGGCGGTGACCTCGGTGAGGCGGAACTGCCGGCCGAAAGAGGTCAGGACGACGGTGGCGCCCTGCTCCTGGGCGAGCCGCGCCACGTGGAAGGCGATCGAGCTGTCCTTGAGGACGCCGGTGACGAGGATCGTCTTGCCGTCGAGCAGTCCCATGTCTCTCCTAGGTTGGTCCGGGGCGCGGCCCGTGGGGGCCGCGGGTGAGCAGGGGCGGTCAGTGCCCCATGCCGAGGCCGCCGTCGACGGGGATCACCGCGCCGGAGATGTAGGCCGCGCCGTCGCCGGCGAGGAACTCCACCGCTGCCGCGACGTCGTCGACGCCGCCGAAACGGCCCGCGGGGATCGCGCCGAGATAGGCCTGCTGCTGCCTCTCCGGCAGGGCCTGGGTCATGGCGGTGTCGATGAAGCCCGGTGCCACGACGTTGGCGGTGATCCCGCGGCCGCCGAGCTCGCGGGTGATGGAGCGGGCGATCCCGACGAGGCCCGCCTTGGAGGCGGCGTAGTTGACCTGACCCGGTCCGCCGTAGAGCGCCACGACGGAGGAGATGAGGACGATGCGCCCGCGGCGCGCCCGGATCATGCCCTTGCTCGCCCGCCGGGCCACGCGGAACGCGCCGGCGAGGTTGGTGTCGATGACGGTCTCGAAGTCCTCGTCGCTCATGCGCATGAGGAGCTGGTCGCGGGTGACACCGGCGTTGGCGACGACGACCTCGACCGGGCCGTGCGCCTCCTCCACCTGGGTGAAGGCGGCGTCGACCGAGGCGGTGTCGCGCACGTCACCGGTGACGCCGAGGACGCCGTCGGGCAGGTCACCGGAGCGGTAGATCGTGGCGACCTTGTCGCCGGCGGCGACGAACCGCTCGGCGATGGCGCGGCCGATGCCCCGGTTCGCGCCGGTCACCAGCACGCTGCGTGCCGTCTGCTCGCCCACGTCGTCTCCCGTTCATCGCTGTGTCGCTGCGAGGAAACCGTAGCCGACGCCCGCCGGGACCGGCGAAGGCCGTCCGTGGGACGGCGGCGTAACCTGTATGGGTGAGGAGGCGGCGCGACTCCGGGTCGCAGGTCCAGGCGATCACCTCGGTGCGCCGCGCCCTGGCCGAGGACGTCCACGACCGCACCATCCGCTACCTCGTCTCCATGGGCATCCGGACCGGCTGCATCCTCCTGCTCTTCGTGGTGCCCGGTCCGTGGAAGTGGCTGTGCCTCGTCGGTGCGGTCCTGCTGCCCCTGCTGGCCGTGCTGGTGGCCAACGCCGGCCGGGAGAAGCCGGAGCCGTCCGCGAACCTGCTGCCCGGCGGGCCGGGTGACCCGGGACAGCTGGGCATCGGGGCCGCCCGTCCGCTCCCCTACGACCCCTTCACGGAGTACCTGCGATGAGCCCCGACGCCGCCCTGCCCTACGTCGAGGTCGAGGAGCTGCGCTGCAGCGCCAAGGGCTGCGGCGCCGAAGCGGTGCACGCGCTGCTCTGGAACAACCCGCGCCTGCACACGCCCGGCCGGCGCAAGGTCTGGCTCGCCTGCGAGGACCACCTCGAGGGCCTGCGCGGCTTCCTCGATCAGCGCAGCTTCCTGCGCGACGTCATCGCCGTCGCCGACCTCGACGAGACCCACGGGTGAGCCGCTACGCCTTCCTCACCGCCCCGCGGTGGGTGCGGCTGATCACCACGATGGTGCTCGTCTCGCTCGTGTGCGTCCTCCTGGGCGCCTGGCAGTGGAGTCGCTACCAGGACCGCTCGGCGCAGGCCGCGCAGGTCGACGCCGTCCACGACGCCGAGCCGGTACCTCTCGGCCAGGCTCTGGGCCGTCCCGTCGTCGACGCCGGGTCGCAGTGGCGCCCGGTGGTCCTTACCGGCCGGTACGTCGGCGAGCCGGTCCTCCTGCGCAACCGCCCCGTCGAGGGCACCGCCGCCGTGCACGTCGTCGCCCCCTTCCTCGCCGACGTCGACGGCGAGGGGCTGCTCGTCGTCGTCGACCGCGGCTGGCTCCCCACCGCCGAGGCCGGGTCCGCACCTGCGTCGCCGGAGGGGACGGTCGAGCTCGTCGCGCGGCTGCGGCTGGCCGAGACGCCGCAGGACCGGGTCGCCGCCGACGGGCAGGTCTACAGCCTCGACCCGCCGACCGTGCTCGCGGCCGCGGGTTCGCCGCCCGAGGCCGTCGGTGCCGAGCCGCTCGAGGGGTATGTCGTCGCGGCCGAGGAGCGCCCCGCCGCCGACGTCACCCTCGGGAGCTACGCCCGCCCGACCTTCAACTACGGCATGAACCTGTCGTACACGATCCAGTGGGGGCTCTTCGCTCTCGGGGCTCTCGCGGCGCCCGTGGTGCTCGCCAGGCGCGAGGCGGCCGAGCGCTCGGGCTACGGACCGGTGCGCACGGGCGGCCGGGCCGAGCACGAGGAGGACCTGGAGGTCCTCGCGGGGCTGCGCCGGCAGGCCGCCCTCCCGCCCGGACGTCCGGCCGACGGTCGACCGGCGGGGCGGGTGATCGACGCACCGGTGACGACAGCCGTCGACGCACCGGTGACGGCAGCCATCGACGCACCGGCCGGCACGGACACCGACGGCCGGACCGCTCCTCGCGCCGGCCGGCACGGCGGCTGACCGGCGGACCGTCGACCCGACGTCGCGACCGTCAGGCCAGGGTCACGAGCTCCAGGTAGCTCTCGCTCCACAGGTCCTCGTCGGCGTCGGGAAGCAGGAGCACCCGCTCGGGGTTGAGCGCCTGGACCGCCCCCTCGTCGTGCGTGACGAGGACGACGGCGCCGGTGAAGGCCCGCAGCGCCCCGAGGATCTCCTCACGGCTGGCGGGGTCGAGGTTGTTCGTCGGCTCGTCCAGGAGGAGGACGTTCGCGGAGGAGACGACCAGGACGGCCAGGGCCAGCCGGGTCTTCTCGCCGCCGCTGAGGACCTTCGCTGGCTTGTCCGCGTCGTCGCCGGAGAACAGGAAGGAGCCCAGCACGCTCCGCACCCCGGTGTCGTCGAGGTCGGGTGCCGCCGAGCGAAGGTTCTCCACGACGGTCCGCTCGACGTCGAGGGTCTCGTGCTCCTGGGCGTAGTAGCCGATCTTGAGACCGTGCCCGGGCACAACCTCACCGGTGTCGGCCTCCTCGACCCCGCCGAGGATGCGCAGCAGGGTGGTCTTGCCGGCCCCGTTCAGGCCCAGGACGACGACCTTGGAGCCCCGGTCGATGGCGAGGTCGACGTCGGTGAAGACCTCGAGCGAGCCGTAGGACTTGCTCAGCCCCTCCGCGGTCAGCGGGGTCTTCCCGCACGGGGCGGGGTCGGGGAAGCGCAGGTGCGCCACCTTGTCGGCGCGGCGGGTCTCCTCCAGGCCGGACAGCAGGCGCTCGGCGCGCCGGGCCATGTTCTGGGCGGCGACGGTCTTGGTGGCCTTGGCCCGCATCTTGTCGGCCTGGGCCATGAGCGCGCCGGCCTTCTTCTCGGCGTTGGCCCGCTCGCGGTGCCGGCGGCGCTCGTCCGCCTCGCGCTGCTTGACGTAGGCGTCCCAGCCCATGTTGTACACGTCGAGGACGCCGCGGTTGGCGTCGAGGTAGAAGACGTGGTTGACGGTCTCGCGGAGCAGCTCGACGTCGTGGCTGATGACGACGAACCCGCCCGAGTAGGTGCGCAGGTACTCGCGCAACCACACGATCGAGTCGTGGTCGAGGTGGTTCGTGGGCTCGTCGAGCAGCAGGGTCTGGACGCCGGAGAACAGGATCCGGGCGAGCTCGACGCGGCGCCGCTGGCCACCGGAGAGGGTGTGCAGCGGCTGCTCGAGGACGCGGGTGGGCAGCCCGAGGTTGGAGGTGATGCGCGCGGCGTCGGACTCGGCGGCCCAGCCGCCCTGGGCGGCGAACTCGGCGTCGAGGCGGACGTACTTCTCCATGGCCCTCGTCTGGGCCTCGCCCTCGGAGGTGGCCATCGCGTGCTCGGCCCGGCGGATCCGCCGGACCAGGTCGTCCAGCCCGCGGGCGGAGAGCACCCGGTCGCGGGCGAGGACGTCCATGTCACCGGTGCGCGGGTCCTGCGGGAGGTAGCCGATGTCACCGCTGCGGACGATCTGGCCGGTGTGCTGGACGACGCCGGAGGTGGCGGCCTCGCCGGCCAGGAGCTTGGTCAGGGTGGTCTTGCCGGCGCCGTTGCGGCCCACGAGGCCGATCCGCATCCCGGAGTCGATCCGGAAGTTCGCCTCGTGCAGGAGCTCACGGGCGCCGATGCGCATCGTCAGGTCGTGGGCGGTGATCACAGGGGCATACCTCGGTCGCTGCAGATGGTGGGGGTGTCGTGGCCGCGGGCGGGACTCCCTCGCGGACGTGCGCCTTCCCAGTGTACGGCGGGCCGTCGGGGCTGCGGAGGGGAGATCCGTCACCCTGCAGCACCCATGGGTCGGTGCCGGCGGTCAGGAGTCGGCGCCCCGGAGGCAGCCGGCGGTCAGAGTCGGCGTCTCGGAGGCAGCCGGTGCTCACGTTCCGGCTCCGCGGTCGCCGTGCGCCAGCGCTGCGAGCGCGGCGTCCCCGACCCCCCGCATCGCGGGGGCGTCGTCGGAGGTGGTGACGAGGGCGGAGCCGATCGCCAGCGCCCAGCCTGCCGCGCGGACCCAGGTGTCGGGCGACGGGCCGACCCGCGAGCGCAGCACCTGACGGCCGGCCTTGCCGAACACGAGCCAGGCGGCGGCGAGGTCGGTCGCCGGGTCACCGGCGGTGAGGTCGCCGAAGTCGACGACGGCGGCGAGCCGGCCGCCGTCGACGACGAGGTTGGCGGGGTGGGGGTCGCCGTGCAGCCACAGCGCGGGCCCGTCCCAGGCCGGGGCCGCCAGGGCCCGGTCCCACACGGCGACGAGCCGGGCGTCGGCGCCGGCGAGCCGTTCCCGCACCACGTCATCACGGTTCCCGAGCGGGACACCTCGGACGGGGTTGTGCGGCGCCCCGGGCGGCGCCGGCCGGTGCAGGGCGAGGAGGAAGTCCGCGAACGCCGGGGCCAGGACGTCACGCCGCTCCGGCGGGAGCGTCAGAGCCGAGACGCCGGGGAACCAGGGCACGACCGACCAGTGCCACGGGTAGTAGGTGGTGGGGGTGCCCGTCCGGACCGGGACGGGCACCCGGACGGGCAGGCCGGGCGCCAGCCCGGGCAGCCAGCGCTGCTCGTGGCGCACGAGCGCTGCGGCCGCCTGCCGCCGCGGGGTGCGCACCGCGAGCCGGTCGCCGAGCCGGTGCACGAGGTTGTCCCACCCGCTGGCGGCAGCACCCAGGGGTAGCTCCGCCAGGTCGGGGTGCTGGTCCGCGAGGAGGCGGCGCACCACGTCGGCACCGACGTCGAGCTCGGCCGAGGGTGTGCGCGCCATCGTCCGATCCTCCCGCACCGGCGCGTTCCACGGTCCGACGCACGGGCGGCGCCCGCGCGTCGGACCGCCCACCACGGGCGGCTCGGCACCGCCGAACCGGACGATACGGGCGGTACGGGGCTGCGCCGATCCCTCGCCATGCCGCGTGACGACGGTGGAACTAGTTTGTGCCCATGACCTTCAACAAGGACGTCCGGGCCGACACCGGACGCGTGCGCAGCTCCCGTGGCGGCAAGGGCGCAGCCGTGGGCGGCGGGCTCGGTCTCGTGGCGCTGCTCATCTACATGTTCACCGGCGTGGACCTCTCCGGCGTCCTCGGCGGCGGGGGTGGCGAGCAGACCCAGGAGGAGGGGACGCAGGACTTCTCGCACTGCCAGACCGGCGAGGACGCCAACGAGTTCACCGACTGCCGCATGATCTACACCGCCGACGCGCTCGACCAGTACTGGGTCGCCGCGCTCCCCGAGCAGGCGGACATCGAGTACCAGATGCCCGGCTTCGAGCTGTTCGAGAACTCGGTCTCCACCGGGTGCGGCAACGCGACGTCCGCCGTCGGACCGTTCTACTGCCCGCCGGACGCCTCGGTCTTCCTCGACATGGGCTTCTTCGACCAGCTGGAGTCCCAGCTCGGCGCCGAGAACGCCCCGCTCGCCCAGATGTACATCGTCGCCCACGAGTGGGGCCACCACATCCAGAACCAGCAGGGCACGATGTCCACGATCGACCGGCAGGGCACCGGCCCGGAGTCCGACGGGGTGCGCCTGGAGCTGCAGGCGGACTGCTACGCAGGCATGTGGGTCGGCCAGGCGGCCACGGTCGTCGACCCCGACTCCGGAGCGACGTTCCTCGAGCCACCCACGCGGGAACAGGTGAACGACGCGCTCGATGCCGCCGCCGCCGTCGGCGACGACCGGATCCAGGAGGGCGCGGGGCAGGAGGTCGACCCGCACACGTGGACCCACGGCTCGGCCGAGCAGCGCCAGCGCTGGTTCGTCACCGGCTACGAGCAGGCGTCGATGGCGGCCTGCGACACCTTCGCCGCCGAGACGCTCTGACGACGACGGCGCCACCCCGTCAGGGTGACGCCGTCGCTCTGGTCACGACCACCGCGAGGGGCGCCGTCATGCGGCTCGTCCGCCCGGCGCAGCTCCACGACCTCGCTCAGCGGCGGGGGTCCGCGCCGTCGTCGGCGGCGTCGCCGTCAGACCGGTTCGCGGCCCTGGCCGCCTCCGCCTGCCGCACCTCGTCGGGCCGGGAGAGGTTCTTCGGGATCGACCGGGCCCCGTGCGCGGCCGCCACGTGGTCGTCGTTCAGCTGGTCGCGGTTGAGCAGCAGGTTCAGCAGGATCGCGGCGATGGCGCCGGCGCTGATGCCCGAGTCGAAGATGAGCTGGAACCAGCTGGGGAAGTTCGCGTAGATCTCGGGCTGGACGGTCGGCAGCAGCGCGATGCCCACCGCGATCGCCACGACGAGGATGTTCGTGTTGGTGAAGTGGACCTTGACCAGCGTCCGCACACCGGCCGCGACGACCATGCCGAACAGGGCGATGCCCGCTCCTCCGAGCACGGCACGCGGCACGCCCTCGACGACGGCGGCGACCTTGGGAACCAGGCCCAGGGCGATGAGGATGACGCCGGACATGGCGGTCACCCATCGCGACTTCACCCGGGTGAGGCTCACCAGGCCGACGTTCTGGGCGAAGGCCGTGTAGGGGAACGTGTTGAAGAACCCGCCGAGCATCGTGGACAGGCCGTCGGCGCGCAGGCCGTCACCGAGCTGTTGCTTGGTCACCGGTCGGTCGACGATCTCCCCGACCGCGAGCATGTCGCCGGTCGTCTCCGTCATGATGACGAGACCGACCACGAGCATCGAGATGACGGCGGCGATCGGGAAGGTCGGCAGCCCGAAGTGCAGCGGTGTGATGACGGCGAACCAGCCGGCCTCGCTGACGCCGCTCCAGTCGACCATGCCGAACGGAACCGCCACGATCGTGCCCACCACCAGCCCCAGGAGGACCGAGACGCGGGCGAGAGCGGGCGGCGCGAACTTCTCGAGCATGATGATGAAGATCAGCGTGGCAGCTGCGAAGGCGAGGTCGCGCGGCTGCGCCGACTCCTCGTTGTTGGTGATCCAGCCCGCGGCCACGCCCATGAGCGAGAGCCCGATGATCATGATGACCGTGCCGGTCACGAGCGGGGGGAAGTAGCGCAGGACCGACGAGAAGACGGGCGCCAGCGCGATCATGAAGAGCCCGCACGCGATGGTGGCCCCGAAGATCGCCGTGATGTCGTACTGGTTGCCGATGGCGATCATCGGCCCGACGGCGGCGAACGTCACGCCCTGCATGAGGGGCAGCCGCACGCCGAAACGCCAGAACCCGATCGACTGGACCAACGTGGCGACGCCGGCGACGAAGAGGTCGGCGCTGATGAGGAAGGCGATGTCGGCGGAGGAGTAGCCGAGCGCCCCGCCGACGATGAGGGGGACCGCGACGGCACCCGCGTACATCGCCAGCACGTGCTGGAGCCCGAGGGGGAACAGCCGGTCGAGCCGGGGGATCTCGTCGACCGGGTGCCTGGTCGGTCCTGTCGTGACGGGGCGTGACACGTGACCTCCTGGTGAGTCCGTCGTTGGACGTTCGGCACACGCTAGGGCACGGGCCGCCCGGACGGAAGGAGATTTGGACAGATTTTTCCAGATAACGAATCTTTTTCCGCGTCCTGGAAGCGGGGACGACGGCGGCCCGGCACCCACGTGGGGTGCCGGGCCGAGGCTGCCGGACGGCGACGACGCAGCGGCGGCCGGTCGTCGCCGGCGGGCAGTCGTCGCCGGCGGCCGGTCGTCGCCGAGGCTCTCAGACGTTGAACTGTCCGAACCCGTCCTGACCTGGACGTTCGCCGTGAGCCGGGAGGCTGTGGGGGAATCCTGGGGGAATCGGGCCGTGCGCGTGCCCCCGCCGAGACGGAGGTGGCGAGACCGTGACGGGTTACGTCGTGGTCTCGGGTGGGCAGCCCGCCCACCATCGGCAACTCTAGCGAGCCGCGGATCATCCGCGGCGACGGACCGTGGAGCACTGGCCGGAGGGATTGGTCCTTTACCCGCGGAGTGCAAGGGCGATGGTGAGGCCAAGCCACGCGGCGCCGAGGCCGGCGGTGAGGCTGAGCAGGATGTTGAGCAGCGCGTAGAGCCGGGAACCGCTCTCGGTCAGCCGCATGGTCTCGTAGCTGAAGGTGCTGTACGTGGTCAGGGCCCCGCAGAACCCCACACCGACGAGGGTGAGGACGGTCTGCGGCACCCCTCCGGCTGAAGCAGCACCCGCCAGGACACCCAAGATGAGGGAACCGATGACGTTGACGGTGAGGGTGCCCCACGGGAAGACGGAATCGTGCCGGGACTGGATGGCCCGGTCGGTGTAGTAGCGAAGCGGCGCTCCGACCGTGGCGCCGACGGCGACCAGGAGGAGCGTCATGCCGGCTTTGCGGCGGTGTCGCCGAAGTGACGGACCACCTCGACTTCGTCGATGACGGCGACCCCCTCGGTGACCACCTCGTCGAGCCGGGGCAGGAAAGCGCGGATCTTCGCTTCCTCGTCGATGATGACGATGCTCAGCGGGAGGTCCTCGCTGAGGCTCAGGATCCGGCTGGTATGGATCTTGTGGAAGCGGCCGAAGCCCTCAAGACCACGGAAGACCGACGCCCCGGCCAGCCCCGCGTCATGTGCGCGGTGGACGATCTCGGCGTAGACGGGGCGGTGGTGCCACTGGTCGGACTCCCCGACCAGGACCGTCAGCCGCAGCAGTCTGCTTCCTTCTTTCATGGTTCCTGTCCTTCCCTGTCGGGCCGGGCGCGGGTGGCCCAGCGGGTGATGGCCATGCCGATCTCCACCGCGACGAGGGCAGCGGCGACGGTGGCGAACATGTACACCAGCGCGGTGCTCGGCGCTCCCGCCCCTAGGAGCTCGTGAACGTCGACGGCGTAGGTAGAGAAGGTGGTGAAGCCGCCCAGGATGCCGACCCCGACGAAGGGGCGGATGAGTCGGTGCGGGCGTCCGCCGAGTTCGGTCAGGAGCACCATGAGCACCCCGATCACCAGGCACCCGGTCACGTTGGTCCAGAAGGTTGCCCACGGGAAGGAACCGGGACCGTGAGGTTGCCAGAGGGCGATCCCGTAGCGGCCAACGGCGCCAGCAGCCCCGCCGGCCGCGATGACAAGGGGAACGTCGAGCACGATCCTGGGCCGGGCCCGGCGGCCGGGGGTCTCGCGCCTGGCGGTCTCGGGAATGAGATCCGGGTCCGTGGCGACCTGGTTGCTGCGCTCGGGCATGCGTGTTCCTCCTGGTGTGCCTGCAGGGACCGTTGGCGGAGGAACCGCGGTTGGGGCCGGCGAGCCCCACCGCCGGATTCTCAGCAGCGTAGTAGCCCCTGTGGTGCGCGCCAGCCGTGTCCGTCTTTTGGTCCTCCCCGCGCCACGTGGGTGGGAGTAGCGTCGTGGTTGTCACGGCGGTGGGGCTCGCCTTCAACTGCGGCAGATGCCGCCAACGGTCCCTGGTCTTGTCCGAGAGGGCGGGGGCTGCGGTGACCCTTCATCGTGGTTCCTCGCCGGTGACCGCGCCGGGCGGCGTGGAGGAGAGGGGCGATCGACGATGGGCGCAGAGAGCTTCGGTATCACTGACCTGGACGCGCTGGAGATCCTGGACTCCCGGGGGAATCCCACGCTGCGCGTGTCCGTGGAGCTGTCCACCGGGCAGAGGGCTTCGGCGGGTGTGCCCTCGGGTGCCTCGACGGGCAGCCGGGAGGCGGTCGAGCTGCGCGACGGCGACGCCGACCGGTACGGCGGCAAGGGTGTCACCCGTGCGGTCAGCAACGTCAACGGCGAGCTCGCGGAGCTGCTGCGGTCCCGGACCTGGTCGGCCCTGGCGGAGGTGGACCGGGCGATGAACGACGCCGACGGCACCGGGAACAAGGCTCGCCTCGGGGCGAACGCGATCATCGGCGTCTCCATGGCCCTGGCCCGCGCCCTGGCCGGCACCAACGAGCTGTACACGTACCTGCGCCTCGGCGGTACTTCCCCGCGGCTGCCGGTCCCGCACTTCAACGTGCTCAACGGCGGCGCGCACGCCCCGAACTCCCTCGATTTCCAGGAGTTCATGATCGCCCCGATCGGCGCCCCGTCGCTGCCCGAGGCGGTCCGCGCCGGGGCGACCGTGTACGGCAGGCTCCGCTCGTTGCTCCAGGACCGCGGGTTCGCCACCGGCCTGGGGGATGAGGGCGGTTTCGCCCCGGACATCACCCGGCCCGAGGACGTCCTGGCCCTGCTGGTCGAGGCGATCGAGGGTGCCGGGTACACCGCCGGACGTGCCGGGGTGGCGATCGCCCTGGACCCGGCGGCGAGCGAGTTCTACGACGACGGCTCCTACCGGGTCGCCGGGGAGAGCCTGACCAGCACCGAGATGATCGAGCGGTACGCCCAGATGGTCGCCGACTTCCCGGTGTGGTCCATCGAGGACGGTCTCGCGGAGGGTGACTGGGACGGCTGGGTCGCCCTGACCGAGCGCCTGGCCGGCCGGGCCCAGATCATGGGCGACGACATCTTCGTCACCAACCCCGCGATCATCACCGAGGCCATCGGGCGCAAGCTCGGCAGCTCCGCCCTCATCAAGCTCAACCAGATCGGCTCGGTGTCCGAGACCCTCGAGGCGATGCGCCTGTGCCGCGACGCCGGCTACACCCAGATGGTCTCCCACCGCTCCGGTGAGACCGAGGACAGCTTCATCGCCGACCTCACCGTCGGTACCGGGTGCGGTCAGCTGAAGTCCGGTGCCCCCGCCCGAGGTGAGCGCGTGGCAAAGTACAACCGGCTCCTGCAGATCGCCGCCACCACCGACCTGCCGTACGGGCTCGCCTGACCCATGGCCTCGGACCGCCACGGCACCGATCCGGCCCCGTCGCCGCGGTGGTTGACACCCGGTGTGGGGAGCATCGGAGCCGCCTCGTTCTTCTCCGACACCGGCCACGAGATGGCCACCAGTGTCCTGCCTACCTTGCTCACGACCACTCTCGGCGCCGGGCCGGGGGCGCTCGGGGCCATCGAGGGGGTCTCGGACGCCCTCATCGGACTGAGCAAGCTGGCCGGTGGTCCGCTGTCGAGCGACCCTGGGCGCCGGGCCAACCTGGCCCGTGGCGGGTACGTGCTCACCGCCGTCGCGACCTCGTTGATCGGCGTGGCCACCGCCGTGTGGCAGGTCGCGATCCTTCGGGCCCTGGGCTGGATGTCCCGCGGGATCCGCTCCCCCGCCCGCGACACCCTGCTCGTCTCTCTGGTCCCGCGCGAGGCCTACGGGCGCGCCGCGGGTCTCGAGCGTGCCGGCGACAACGCCGGCGCCGTCCTCGGCCCCCTTCTCGCCGCTGCCCTCGTCGGCGTCGTCGGGGTTCGCCACACCATCCTCCTCGCCTTCATCCCCGGCGTGCTCGCCGCCGTCGCCATCACGCTGGCTGCCCGCGAGGCCCGCCGGGTACTCGGAGCCGAGCAGGGCAGGCGCACGCTCTCCTTCAACCTGGGGGAGCTCCGGCGGGCCGGCCTGGCCCGGGCCTTCCTTCCCGTCGCGATGTTCGAGCTGGGCAACGTTGCCACCACCCTGCTGATCCTGCGGGCCACCGACCTCCTGCACGCCCAGGGACGCAGCCTGGTGGCCGCGACCAGCCTGGCCATCGTCCTGTACGCCGCCCACAACGGCGCCGCCACGATCGCCTCCATCGGTGGCGGGCACCTCACCGATCGGCGCGGTCCCCGTGGCGTCTTCGCCGCCGGTGCTGCCTGCTACGTCGGCGCCTACGCCCTCTTCGCGCTCGACCAGCAAGCCTGGCCGCTCGTCCTGGCCGCGTTCGTCCTTGCCGGCATCGGCATCGGCCTGGCCGAGACCGCCGAGACGACACTCGTCGCGCTCATCCTCCCCGACCACCTCCGCGGCAACGGCTACGGCGTCCTCGGCCTGGTCCAGTCCCTCGGCGACCTGGGCGCCTCCCTGGTCGCCGGCCTGCTCTGGGCTGCGGTTTCGCCCACCGTCGCGTTCGCCTACGCGGCCACGTGGATGGTCGGCTCGCTGATCGCCGCGAAGGTCGTCACCGCGCCGGCACGGGCGCGCGACTGACTCCCTCCCCATCAGGGCACCGGCAGGCGTCGCCGAGCGAGGTCGACGGGGCGGGGCGTAAAGTCGGATCTGGGTGATGGATCCCGCCCGGACACGACGTCGCAACCGCCGCCACACAGGCAGCTGATGGTTCCTCCCGGTGACGAGAGGAACCCGACCATGGCAACGCCCGACCCCCCACCGCCGGCGCCAGCGGGAACGAAGGACCTCCGGCTGACCACCGAGGAGGTGCGCCAGCTGTGGTCCTTCGTCCACGGCGACATCATGGATCCCGAGATGCGCCGGCAGCTGCGAGCCTCGTACGGCCTGTGCCCGAGGCACAGCTGGGCCTACGCCGTCGTCGAGATCGAGCTGTGGACGTACGGTCCGGGGGCACGCGGGGGCCACCAGCCCTTCGACGTGGCCATCCTCTACAAGGACCTCCTCGAGCACGCGGCCACGGAGCTGACCAGGCGCCGGATCCTCGCCGCCAACCTGGCCTCGGTGTTGACTGCTGGAGCGGCCTGCCGCATCTGCGAGGAGCTGAGCGCCGCCGCACCGTCAGGAGCGCCGGTCGGCTACGCAGGGTCGGACACCGCAGCCCTGACCGAGGAGGCCAACCGGCTCACGTTCACCACCGCATGGCTCCGCCAGACCGAGCGGGTCTGGCGCCCATGGGTCTGCCCGGTCTGCGCCGCAGAGGCAGGCGTCCCGCGGGATCGCCAGCTCACCGCGGACGACGCCGGCCGGACGTGCCGGCCGCACCTCCTCGCCGCCAGGGACCTTCCCCGTCACACGGCCGACCGGGTCGGCGCACGTCTGCTCGAGACGGCGGATCTTCTCGGCCCCCTCATCGAGTCCATGACCGACCGCGGCCGGCCCGCCACCACCGAGGAGGACGCTTCCTGGGTCGCAGCGCTGGGCTGGTTCGCCGGTTGGGCGTTCCCCCTCGCCGTCCACGTGTCCGACGAGGGCGCGGGGACCGCGACCTGAACCTCATGCCAGCTCGTGGACACGGCGCATCTTCCCGCTGGTGGCCGCGCGGCCGCGTTCCGTGGCGGGCTCACGGTGATGAGTATCCGCACGGTTTCCCAGCCACCGAGAAGTACAGGGCGCCCTCCGTGGCAGCCTCCCGACCCATCCTGCCCAGACCCGGGCCAGGAGCACCCCGGCGACGACGTCGCTTGGCCAGTGTATCCCCAGACGCACCCGGCTCGCCCCCACCCCGGTCACCACCGCGCCCCCCACGACGCGGACGAGCCCTCCGGCGACCCGACCGTGGCACCGTGCGGCGACCGTTCCCAGCGCCAGTGCCGCCCAGGTCGCGTGACGAGAGGGAAAGCTGGGGCCCTTCGGCACGCCTTGCCACCAGCTGGACGGTGATCGTTCTCGCCGCACAGCGACGTTGAGAAGCCGCCTCACCAGCGCACCGCCGCAGACGGTGGCCGCGGGACGCCACCACGACTCCTTCCCCCACGCGGCGTGCACTGTCGCCCGGCCAAGGCCCCGACCACCGGAGCCTCACCCAACCGGGTGACCCAGCCCCACGGCCTGGCCGCCGGCGAAGGCTTCTGCGCGAGCGCACGCTCGACCCGCGTAAGGGGCCCATGCACGAGGACGTCGACAGTCAGGGCCGTCAACGCCACCATGGTGGACAGGCACCGCGCTTCATCCTCGGCCGGATGTGATCGCCGCATCACACCCTCCTCCGATCGCCCGCGTCGCCGCAATCTTGTCGAGCCGAAGCTAGACCGGAACCGGTGCCGCACCGCGCCCAGAGCTCCTGGCCCCACGGCGGCGCGCGGGACGGCGTCACCGCGTGTCACGCCGCGAGCTAGCACCGGAGCGGGTCTCTCCCGTCGGTGGGGTCTCGGTCCCCGCTGCCGTGCCGAAGACGCGCGCGTAGAGGTCGGTGCCATAGCTGGTGGGGAGCGGCTCACCGACGGGCAGCTTGAAGGTCCGGTGCCCGTCCGCCTCTCGTTCGGCCCGGAGGCACAACGTGTCGCCCCGTCCCTGCCGCGCGATGCCGTGGGCGAGGTCGAACAGGTGTGTGACGAAGAAGACCTTGATGCCCTCCTCCTGCAGCGCCCGGAGGATGTCTCGTGAGATCTGTGACCCTTCCCGTTCGTTGGTCGAGGCGAACGACTCGTTGCACAACAGCAGCGATCCGGGCCGGATGTGGTCCGCGATGTCGCTCATCCGGCGGAGCTCTTCGTCGAGCCTTCCGCTGGTCATGGTCGGATCTTCCTCGCGGCTGAAGTGCGTGGCGATCGCTTCACAGACGTTGGCCCGGTACTGCTGTGCCGTGACGAACATCCCGGACTGCATCATCAGCTGCGCCAGCCCCACGGCACGCAGGAACGTGGATTTCCCTCCTTGGTTCGCGCCAGTGATCATCACCAGCGACCTGCCGTCGGCGTCGACGTCGTTGCCGACGACGGGTTCCTCAGTGGTCAGCACCAGCGCGGCGTCGCGGAGATCGCGGCAGCTCAGTGCGACGCTGCCCTGTACCGGCTCGGGGAAGCACCAGGCGGTCGCCTCGGCTCCCAGCTGGTCGTGGAGGTTGAGGCACCCGATGTAGAAGCCGAGCTCGGTGCGCAGGGCCTTGAAGAAGGCCAGGATGTGATCGGTGGACCGGGACAGGGCGTGGGCGATGTGGTCCAGGCCCTGGTCGCGCAGCTCGGAGAGCGCGCTGAAGCCGGCGTCGTCGCGGTCAGGGATGACGAACGTCAGGCCCTGCCGTGGCGGCGCCGTCAGGCGCTCGAGCCAGGTCCCTCTCTCATGATGCGGGCGGCGCAGCGTATAGCGGGTACCCGTGTTCCCCGTGCCGAGCTCCGCGCTCATCAGGACGCCGTCGCGGAACCTCAGACGGCGCAGGTGCGCACCCGCCGTCGCGAAGAACTGGTCGTCGAGCTCGGTGGCGATCATCTCGAAGAACGTCGTGAATGCGGCTGAACGGAAGGTCCAGCTCCGCTCGTCCGCGATCACCCTGAGCCGGGTGAGGTGCTCGACGAACATCTCCAGGACCTCCACCGACCTGCTCACCACCGAGGTCGGCCTGCGCAGGATCGACCCGAAGATCCGCTTCTCCCGGGCGATGGCGGCCACCGCGCCGGCGTAGATCTCCGTGACGATCTCCCGGTGGCGGAGGCAGTCCTCGAGCGCTGCCTGGCGATACCTGATCTCGGCCGGGTCCTGCAGGGGTGTCAGCAGGGCGACGCGGCCGATCTCGTAGAGGACGTGATCGCCGTCGGCCATGACCGCCAGCAGGGTGTCGAGCTCGAGGTCGTCGATGAGGTCCCCCGCGTTCCAGGGGAGCGGCTGCTGCGGATCGAAGCCACGGTCGGGGTGCATCAGATGCGTCTTCATCTCGCCACCCGTGCCCTCAACGCCTCGTAGCCGAGGCCGTACTTCTGCGCCAAGGCAGCGGCGTACGCAAGCCCGTCCGCGCGCCGCCGCTCCAGCCTGTAGGTGCGCTCGGTCGGGTCCTCCGGACGGACCGCGCTGACCATGCTCACGGTCGAGGGACTGAGATCGGAGAGCTCGTCGACGAAGGTGACGTACACGGCCAGGCAGTCGAGCGCGATGATCCGCCTCAGGACCCGCTCCCCGAGCAGACGGGCGTCCTCCAGGGTGGTGGAGGTGAAGATCTCGTTGAGAATCAACACGCTCTCACTACTGGCCCGCTCCAGCATCTGATGGACCCGGATCAGGTCGTCCTCGAGCTGCCCCCTGAGGTCGCTGAGGTTCTCCTTCCGCGCGAAGTGCGTCAAGACGCGGTCCGGCAGGGCCAGCCGGACACACGTGCCCGGGACCGGGCAACCCAGGGCGGCCAGGTGAAAGAGCTGGCCGACCGTTCGGGCGAACGTCGTCTTCCCGCCCTGGTTCGGGCCCGTGACCACCACGACTCGCTCCGGCCCTACCAGCTGGAAGTCGTTGCAGACCACGGTTCCCCCCTCGGCGACGAGCCGGCCCGCCAGGGCCAGGTCGAAGACCTGCCGTCCCTCCACGGCCTTCGATCTGCCCACCAGCGGGTAGCACAGCGCCAACCCGGCCTCCTCGAGAGGAGCCACATGGTCGAGGTAGGCGAGGTAGAACTGGACCTCACGATCGAAATCGCCCACGACGACGTCCACGAAGTCCCGATGCTCCGTGCCGTAGCGGGCCAGTGCTCCGAAAGCCCCCGGGTTGAGCTGGGCGACCAGGTCGAGGACGCGGGCCTCGACGTGACTCATCTCCCCGGCCCGGGACGGGTTCGCCTCCCGTGGCGCTCGCTCTGCCTGCCGGAACCTCTCGAAGGTGGCCAGCACCTCCGCCCCGTAGTCGGCCTCGCCGTGGCAATGGTCGACCGTGACGTGGGCCCCCTTGATGTGGACCGTGTACCGAACTCGGGAGAGGCCCTCACGGACCCGATCCGTGTCCTCACGCAGGTCCGTGAAGGCCGATGATGCGACGTAGTCGCTCAGGTACGCCCGCAACAACCGCAGCCCACGAGAACGGACGGTGGCCCCGCCCAGGTCGCGCCACAATGCAGGAACAGCAGCGCAGTACACCGCCCCGGCCTCGAGGAACCACCACTGCCGCTGCAGCTCGTGGTGCACGCTGCGAGCCGCCTCCAGGCAAGACCGCACACGGCGCATCTCCCCCTCGAACAGCTCGACCACACCGGCCACCGCACGCCCGGACAGGTCGCGGAAGATCTCCTGCCGGTACGTCACCGTCGCCACGTCATGCAACGGCAAAGTGAAGAACGGCCTGATCCGGTACTCCTGCCGCCCGGCGGCGACCGAATCAATGACCTGATCGAGATTCAGGTCGTGGATGAAGTCAGCATCCTTTGGTGGCCGGATCGCTCGCGACCCGCCCGGAAACAGAATCGAACGGAACGGCCTCGTGTCCGCTGGACCGAGTGGGCCATCTCCGGGAACTGGACGCTGCACCGACTCTGGGCTTCTCACGGCATCCTCCACCACGACGTGAGGAGCCATCAGCCCACCAGGGCGGTTCCCGGGAGCTCCATCCCAGAACCGACGTTACACCGTAATCAAGCTGAGTGAAGCTTCCCCGGATGTAATGGAGACCTGTGGTTATCGCCAACCGCACCGAGGCGGTCGGCCGGCGGTGCCGTGGTGCGGCGTCGGCGTCGGGCTCGCCGCCGCAGGGCGACGAGGAGGGCGATGACGAGAACGACGATGACGACGTTGCTGAACGTGCTGGCGTAAGCGCCGACGGTGTCCCACTGGGTGCCAAGCGCATACCCGGCGCCCACCAGGATGGCGTTCCAGACGCCGCTGCCGATTGCGGTGGCGACGCTGAAAGTGGCCATTGGCATGCGTTGGGCACCGGCGGGTAGGGAGATCAGGCTCCGCACGCCGGGGACCAGCCGGCCGAACAAGACCGCCCCGCGGCCGTGGCGGTGGAACCAGTCGGATGCCCCCACCACATCCTCCCGGTCCACCAGCGGCACCTTCGCCACCAGCGCGGCGGACCGTTCGAGCCCGAGCGCCGCCCCGAGCCCGTAGAAGATCCAGGCGCCCACGAGCGACCCCACGGTCGAGGCGACAAGAACCCACAGGACCGACAGATGGCCCTGCTGGGCCAGGAACCCGGACAGAGGCAGGACCACCTCGCTGGGGACCGGCGGGATCACCGTCTCGACCAGTGTCAGGACCGCCACCCCCACCTCGCCCAGCCTGTCGATGAGCTCGACGAAGAGCGCGCTAATGCCGGTCAGATCGCCAGGGGTCGCCGCCGTAGCGATCACCGCGTACCCGCCGGTGCGGTCGGATGAGCCGCCGCGTGGCGGGATCGGGCACGTTCACGTGTGGGCACGGGGACCTTTCCGGGTCGTCGGTCGGGCAGCACGGGCCGTGGGCGGTCGAGGGGCGCTGTTGAGATCGCCGAGGTGGCGAAGGCGCCGGATCGAGCGCCTTCGCCACCGGTGAGGCGGGCCCCGGTCGTGGCCCGGTCGTGGCTGTCAGTCGTCGTTGGTCTCCTGGTCGTTGTCGGCCTCCTGGGCCAGGACGGTCGCGTTGCCGGCGTCGACCTTGACCTCGATAGTGGTGCCGTCATCGCCGGTGACCTCCACGCTGTAGACGACGTAGCCGTTCTCGTTGTCGAGCTCGACGGCCCCGGCGGTCCCGGGCACCGCGGCCAGTGCCGCGCTCGTGGCGTCCTGCGGGCTGACGGTGGCGAGCGACTCCAGGGCCTTGGCCTCGGCCGCCTCGTCGTCCTTGGTCTCGGTGCCGTCCGCGGACTCGGTGTCCTGCGGGGCGGTGACGCTGCCGGTGTACGACGGCTCCTGCTGCTGGTCCTCGGTCGTGGTGGCCTCGGAGCCGCTGGGGGCCGTGCCGTTGGCTGCCATGGCGATCCCCGTGCCACCCAGGGCCAGCCCGGTGACAAGTGCGCCGACGGCGACCGTCCGCTTGGTGGTGACGTTCATGATCGGTGACTCCTTCTTGGTGTCGCGGTCCACCCTGGTGGTGGATCCGTCGATACGAGCAAGACTGTCCGAGGCGTGCTGTGGACACTCTGAGAGACGCTGAGAGCCCCCTCAGCGGCTCCTCAGGTGGCGGCTCCTACGATGGCCAGATGTCCCCCGAGGCACCGCCGGCGTCGAGCCGGGAGGCACGTCGAGGTGCCGTGCCGTGGTGGCACCGGCACCTCGGGGTGCGGGCCCGCTCGACCCTGGCGGCGACGCTCGTCGTCGCGCTGGCCCTGGCGGCGGCCTCGGCGGCGCTGGTGGTGCTGCTGCAGCGCTCACTGGTCGCGGGTATCGACGCGGCCGTCACCACCCGGGCGGAGGAGATCGCCGACCTCGTCCCCGCCGCGGGCCTGGACCGCGCCGACCCCGGTGCCGTCGAGGCCCTGACCGTAGCCGTGGCCGCGGCGTCGGCCCAGGACTCGGTGGTGCAGGTCCTGGCCCCGGACGGTCGGGTCATGGCCTCGAGCGAGGACATCGACGGTGAGGCCGCCCTGAGCCCGGCGCACCCCGCGCCGGGTGAGCTCGTGCGGCAGGACCGGCGCACCCCGGTCGACGACGACCGTTTCCGCCTTGTCGTGACCGCCGCGGACACCGACGCGGGCGTGTACACCGTCGTCGTCGGGCAGTCCCTGGGGGCGGTGGAGGACAGCGTGCAGGCCGTGACGGCATTGGTGGCCGTCGGCTACCCGATCCTGCTGGTGGTGGTCGGCGCGGCCACCTCGTGGTTCGTCGGCCGGTCGCTGCGTCCGGTGGAGGCCATCCGCGCCAAGGTCGCCGGCATCGGCGGACGCGAGCTGACCGAACGCGTCCCGGTCCCCGCGGCACGCGACGAGGTGGCCCGGCTCGCCGTCACCATGAACCAGATGCTCGACCGGCTCGAGGCCGCCCAACGCTCTCAGCGGCAGTTCGTCGCCGACGCCAGCCACGAGCTGCGCAGCCCCATCGCCACGCTCAAGGCCGCGGCCGAGATCGCCCTGGCTCATCCCGACCAGGCCGACGCCGACCCCGCCTCGGTCGCGGCCGGCACCCTCGCCGAGACCAGCCGGCTCGAACGCCTCGTCAACGACCTCCTGCTCCTGGCCCGCGCGGACGAGCGCGGCCTCCACCCGGACCGCCACGAGGTCGACCTCGACGACCTCCTCACCGCCGAGGCGACCCGCCTGCGCGCCACCACCGCCCTTCACGTCACCTCCAGGATCCACGCCGTGCGTGTCCTGGGCGACGCGCACCAGCTCGCCCAGGCGCTGCGCAACCTGGTCGACAACGCCGGTCGGCACGCCACCGCCGAGGTCGGTCTCACCCTGACCCGTGACGGCGCTCACGCCGTGATCGAGGTCAGCGACGACGGACCCGGCATCCCGCAGGCGGACCGCGAACGGGTCTTCGACCGGTTCGTGCGCCTGGACGACAGCCGCCAACGCGCCCGCGGCGGCAGCGGACTAGGCCTGGCCATCGTCCGGGAAATCGCCACCGCCCACCGCGGCACCGTAGCGGTGGTGGACGGCCCGGCCGGAGCCACGCTCCGCCTGACCCTGCCGGTCCACCCCGTGGACCGGTGAGGTCAGGCCTCCCGCATCTCACCGTGCACGCGGTCCGGCATCTCACCGCGCACGCGGTCCCGCATCCCGGAGTAGCGCCACAGGCCCAGCACGGCGATCAGCCACACGCCCCCGACCAACCACGCGGCCAGCACGTCGGTGAGCCAGTGCACACCCAGGTACAGCCGGCTCAGCCCGATCAGGGCGACGAGGACCCCCGTCCCGGCGCCGATCCACACCCGCCGCGACCAGCTCAGGGTCGCCCGGGCCGCCAGGACCGCCAGGACACCGATGATCGCGAGCGAGTTCAGCGAGTGACCCGAGGGGAAGGAGAACCCGCCCTCCCCGGCGACCGCCAGCTCCATCGCCGGTCGGGCCCGGCCGACGAGGTGCTTGCCGGCCAGGGTGATCGCCCCGGAGCCGGCGGCGGTCAGGACCACCAGGCCCGCCGGGGCCCAGCTCCCCGTGCGCCACCTCAGCACACCCGCTCCGGCCAGCGCCAGCAGCGGCAGCAGCACCGGCCCGCCGACGGCGGTGAGCGCCTGCATCGCGACAGTCACCTCGTCGTCGCGGTGGGCCGCGAGCCACTCCAGGACCGGTCGGTCGAGGAGCGCGACGCCGTTGCCGTCCAGGACGTTGTCGAGCACCTCGGCGAACCCCATCGCCAGGACCGCCGCCGCGACGAGGGCGGCCACCACGCCCAGACTGAACGCCGGAACGGCGCCGGCACGGCGCGACACACGAGCCAGGACCGACGCGGCAACGCCCTCGGTCCACCGCACGGCCGCCGCCGACCGGACCCGCCGGCCCGCAGCCGCCACCCGGTCGGGGTGCCGCGCCAGGTACCGAGCCACCGCGACCACCGTCGCGACGGCGACCAGCACGACGAGCAGCAGCAGGCTCGCCCGGCCCAGGTAGGCCTCCACCTTCCGGAACGAGGCGCCGGCGAAGTACCCCAGCAGCACCACGGTGACCGGCCACAACGTCCCCCCGGCCGCGTTGTAGGCCAGGAACCGCCGGTACGGCATCCGCGACATGCCCGCGACGGCCGGCACCAGGGCACGCAGCACACCCACCCACCGGCCCAGGAGCACCGCCGAGCCGCCGCGGCGAGCGAGGTGGTCCTCCCCGCGGGCCCACCGCTGCTCACCGACCATCCGGCCCAGCCGGCTCGCCTTGAGCGCCGGACCACCACGGCGACCGACCTCGTACCCCACCGAGTCCCCCGCGACAGCGGCGAGGACGGCGACCGCGAGCAGCACCACCAGGCTCACCCTGCCCTGACCGGCCAGCACCCCGCCCAGGAACAGGGCGGTCTCCCCGGGCAGGACCAGCCCGACGAACAGCGCCGCCTCCATGAACGCCAACGACCCCACGACCGCGTAGACGGGGACACCGGACAGCGACAGGAGGGAGTCGAGCACGTGCGTCATGTCAGCCGCCGTCGTGAGCCAGGCGGTAGCCCACCCCGCGCACGGTCTCGATGGCCCGGCGACCGAAGGGCAGGTCGATCTTACGGCGCAGGTAGCCGATGTAGACCTCCACCACGTTGGGGTCACCGTCGTAGTGGGCGTCCCACACGCCCTCGAGGATCTCGGTCTTGCTCACCACGTCACCGCGGTGGCGCAGCAGGAACTCCAGCAGACCGAACTCCCGCGGCGTGAGGGACAGCTCCTGCCCGCCCCGCTCCACCCGGCGCCGGGCCGGGTCCAAGGAAAGGTCACCGGCGGCCAGGACCGCCGGGCGCTCAGGAGCGCCGCGGCGGATCAGCGCCCGCAGCCGGGCGACCAGCACGATGAACGAGAACGGCTTGGTCAGATAGTCGTCAGCGCCGAGATCGAACGCGTCGGCCTGGTCATACTCACCGTCCTTCGCCGTGAGCATCAGCACCGGCGTCCACACCCCGGCGGCCCGCAGCTGCTCGCACACCTTGTAGCCGTTCAGCCCAGGCAGCATGATGTCCAGGACGATGACGTCGTAAGCATTCTCCCGGGCTCGCCACAGCCCCTCCACGCCGTCGTGGACGACCTCGACGTTGAACCCCTCGGCCGCCAGGCCACGACGAACCGTGTCCGCGAGCCGCACCTCATCCTCGACCATCAACACGCGCATCAAGACCCCCTCGGCCCCACCCTCTCGCACCGGACCTGAGAACATCCTGAGACGCCGCCCCACGGGATGACGGTCGACCACGACAAGACCATCGTCGAAGCGCAACGATGCCAGAGCAAGCACGACACTCATGAAAGTCGTCCGCAAAAAGTGGCCGATGGCCGACGCATCACTCGGGAAACTGCCCACGAAACCGTGAACGCTCGCCGGCGCTCAGGAAGCGGGTGTCGGCGGGCTCTCGCGCCGAGATCACCAGCCGGCTGCCCAACGGCGCATCTGTGAAAACGTCCACGTAGGACCAGGCGGGTTGCTCGTCGAGACTTTGGCACTCGTCGGCACCACGGTGGCGATTTCCGACCTCTCACCTGTTCGGCGAGCTCGGCCGCAAGCGGCCGGCGATGCAGAGCGCAGAGCCGGTTCTCCCTTCACGCCAAGGACCGCAGGACGGCGACCGTGGTGGTGGTTTCCACGTCCCAGTTGGGGTGGACCCACATGCCGATAGCGGTCTTGATCATGGCCGGCAGCTTCTGGCCGCGGAACCGCTTCCGCGGACCGGGCGGGCGACGGGAGCACCGACAGGGCTTGGCGGTCCCCGCCGCCGCGCGGGCTCCCGAGCCGGGGCACTGACAGCGCTTTCCGTGCGGCGCAAATCGCGTCGAGAGTGTCGGACTTGGCGCCGTGGCGACGCTGGGTGCGTTCAGGTCGGTCGAGCTCGATAACGACCTCCTTGCCCCCCCCCCCCGCTCGAGGTGCCGCGTCAGGCCAGCCGCCGCCAGCGCCCTCGATCGCCCTGGCATGCAGCGCTGCGTACTCGTCGCGAACTCGACCAGATCGGTGTCGGCGGCAGTGTTCCGGCCGCCGCGCCCCAAAACGCGACGCTCCGCACCTCTGGCGAGGAACGGGCCGGCGTTGACCGTGCAAATAAGTACGGAGGTGGTGGGCCGACAGAGTCCTATCGACAGGATCTTGAAAGCCTTAGGGTCATCCGTGCAACGACTTCGGACGTTGACGGCGGATCCAGTTCACAATCTCCGAACGGATAGAGACATCCACGCCGAGTCTTGCTCACCGGCGCCCATTTCCGTTGGGGGCGATGGCTGCTCACTGGGCGAGGAGCGACCGCACTGCCGCGTCCGGTTGTGAGCTCGGGTTTCACATCATGCGCCGACGTAAACCGAGATCGCGGCGAACATCGCGAACCCGGCGGTGAGGAAGATGGGGCCGAGCTGCGAGGTGTCGCCTTCGTGGGCCTCAGTAAGCATCTCCTCCACGACCACGGCGGTCAGTGCCCCACCGGTCAGAGCCAGGACCGAGAGGGTGACGATCTCCGGAGCGCCCCGCAGGGCGAAGTACCCGATGGTGGCGCCCAGCATGATCGGGATCGTGAACGCTACGGCGGCCAGGATGCGTCGACGGCGTGGGATGCCTGCTCGACGCATCGTGGCGATGGCGGCGAACCCTTCGGGCAGATCGGCCGGGACCTGACCGATCGCCAGCAGCAGCCCGAGGGCGGGGTTCAGGAGGGTGCCCGTGCCGATCATCACCCCGTCGCTGAACAGGTCGAGGGACACGCCGGAGAAGATCGTCAGCGCTCTGGACCCCTTGTCGCCGGTGCGCCCGCCGAGTCGGGCGCGGACGACGCCAACGGCGCGGTCCAGGCCGATGAACGCCACCCCGCCGACGACGAACGCAAGCAGGGGCACCCATGGCACCTCCGCAGCCAGCGCCTCGGGCATGAGTTCCAGCCCCACGACGGCCAGGACGATCCCGGCGGCCAGATGCAGCGCGAGGCTGAGGGTGCGTTCCGAGACTCGAAGCACCTCAGCCAGGACGCCGCCGACACAGTTGCCGAGCGCAGGTAGGGCAGCCAGGCCTAGGACCAACCAGAACGAGGGCATCGGCTACTCCTTCCGTGAGCTGGTCGGCAAGGTAGATCGACACTCCCACGCAACCCAGCGTCCATCGTGGAGCTCCGTCACACGGCTTCGGTCGTCTCGTCGGTCTTTGAGCTGGATGTGGCGAGGAGGACGTCTCCGACGCTGGGCAACCCCTGACCGAGCGCGTGCCGCGCGCGTGTCGTCATCTCCTCCAGCTGCACCAGTGGGGTGGCTGGGTGGGTGGTGAGGGTGGCCTGAACGGCCAGGCGGTGCCCGGACCAGCGAAGCCTGAGGTCGCTGACACCCTCGACGTCGGCGACCCCCCGAAGGGCTTCCTCGGCCCGGTCGGTGAGGGTGGGGTCGACACCGTCGAGGATGCGCCGCCCGACATCCCGCGCGGTGCCCCAGAGCAGAATGAGGATGGCTGCGGTGATCAGCAGGCCGACGATGGGGTCAGCCTGGGGAACTCCGACCCACACTCCGATCACACCCAGCACGACGGCCAGGGACGTGAAGCCGTCGGTGCGCGCATGGAGCCCATCAGCGACGAGAGCTGCGGATCCGATGCGCCGACCGGTGCGGATGCGGTAGACCGCGACCGCCTCGTTGCCGAGGAACCCGACGATGCCCGCGGCAAACACCCACCCGAGGTTCTCCAGAGGCTGCGGCTCGGCGAGGCGGCGGATGGACTCCACCCCCGCGATGACCGCCGACAACGCGATCATGGCAACGATGAACAGGCCGGCCAGGTCTTCCGCCCGTCCGTAGCCGTGCGTGTAGCGCCGGGTCGGCGCCCGTCTCCCGAGTGCGAAGGCGATCCAGAGCGGGACAGCCGTCAGCGCGTCGGAGAAGTTGTGGATCGTGTCGGCCAGGAGGGCGACCGAACCGCTGATCGCCACGATGACGAGCTGGGCGGCAGCCGTGATGCCGAGGACGACGAGGCTGATCTTGACAGCACGGATGCCCTGAGAGCTGGCCTCGAGGGCATCATCGATGGAGTCGGCAGCGTCATGACTGTGCGGGACGAACACCTCGTGCAGCCAGCCACGGAACCCGGTGGGGTGCTCGTGGTCGTGATCGTGATCGTGATCGTGGTGATGCTGATCGGCGCCGACGTGACCCTGCGTGCTGGTTTCCACCGGGTGGCCGCGGCGGTGGTGTGAGTCCGTGGGGTGTGCGTTCACGCGTCGTGCTCCTTCCGGTGGTGACGGGGTTGGGCGTCGACGGCGTGCTCGGCTTGGAAGATCGCGTCCACGACGAGCTGACGCACATGCTCGTCGGTCAGCTTGTAGAACACGCGGGTCCCCTCTTGCCGCGTGCTGACCATGCGGGCCAGTCGCAGCTTCGCCAAGTGCTGAGACACGGTCGTGGGTGACTTCCCCACGGCTTGGGCCAGGTCGCTCACTGCCAGCTCCCCCTCGCGCAGGGCGAGGACGATCCGCACCCGCGTCGCGTCGGCCAGCATTGCAAATACCTCGACGGCCAGGTCCACGTACGGCGAGTCGAGCGCAAACCCGCATGTCTTCGAGTCTTCGCGCATTCGTACATCGTCTCATGACCCTGTTGGGTCTGTGCATCGAAGGGGAGGAGTCCCGTTGGCCCGAGTGGCTGATGACGGTGGTCGACATACTGGCGCGCGCGGTCGGTCACCATGCCCGGCGTGGACGAGAACTCCCGCCCACAGTCGTCATGCGGGTCGGGATCTTGTGTCTCTCGGCTTGTGTCTCTCGGCTCGCTTCAGTTAGAGAGGCGAGGAGGGCTTAATCTGCGGGCGGGGGCTGGCGCTGCCGTGGTCGGCGCTGTGGAGGAGTTGATTGTGTGCAGGTCCTTGGACCGGCCGGCACGTACGCCGTTGGCGATGACGACCACCTCGGCGAGCTCGTGGACAAGGACGACCGCGGCCAGGCCGAGCACGCCGGCGAGAGCGAGCGGGATGAGCGCGGCGATCAGGACGAGGGACAGGCCGACGTTCTGAAGCATGATCCGCCGCGAACGACGCGCGTGTGCGAGGGCCTGGGGCAGCAGCCGCAGGTCGTCGCCCATCAGGGCGACGTCGGCGGTCTCGATCGCCACGTCACTGCCCATGGCGCCCATCGCCACGCCGAGGTCGGCGGTGGCCAAGGCGGGTGCGTCGTTGACGCCGTCGCCGACCATCGCCGTGACGCCCCGGGCGCGGAGCGTCCCGACGAGGCGAGACTTGTCCTCGGGACGCAGCTCGGCGTGCACGTTGGTGATTCCGGCCTCTGTGGCCAGCGCCTGGGCGGTGGCCGCGTTGTCCCCGGTCAGCATGGTCACGGTGTAGCCCTCGCGCCGCAGTCGCGCGACCACCTCGGGGGCCTCGGGACGGAGCTCGTCGCGCACGGCGATGGCGCCGAGCACCTGCCCGTCGACCTCCAGGACGACCGCGGTGGCGCCGGCCTGCTGCATGCCGGTGACCTCGGCGGCGAGGCCGTCCGGGTCGATCCACCCAGGACGCCCCAGTCGAACGCGGCGGGCGCCGATGGTGCCGGTCAGTCCGGCACCGGTGACGGCCTCGACGTCGGCCGCTGCCGGCACGCCGTGGGCCGCGGCGAGGATGGCCCTGGCGAGGGGGTGCTCGCTGCGGGCCTCGAGCCCTGCGGCCAGCGAGAGCACCTCCTCGCGGGAGCGTCCCGCGGCCGTGGCGACCCCCACGACCACCGGTCGGTTCTCTGTCAGGGTTCCGGTCTTGTCCAGGGCGATGTTCCGGACCCGTCCCAGGGTCTCCAGGGCGGCCCCACCCTTGATGAGCACACCGAACCGGCTGCCGGCCCCGACCGCGGAGACCACCGCGACCGGGACGGAGATCGCCAGGGCGCACGGGGACGCGGCGACGAGGACCACAAGCGCCCGCTCGATCCACAACTCGGGGTCGCCCCCGAGCGAGCCGATGACGGCGATGAGGGCGGCGAGGACCATGATGCCGGGCACCAGGGGCTTGGCGACCTTGTCGGCCAGCCGCTGGGTCGCACCCTTCCGGGACTGCTCGGCCTCGACGATGTGGACGATCCGCGCCAGGGAGTTGTTCTCCGCGGTCGTGGTGACCTCGACCTCGAGGGCGCCGGTGCCGTTGATGGATCCGGCGTAGACCTCGGCTCCGGGGCCGGCCTCGACGGGCATGGACTCCCCGGTGATGGCCGAGACGTCCAGCGCGGTGCGCCCGGCAAGAACGGTCCCGTCGGTGGCGAGGCGCTCACCGGGCTTGACAAGCATGACCTCGCCGACGCGCAAGTCCTTGGGGGCGACGGCGACCTCGATGCCGTCGCGACGCACGGTGGCCTGCTCAGGGACGAGGGAGAGCAGAGCGCGCAGGCCGCCGCGGGTCTTGGCCAGGGAGTACTCCTCTAGGCCCTCGCTGATGGAGTACAGGAACGCCAGCATCGCGGCCTCCTGCACCTCACCGAGCAGCACCGCGCCGACGGCAGCGATGGTCATCAGGGTGCCGACCCCGATCCGGCCCCTGACCAACGCCCGGAGCGTGCCAGGCACGAAGGTGACCGCGCCCGCCAGCAGGGCGGCGACGTTCAGCCCGAGCGACCAGCCCTCCTGCCCGGACCAGGAGAGCAGGAAGCCGGCGGCCAGCAGCACGCCAGACACCGCGGCCCCACGGATCTCGTCGACGTCCCAGAGCCGCTCGGCCTGGGCCTCACCGTGCTCGTCGTCGTGGTCGGTGCGCTCGTCCTCGTCGTGGGCGCAGCAGGCGTCGCTCATCGGGCGGTCTCCAGGTGCTCGTGAGGCTTCAGGTGCTCGGCGCCCGGGGTGGTGGTGGCCCCGACGCCGTAGTTGGGGCACAGCTCGACGGCATATCCCGTCGAGGCCAACAGCTGCTCCGCCGCCGCCAGCACCGCAAGCAGCTCCGGGGCCGTGGTCAGGGAGAACATCGACGCCCGTCCCTCCGGACGAGAAGTCACCAGGCCGCAGTCCCTCAGACACGCCAGATGTGCGCTGATGGTCGACTGCGCCAGGCCGAGGTGCTCGGTCAGGTCCCGCACCCTGTGCTCGCCCACCGTCAGGTGCTGCAGGATCGCCAGCCGGGCCGGGTCGGACAGGCCATGGAACAGCGCGGCTGCCGGCGCCAACGTGGCGGCATCCACCGCACCGCGCTCATCGCCACTCACGGTTGGTATCGTCATAGGGCGATGTTAGCGCATCCAAGTGGCTCCCCTGTACTCGCCCACGCTCGACGGCTCACGCCCGGCCTCGCACGGCCCGGGCGGCCGCGGAGCGGCCAACGAAGGAACGGGCACGAGGTCATGCACCACCCCCCCGCCACAGGGCGACCGGCTACAGCACGCCCAACCAGTACGTCCTGAACTGGACGAGGATGAGAGTGGCGATGGCCAGGAACCAGCCGGTCAAGAGCACCCCGTGGTACCCGGCCACGCCTTGAGCGACTCGGCGCAACGGCCGCGGGAGGGACACGTGCGCGGCGTCGATGTTGTGCAGGGTGGTGTACCAGAACACCGCGATGGTCACGACCCACACCACCATGCAGTACGGGCATAGCGCCCCGATGCGGTACAGGCTCTGGAAGATCAGCCAGTGCACGAACACAACGCCGAATGTGACGCCGACCTGCAGGCCCAGCCAGAACCAGCGCCGGTACCCGGCCCCGGCAAGGAGCCCCACCCCCACCGTGGTGACGACCGCGAAGCCTGCGACGCCGATGAGCGGGTTCGGCACGCCGAAGGCCTCGGCCTGCGGGGTCGTCATGACCGAGCCGCAGCTGAGCACCGGGTTGATGCTGCAGCTCGGCACGTAGCTGGGGTCGGCGATCAGGGCAAGCTTCTCGACGAGCAGCACCACGGCCGCGACCAGACCCACCAGCCCGCCCAGTGCCAGCAGCACCGCCAGGTGACGAGGTGCGCCACCGTCGGGGCGCGCCGCGACGTCGTCGGTGGCGCCAGCGCGCGGAGCGGGTGCGGCCACCGGGTCAGCCCTCAAGGGCGGCGTCGATCAGCGCACGGAACTCGTCGGTGGACGCCGGTGAGATCATCTCGCCGTTGAGGAAGAACGTGGGGGTGCCCTGCACCCCCAGGGTCAGGCCGTCGGACATGTCCTGCTGGACGCGTTCCAGCGTCGACGGGTCCGCCACCGCCTTGTCGTAAGCCGTCATGTCGAGCCCGAGGTCCTCGGCGAAGGTGCGGAACAGGTCGGCCTTGGAGGTCTGCTGCTCCCCCACTCGGCCTGGGTCTCATACATCCGCTGGTACATCGCCTCGAACTTTCCCTGCTGGGCCGCCGCCTCGACGGCCAGCGCGGCGTTCTCGGCGTTGGCGTGACTGGCGATCGGGAAGTAGCGGGCGACGAAGGTCACCCGGCCGGCGTAGTCCTCGCGGAGCTGCTCGACGAAGGGGTAGGCCGCTCCGCACGCCTCGCACTCAAAGTCGAGGAACTCCACGAGCGTGACCCGACCATCAGAAGCGGTGGAGAGTCGGTGACTGTTCTCTCGCACCACCGGGGCCGCGACGAGCTCGTCGCTCTTACCGCCTGCCGTCTGATCACTGCCCGACCGACCGACCAGGACCACCGCCAGGGCGACGGCGATGACGAAGACCGCGACCAGCACGGCCGACAACTTCACATTCCTGCTCACTGCGAACCAGGCTCCTGCCCCGGCGGAATCCCGCCGTCCAGACATCACGAATCGTGGTGGGGCGGAGGCGTTCCGCACCGACGGTTAGGGAAACACACAACGGCCTGTCGGGGACACACCCAGGGGCAGCGCTTGGCGTGCATCGGGGCGGGTCAAGTCCTCGGCGGGGCGCTCGGGAGAAGGCTGCTCCTTACCTGCCGGGCGCTCGGCCAGCGCGGCATCGACGCGTCGACGCGTCGACGCTGCGCGCCTCGGGCTCTGTCCTCCGCGAAAGCGGGACTGGTCAAGTCCTCTGGGGTGGTGTACGGGTTCGGCGTGATTCCTTCGTGGGGTGTTAGGCGCTGATGGCGCCGGCGATGGCGGGGTCCTCCTGTTCGGTCTCGGTGGTGGTGATGAGGCTCAGGCGGGCTTTGGCGAGGGCGTCGAGGCCGAAGTAGCGGCGGCCTTCGGCCCATTCGTCGTGCTGCTCGGCGAGCACGGCCCCGACGAGGCGGATGATGCTGGTGCGGTCGGGGAAGATGCCGACGACGTCGGTGCGGCGGCGGATCTCGCGGTTGAGGCGCTCGTTGGGGTTGTTGGACCAGATCTGGCGCCACAGGGCCTTGGGGAAGCCGGTGAAGGCCAGGATGTCGCCGCGGGCGTCGTCGAGGTGGGCGTGGACGTCGGGCAGCTGGGTCTCGACGGCGTCGAGGAGCTTGTCGAACTGGGCCTGGACGGCGGGGGCGTCGACCTGGTCGTAGACCGAGTGCAGCATGGCCTTCACGGCCGGCCAGGACGCCTTGGGGCACTTGGCCATGAGGTTCGCCGCGTAGTGCGTGCGGCACCGCTGCCACGCCGCCCCGGGCAGGGTCGCCCCGATGGCCTCGACCAGGCCGGCGTGGGCGTCGGACGTCACGAGCTTGACCCCGGTCAGGCCCCGGGCGACGAGGTCACGGAAGAACGCCAGCCACCCCGCCCCGGACTCGGCCGTGGCGACCTGGACACCGAGGACCTCGCGGTGGCCGTCGGCGTTGACGCCGGTGGCGACCAGGACGGCGACCTTGACCACCCGGCCACCCTCGCGGACCCGCATCGTGAGCGCGTCCGCGGCGAGGAACGTGTACGGGCCGGCGTCCAGCGGCCGGGTGCGGAAGTCCTCGACCTGGGCGTCGAGGTCCTTGGCCATCTGTGAGACCTGGGACCTGCTCAGCCCGGTGATCCCCAGGGTCTGGACGAGCTTGTCCATCCGCCGGGTGGAGACGCCCAGGAGGTAGCAGGTCGCCACCACGCTGGTCAGGGCCGCCTCGGCGCGGCGGCGCCGCTCGAGGAGCCAGTCGGGGAAGTAGGACCCGGTGCGCAGCTTCGGGATCGCGACGTCGATGGTCCCGGCGCGGGTGTCGAAGTCGCGGTGGCGGTAGCCGTTGCGCCGGTTGGTGCGCTCGTCCGAGACCTGCCCCCACGCTGCACCACACACGGCGTCGGCGTCGGCGGAGAGCAGGGCGTTGATGAACGTGGTGAGCAGCTGGCGCAGCAGGTCCGGGGACGCCTGGGCAAGGTGGTCCTGGAGAATCCGGGCAGGGTCGATACTGGAAGGAGCGGTCATCGCAGTCGGTCCTTTTCGAGAGTGCTGTGGAAGGTTCACTCGAAGGATCACGCGGTGACCGCACTCGTCTACGACGACACGCTCACCGAGCTACCGGTACACCACTCTGCTGGACGCAACTGCGGGACTCTCAGTGGACGTGTGGAACAGGTCACGAGATCGACGAGACGGTCTTTCCAGGCATCGCCTGGCCGTTACCCTTTCGTGACACATTGCTGCGGCCCGACCCCGGGCCGGCCCTGTCTGTTTCGCGGAGGCTTTGATCCATGTCGGACGCTGCTGTGCCCGAGGAGGTCCGGGTACCGCTGACCCGACGGCACATCCGACATCAGGCAGAGCGCTCCCGCGCTGCGCAGCGCGACCATGCGGCGCCCTCAGGTGTACCACCGCAGTCGAGCCGGACCGATATGGGAAGCCGACAGCGCAAGCGACACGCGGACCACGGCGCTGACACACCGACCGAAGAGGTCGCCCAGCTGCCGGCAAGGTCTCGCCGGGAGCTGCGTTCCCAGTCGGACGTTTGCAAGAAGGATGACCGTCGCCCTCGGCACCTACTCCCGCGCGCGGCCGTGCTGACCGTGCTGGGGCTGACGACGGTTGCCGCTCCGGTCCTGGGACTGGACGGGACTGACCATTCCGCCCATGCGCACGTGCCGGCCTCGGCGGCCGCACCCGCGGTGCAGACCCAGCCCAGCGTGCTGGACCTCCTCGACTCCCGGGCCGCCACAGCCCAGCCTTCCAGCCCCACGCCGCAGAGCCTGCTGGCCACCCCGACGGCACAGGCGCGGGCCGAGTCGGTGCCCGCATCTCGGGCGGCCGAGCGCGGCGCCCTCGACGGCGTGAACGTCGAGGGAGCACACGGAACGATGGCCGCCGCGGTGCCCGAGAAGGAGATCGTCATGCCGCTCCCCCAGGGAGCGTTCCGCAAGACCTCCTCCTACGGCGGGCGCGCGGACCCGTTCACCGGCGGGTCGTCCGCGCACACCGGCATCGACCTCGCGGCACCGCTGGACACCCCCATCCACGCCGTCGCCGACGGCGTGGTCGACTACGTCGGTCCGGGCAGGGCCGGCCGCTCGAGCATGATCATCGTCCTCAAGCACGAGATCGATGGCCAAGTGGTCTACAGCTGGTACAACCACATGTACGCCAGCGGCCTCTACGTCGAGGTGGGCCAGCAGGTCCAGGCCGGCGACGTCATCGCCGGCGTCGGCAACAACGGCCGGTCCACCGGGCCGCACCTGCACTTCGAGATCCACACCGACGACGACCTGACCACGACCGACCCGCTGGCCTGGCTCCGCGAGCAGGGGGCGGTCGACGTCAGCGA
This sequence comes from Georgenia muralis, assembly GCF_003814705.1. Lineage (NCBI taxonomy): Bacteria > Bacillati > Actinomycetota > Actinomycetes > Allobogoriellales > Allobogoriellaceae > Georgenia > Georgenia muralis. The sequence continues at coordinate 2,795,887 of NZ_RKRA01000001.1, read as the reverse complement.
GCTCCCCTGAACAGACAGGGACGCCCGGCTCACTCGACCGGCTACGCCTGGGATCTTGATCACTCGCGCTCTCACGTATGTGGCTGTCTGGCACAGCTTGCCTATGGTGGCCTGCATGCCCGCCACCGCCACCCCGAGCCCCGTCTCGCCCCGGACACGGCCGGCCGCGACCCGCGCCGCCCAGCTCTTCCTGCTGACCCTGCTCGGTGTCGCAGGATTGGTCACCGCACCGAGCGCGCGTGCGCACGACACGCTCATCGAGGCCAGCCCCTGCCAGGACGCCGTCGTCGAGGAACCCCCCACCGAGGTGGCCCTGACCTTCAGCGCCGAGATCCTCGACCTGCCCACCACCATCGTCGTGACCGCTGCCGGCGGCGCAGTCGTGGCCGAGGGCACGCCCGTGGTCGACGGCCAAGCGGTCCGACTCGCCCTGCCGCCGAACCTGCCGAACGGCGACTACGACGTCACCTGGTCCGTCGTCTCCTCCGACGGGCACCGCACCGAGGACAGGTACACATTCACACTCGCAGCCGACAACGATGCGACACCGTCGGAGTCCGCCACGGAGAGCACCCCCAAGACTGCCCCCCAACCGTCCGCACAGACATCCCAGGCGAACCCGACACCGGACACGGACGCCGATACAGCTGCGCAGGACGACGCCGCCGACGACTGGATGCCTTCCTGGACCACCATCCTCCTCGTGCAGGCCGGCATCGTGGTGCTCGCCATCGCGGCGGCCCTGGCCTACAAGCGCTGGCGGACTGGCCGCTGACCCCCACGAGTCGGCGACCTGCCCGTCAGGTGTCCGGCACGCGTTATCGTGACCGGGTGGTGGCCTACAGGCTCGGCGCTAGCCGAGGCAGGGCACGCTCACCACGTCCAACCTCGAGGATCAGGTAGCAGACCGTGACCAAGAACAAGCAGGCGCAGGCTCGCGCCGCCCAGGTCGCCGCGATGCGGGCCGAGCAGGCCCGCAAGGACCGCCGCCACCGAAACCTGATCATCGCCGCCGTCTCCCTGATCTGCGTCGGGCTGATCGCCGCGGTGGCGATCCCCCTCGCGGGTGCCTCCCGTCAGCGGGCTGCCGTTGAAGCCGCAGCCAGCGCCCCGATCGACGGGGTCGAGGAGTTCGCAGACCTGAGCGCGAACCACGTCACCGGAAACGTGGACTACCCGATGGCACCCGCCGCTGGCGGGGACCACGACCAGGCGTGGCAGAACTGCGGCGTCTACACCGAACCGGTGCCGGACGAGAACGCCGTGCACTCCCTTGAGCACGGCGCGGTGTGGATCGCCTACTCACCCGACCTACCGGCGGACCAGGCCGATGCGTTGACCGGCAAGGCCGAGAACCAGCCGTACGTGCTGGTCAGCCCCTACGAGAACACCGACTCCCCGATCGTGCTGAGCGCCTGGGGCCTCCAGCTCGCCGTCAAGGATGCCGACGACCCACGCATCGACACGTTCCTGGCCAGGCACCTCCAGGGAGAGCAGACCCCGGAGCCCGGCGCGGCGTGCTTCAGCGGCGTCGGAACACCGGCAGTGTGACCATGCCCCTCCCAGACCCGACCAACAGCGGAACGCCGACCCCTCCACCGGACGAGGTAACCGGACAGCCCGCTGCACGGGCCCTGCCGCTCCCGGTGACCGCGTGGGCCGCGCTCCTTCTGGTCGCCCTCGCTGCCGTTGTCGGACTTATCGCCGGGTCACGGCTAGGCACAGGCGCGGCCGTCCCGAGCACCGGTTCGGTCGATGCCGGTTTCGCCCGCGATATGGGCGCCCACCACTCCCAGGCCGTGCAGATGTCCGTGCTCGTCCGCGATCGCACAGAGGACCCCGAGGTCCGCGCACTCGCCCTCGACATCATCCTCACCCAGCAGCAGCAGGCCGGACAGATGTTCGGCTGGCTCGAGCTGTGGGGCCTGCCCCAGTCCTCCCAAAAGCCACCCATGGCCTGGATGCAGGACAACCACGCGAACATGTCGGAGCCCGACGAAGGCACCACCGCAGCCATGCCGGGCATGGCCAGTCAGGACGACCTCAACAAGCTCGCGACGGCGAGCGGGCGCGACGCCGAGCGGCTGTACCTCCAGCTGATGATTCCCCATCACCAGGGCGGTGTCGAGATGGCTCAGTACGCCGCGAACGAGGCGACGGAAGAGGTTGTCAGTGACCTGGCGGTGACCATCGTCAACGCCCAAACCGCAGAACTCGCCGTACTGAACAACCTCCTCAACGCCCGAGGTGGTCCGCTGCCCGAGTGACGGCTGGACCCGCTAAGGCCGCGGTCCTCCATACCCGTCCGCGAAAGAAGATGATGTAACGTCTGCAGAACTGCTCAGATGTGGAGGATGTAATGGGTCATGTCACGCCGCTCGACGCCTGCGCGGTCGTCGCGGTCCATCCCGACAAGGTGGCCCTGACGCAGGAGAACATCCCCGACCTTAGCGAGACGGCCCGGCTGGCCGCCCTGTTCAAGCTCCTCGGCGATCCACGCCGCGCACGGATCCTGTACGCCCTGCTCGAGGCCGGGGAGCTGTGCGTGTGCGACCTGGCCGCCTCGGTCGAGGTGCCGGAGACCGCGGTCTCCCAGTCCCTGCGGCTGCTGCGAACCGCTGGGGTGGTCGACAACCGCCGCGACGGCCGGATGGTGTACTACCGGCTGGCCGACGCTCACGTGCGGATGCTGCTGGACCTCTCCCGCGAGCACACCCGCCACGAGGAGCGGCCCTGATGGGCGCCGGGCACAGTCACGGGCCCACGCCCGTGGTCGGGCACGCCGGCGGGCGCTACCGCACCCGCCTGGCCGGCGCCTTCGGCCTGACCGCAACCTTCTTCCTCGTCGAGCTCGTCGCGGGATTCCTGTCCGGGTCGCTGGCGCTGATCTCCGACGCCGGGCACATGGCGGCCGACGTGGTGGCCCTGGGCGCCGCCCTGGTGGCCACCCGTATCGCGACCCGCCCGGACACGACCGGGCGCCGGACCTACGGGTCCTACCGGGCCGAGGTCTTCGCCTCGGGACTGACGGTGCTGATCATGCTGGGCGTTGGCGCCTACGTCCTGCTCGAGGCGGTCAGCCGGGTCGATGAGGCTCCCGAGGTGACCTCGGGGACGATGCTCGTCGTCGGGCTGATCGGGCTGGTCATCAACATCGTCTCGATGCTGCTCCTGCGCGGCGGTTCCAAGGAGAGCCTGAACGTCAAGGGCGCCTACTTCGAGGTGGTCGCCGACGCCGCCGGGTCGGTGGGCGTCATGGTCGCCGGCGTGCTGATCATGGCCACCGGGCAACCGGTGTGGGACGTGGTGGTTGCGGCGCTGATCGCCGTCTTCGTCATCGTCCGGGCTATCTCGCTCGGGCGGCAGGTGCTCGGCGTGCTCGGCCAGCACGCCCCCGCCGGCATGGATCCCGAGGCGGTGGCCAGCCTGCTCGGTGACGTCCCCGGGGTCGCCGATGTCCACGACCTGCACCTGTGGACGCTGACCTCCGGGATGAACGTCGCCACCGCCCATCTGGTCGCAACCCCCGGAGCGGACCAGCACGCCGTGCTCGGCGCCTCGCGAGACGTCCTGCGCGACACGTACGGAATCGAGCACGCCACCTTGCAGGTCGAGCCAGCCGACCACGGAGGCTGCAACGACCTGACCTGGTAAACCAGAGAAACCAACAGGTCTGCTCCCGGTGCAAGAAGACAGCGTCGACCCGTGGACGCACGAAAAACAGTTCGTCGGAAGGAAGTACGACTGTGGCAAGCCCGGTAAGAACCAGCCCGCAGATCGTTCCCGGGCTCCGACCCGAGCGGCAGAGCCTCGGCAGGACCGTCGTCACCTTGGATCCTCTTCATCGACTTCCACACCACCTTCCTCGACCAGCACTGGCTCGGCGCCCAGGGCATGCCCCGCCGGTACCCGAACTACATGCCCGAGGACGGCTTCACCCTCTACAACCAGATCTCCACCGTCGGGTCGGTGCTCGTCGCCGTCTCGACCCTGCCGTTTCTGTGGAACGTCTACGTCACCATGCGCGGCCCGCGCACCGTGTTCGTCGACGATCCGTGGGGCTTCGGCAACTCCCTCGAGTGGGCCACCGCCTCCCCGTTCCCGCGGCACAATTTCACCTCGCTGCCGCGCATCCGGTCCGAGCGCCCCGCGTTCGACCTGCACCACCCCGAGGTGGCCGCCATGGACCCCCCGGAGCGCAACCGGGATCTCCTGGACTCGCTGTACGCGGGCCCGGAGACCCACGGGCGCGATCGACTCATCGACCAGCGCACCGGCAGGACTGACCATGATCGATGACCGCTCACCGCGGTGGCTCGAAGCGCCGGCGGTGACCGGTGCAGGCTCGCGGCCACGGCGACGGTCCTCCGATCCTGGTGGCTGCGTTCCTGCCAGCTTCTCTGATCGCCTGAGACGGCGGTCGCCCGGCCTGCCCGGTCGCGGCCGACCACAGCGAACCACCCCTACACCTGCGTGAGTGATCCGATGAGGACGACCGTGTCCCCCAGTGACAGCGCGGACGGTGCCCGAAGTAGGCCGGAGCGGACGCAGCGACGCCCCGGTGCACTCTCCCCCTCCCCCGAGGATCACCGACCATCGCTGCACAGGGTGTGGTGGTTCCCCCTAGGCGCGCTGCCCATGGTGCTTGTCGCCATGGTGGCGGGACTGGCCCTGACCGGTGCCGCGGGCCCACCCGAGCTGTTCGATCCCGGCCCGCTCGTGCGCTGGGGCCTGCCCGTCGTCACCGCGCTCACATGGGTCGGATCGACCCTGACCATCGGCGCGTTCGCATTATGTGCCCTGGTGCTGCCTCGCCCCGGAGCGGACCGAGCTGGCAGGGAGCCGGCCAGCGGCGGCGCATGGTGTCTCCTCGCACCGGTGGGCGTGATCGCCGCGGTGGTGTGGGCACTCGCCCAGCTGGCGGCCCTGCTGCTCACGCACGCGGCGGTCCTCGGGACGCCGATCGGCGGACCGGGCTACGACGTCCAGCTCATCCACTTCGTCACCGAGATCGAGATGGGCCGCTACCTGGCCTTGGCCACGCTGCTGGTCGCGGTGATCCCGATGCTGGCCGTCGCCACCACGAGGTACGCCTCGGTCGCGTGGGCCGGCGTGCTCGCCCTGATCTCGCTGTACCCGGTCGCGCAGACCGGCCACGCCGCGGGGGCGGCAACCCACGACCTGGCCGTGTCCTCGTGGTGGTTACACCTGGGGGGCGTCACCGTGTGGGTCGGAGGCCTGGCCGCGTTGTGTCTCGTCGCCCCCAGGCTCGGCGCCGATCTTCCGCGCGTGGTGGAGCGGTACTCCCGCGTCGCGCTGTGGGCCTTCGTGATCACCACGGTGGCCGGCGCCGCGAACGCCTGGGTCCGGCTGACCACGCCGCTGGACCTACTCACCCACCCCTACGGTCAGCTGCTGCTGATCAAGGTGGTGCTCACCCTCGCGCTGGGACTGGCCGGCTGGGTGCACCGCACCGCGACCATCCCAGCGATCCGCGCCCACGCCGACGCGGCCGGCGCAAGGGCGGGCTGGGCGTTCTGGTGTCTGGCCGGGGTCGAGGTCCTCGTCATGGGCGCGGTCGTGGGCATCGCCGTGGCCCTGGGCTCCTCACCGCCACCGGACCCCCTGGAACCGGTCAGCAACGCCGGAGCGCTCTTCGTCCTCACCGGATACCCAGAGCCACCGGCGCCGACCGTGCTGACCTACCTCACGCAGTGGCGACCAGAACCGCTGACCGCGTTCGCCGCCCTGGCCGGTCTGGTCGTCTATCTACGCTGGGCGCGACGCCTGGCCCGCCGGGGCGACGCCTGGCCCGCCGCGCGCACCGTCAGCTGGGTCGCGGGTCTGCTGCTTTTCTTCTGGGTCACCAACGGCGGACCCGCGGCCTACGGGAGCGTGCTGTTCAGCGGCCACATGGTCCAGCACATGCTGCTGGCCATGGTCATGCCCATCTTCCTGGTGCTCGCCGCCCCCGTCACCCTGGCCCTGCGGGCCCTTCCGGCCCGCAGGGACGGCTCCCGCGGGCCTCGGGAGTGGCTCCTGGCGGTGGTGCACTCCCACTTGGCCAGATTCTTCTCCCACCCGGTGATCGCCGGCGTGAACTTCGCCGGGTCGCTGGTCGTCTTCTACTACTCCCCCCTCTTCGAGTACGCCCTGACCAGCCACGTCGGGCACCTGCTGATGGTCGTGCACTTCACGGCCGCCGGGTATCTCTTCGCCAACGCCCTCATCGGCGTCGACCCCGGCCCCGCGCGTCCGTCCTACCCGCTGCGCCTGCTGCTGCTGTTCGCCACGATGGCCTTCCACGCCTTCTTCGGCATCTCCCTGATCTCCCAGACCACGGTCCTGGCGGCCGACTACTTCGGCCAGCTGAACCTGAGCTGGGGCGGCGACCTTCTCGCCGACCAAGAGACCGGCGGAGCGATCACCTGGGGCATCGGCGAGATCCCCACCCTCGCCCTGGCCATCGCCGTGGCCCTCGCGTGGGCGAAGGAGGACGACCGCGCCGCCAGACGCTCCGACCGCAAGGCAGAGCGCGACGACGACGCCGAGCTGCGCGCCTACAACGACATGCTCGCCGCCCGCTCGGGACACCCGGCACCCGAGGCAGACCACGATGATCCCCCCAACAACCCGGGCCACCAACATGACCGCCGAACACCTCCGTCGCGCATGTCACCGAACCAGCCCGTCCGGCGGACCGTTGACCGTGCAGTAACCCCCTCCCCCGCCGGACAAGCCCGCCGCCGACCCCGAGCGGGCACACCGCCACCGACCCACCCACACGAGAGTGAGAGATGACACACCCACCGGCGCCCAGCCGAACGAACGCCACGCACGACACCGACGAGGAGACGACCTCGAGCGCCACTGCCCGGCCGCAGCGGTCCCTCAGCCCTGATCCACCGGTGTGGGTCGGTGGGTGAGCGTGGCGTAGAACGAGAATGCCCTCCTGAGCAGGGAGGATCGGGATTGCGACGTCTCGATCAGCCTGTCCAGGAGGGACACCTCGTAAGTGAAACCTTCTCACACGATTCGACCGGTCTTCGATGAGTCCAATCTGGTGTCGGCGGCGGGTCTGGTCCCGGCGTTGCGGCTGGCGGAGTCCGCGGGTTTGTACGGCCTGCTCGAGGGGTTGACGGTGCCCTCGCCCAACGCGGGGGTCAAGACGGCGGGCGTGGTCGGTGGGATGCTCGCCGGTGCGGACTGCATCGATGACCTGGACCTGCTGCGTCATGGCGGGATGGGCCGAGTCTTCGCCGGGGTCCGGGCGCCCTCGACGCTGGGCACGTTCCTGCGCTCGTTCACCCACGGTCACGTCCAGCAGCTCGACAAGATCAGCGGCGCGCTGCTGGCAGGGCTCGCTCGGAAGGTTCCCGCCCTGGTGAGCGGCGCTGGCACGGAGGACATCGCGTTCGTCGATGTCGATGACACGATCCGGGAGGTTCACGGGTACGCCAAGCAGGCCGCGGCGTACGGCTACTCCGGGGTGCGTGGCCTGAACGTCCAGCTCGCCACCGTCTCCACGGAGGTGGCGGCGCCGGTGATCGTGCGGGCCCGGCTACGGCGCGGGAACGTCGCCTCGCACACCGGGGCCGGCCAGCTCCTCGCCCAGGCCCTGGGGACCGCCCGGACCGCGGGCGTGGCCGGACCGGTGCTGTGCCGGGCGGACTCGGCGTACTACGGCCACGCCTTCGTCGCCACCGCCCTGCGCCACGGGGCGTGGTTCTCGGTGACGGTGCGGATGAACCCCCAGGCCAAGGCGGCCATCGCGGGCATCGGCGAGGACGCCTGGACCCCGATCAAGTACCCCCATGCGGTCTGGGATGAGGCCGAGCAGCGGTGGGTCTCCGACGCCGAGGTCGCCGAGGTCCCCTTCGTCGCGTTCACCCGTCGCCGCAAGGCCGAGCGCGTGACCTGCCGGCTGATCGTGCGCCGCGTCCGACGGCTCCAGCCCCTGGCCAGTGACGGCAGCGAGCAGGGCGAGCTGTTCGCGACCTACCGCCACCACGCGTTCATCACCAACTCCGACCTGGACACCATTCAGGCCGACCAGCGCCACCGCGGGCACGCGGTCATCGAGCAGGTCATCGCCGAGCTCAAGGACGGGCCCCTGGCGCACCTGCCGTCGGGGAAGTACGCGGCGAACGCGGCGTGGGTGGCGATGGCGACGATCGCGTTCAACATCGCCCGAGCCGCCGCCGTCGCCGCGAACATGGCCACGGCCCGGTGGGCCACCCTGCGCCGCCGGATCGTCAACGTCCCCGCCCGGATCGCCTCCACCGGCCGCCGGCTCATCCTGCACCTGCCCGCCCACTGGGCCTGGGCACAGGCCTGGACCGCGCTCCACACCGCCGCCACCGGACCACCACCGGCCACCGCGACCTGACCACCCAGCCCCCACGGGCACGAACCGAGGAACCCGACGTGGAAGAGCCGGCACAAACCGGCAGCCCCACCACGCCCAAAGACCCGCGATCCCGAGCACGCCACCAGATCAGCGACCACCCCACCACGTCGGTGGATTCTCAATGACTTTGTCAAGCCGTTTGGGCCATCGGTTCTCGCGAGGGTGGGGCGAGTTCGAAGGGTCGGTTGTCGCGGAGCAGGGCCCATAGGACGTCGACGCGTCGGCGCGCCAAGGCGATGAGCGCTTGGACGTGCCCGTGGCCTTGTCCGCGCTTCTTGAGGTAGTAGTCGCGGTTGGGGCCCTCGCGCATCATGGCGGCTGAGGCGGAGAGGTAGAACACTCTGCGCAGCTTGCGCGAGTAGCGCATCGGCCGGTGCAGGTTCCCGGTGCGCCGGCCAGAGTCCCGCGGGACCGGGACAAGCCCGGCGGCCGAGGCGAGCCGTCCGGCGTTCGCATAGGCGGCAAGGTCCCCTGCGGCGGCTACCAGCTCGGCACCGAGGATCGGTCCCATGCCGGGCAGGGACTCGATGATCTCGGCCTGGGGGTGCGCGCGGAAGGTGGTGGTGATCCGGGCGTCGAGGTCGGAGATCCGCGCGCCGAGCGCCAGGAGCTGAGCGGCGAGGTCGGCCACGATGCTGGCCGCCACATCCTGCCCGGGCACGACGGTCTGCTGGGCCTTGGCCGCACCGAGCGCAGCTGCAGCGATCTGGTCGGCGCTGCGCACCTTCCGCTTGACCAGCCATGCCCGCAACCGCGACTCACCCGTCCGGCGGATCGCCTGCGGCGTCTGGTAGCCCGTCAGCAGGACCAACGCACCCCGGCTATGGGCGTAGTCGAAGGACCGCTCCAGCGCAGGGAAGTAGCCGCTGAGCACGTCGCGGAGCCGGTTGACCACGCGGACCCGGTCACCGACCAGGTCGGTGCGGTGGGTCACCAGTAGCCGCAGCTCGGTCACCAGCGCGGTGGCGACCTCGACGTCCTGTAGATCGCCGCGGTGTCGCAGGGTCTCGGCGATGACGTAGGCATCGCGGGCGTCGGTCTTGGCCTCACCGCGGTAGGCGCTGGCCATCTGGTTCACCGTGCGGCCGGGGACGTATCTCACCCGCTGACCGTGGGCTGCCAGCAGTGCCAGCAGCAGTCCCGACATGGTCCCGGTGACGTCTACTCCCCAGACGACCTCGTCGGCGTGGCCAAGGACGCCGGCGATCGCGTCGAGGATGGCGGCCTCGTCGTTGACCACCTTCGTCGACCAGACTGTGGTGCCGGCCTCGTCGATCAGGCAGATCCAGTGATGACCCTTACCGACGTCGACACCAGCCCACCCGGGCGCGATCCGTTGCTTCATCAACTCCTCCTTCGAGCACACGAGCGATTGCCATGGCCCGAAGGAACACCCCGCCGACAGATCCGTAAACAGCGACCAGGACGCGCATCTCAATCAGCAGTCAAGGCGCCCCAGGAGGAACCGGGCGGCCAATCCATCGGAGCCATCAACGGGCGATCAAGGCTCAGCCACACCCAGCCCTCCCGGGCCACCCAAGAACTTACGGATCAGGGCTCAGTCGCCGTGCCGTGATCAGCGCCGGCCTCGGGGCAGCCGCCGCGTTCGTGCTCGCATCCTGCGCCCCGGGCAGCGGCACACAGTCCCCCGCCGCGGCCGCGGCCGCCGCCTCGGACGCCGGGTACGTGGCCGGGGACGGCACCTTCGCCACCTGGGCCCCGGACCAGCGCGCCGACCCCATCTCCCTGGTCGGCACCACCTACTCCGGGGAGAGGCTCGACCTGGCGGACTGGCGCGGTGACGTCGTGGTGGTCAACTTCTGGTACGCGGCCTGCCCGCCATGCCGCGCCGAGGCACCGGACCTGAAGGCCATCCACACCGACTACACCCCGCAGGGGGTGAAGATGCTCGGGATCAACCCCCGCGACGACGTCGGCACCGCTCAGGCCTTCGAGCGCACCTTCGAGGTGCCCTACCCCTCCCTGCACGACCAGGACGCCCGCGGGGTCGCCGCCTTCGAGGGGCTCGTGCCCCTGCAGGCCATGCCCACCACCGTCGTCCTGGACCGGCAGGGGCGGGTCGCCGCCCGCATCCTGGGCCAGATCGACCCGACCATCCTGCGAGGACTCATCGACGACGCCCTGACAGAGGAGGTCTGAAGTGAGCCTGGACCAGATCGGTGACGCATTCGCGAACCTAGTGCTGACCGGGCCGATGCTCGCGGCCCTGCCGATCGCGGCCATCGCCGGGGTCGTCTCCTTCGCCTCCCCCTGCGTCCTGCCGCTGCTGCCCGGATACGTGGGCTACCTGGGCGGGATGGCCGGCGCGACAACGGGTCCCCGCGCCGCTCTGACATCGCCAGCAAGCACAGTCACCGGCCGTCGAGGACCGTCCCGACGCGCCGGCACCGCCCAGCTGCTGGCCGGGGTCCTGCTCTTCGTGGCCGGCTTCACCGCGGTGTTCGTGCTGCTCGGCGTGGTGTTCTCCTGGGCCGGCATCCTCCTCGCGCCGTGGCTCGACGTCGCCACCCGGGTCCTGGGGGTCTTCGTGATCGTGATGGGTATGGCATTCCTGGGGCGCCTGCCCGTGCTGCAGCGCGAGGCCCGCATCCACACCCTGCCCCGCCAGGGCGTGTGGGGTGCCCCGCTGCTCGGGGTCGTGTTCGGGCTGGGGTGGGCACCGTGCATGGGCCCCACCCTGGCCGCTGTCCTGACCCTGTCCTTCGGGGAGGCCGACCCGGCCCGCGGCGCCGTCCTGGTGCTGGCCTACAGCCTCGGGCTGGGCGTGCCCTTCGTGGTCCTGGCCATGCTGCTCTCCCGCTCCACCCGCGTGCTCGCCCTCCTGCGCCGGCACCGCCTGACGATCCAGCGCCTCGGCGGGGCCCTGCTCGTCGTGCTTGGGATAGCCATGGTCAGCGGACTGTGGGGCCTGCTGTCGGGATATCTCCAGGGCCTGGTCGCCAACTCCCAGACGCTGGTGTGAGAAGAATGAAGACCACAACCGAGGTCGACGCGACCAACCTGAGCTCCAAGGAGGGGCAGGGACAGCAGGACCCCCAGGGCGCCCCGGCCCCGCCGGAGGGGGCGCGGCTCGGCCTGGCCGGTTGGCTGCGATGGATGTGGCGTCAGCTGACCAGCATGCGGGTCGCGATCATGCTGCTGCTGCTCCTGGCCGTCACCGCGCTGCCCGGGTCGCTCTTCCCCCAGCAGCCGCAGGACCCCGCACGGGTGGACGAGTACTTCACCACCTACCCGCGCCTGGCTCCCTGGCTCGAGCGGCTCGGCTTCTTCGACGTGTACAACTCGCCCTGGTTCGCCGCGGTGTACCTGCTGCTGTTCACCTCGCTGATCGGGTGCATCGTGCCGCGCATCCGGGTGCACTGGCGGGCCCTGCGTGCCCAGCCGCCGCGTGTGCCCCGCAGCTTCCACCGGTTCCCAGTGCGGGAGGAGCGCACGGTCACCGAACCCCGCCCCATGGTGCAGGCCAGCATCCTGGCCGCCCTGAAGGGTCGCTACCGTGCGGCAGTGACCACCGAGGGCATCACCGCCGAGCGGGGGTACCTGCGCGAGAGCGGCAATATCGTCTTCCACCTCTCCCTCATCGGCGTCCTGCTCTCCCTGGCGGCCGGGCAGCTCTACAGCTACCGCGGGCAGTTCATCGTCGTCGAAGGCGAGTCCTTCGCCAACTCCGTCCTCGACTACGACACCTTCGACCCGGGCACCTTCTTCGACCCCGACTCCCTCGAGCCCTTCACCTTCACCCTGGAGGAGTTCCAGTCGGAGTTCACCGTCGACGCCCTGGCCCGCGACTTCGCCGCCACCGTCCGCGTGACCGAGCCGGACGGCACGACCCGCCGGGAGGTCATCAAGGTCAACGACCCCATGAACGCCGGCGGTGCGAACGTGTACCTGATGGGCAACGGCTTCGCCCCGAAAATCACCGTGCGCGACGGTGCGGACGAGGTGGCCTTCTCCGGGCCGGTCCCGTTCCTGCCGCAGGACTCCGTCTACACCTCCAGGGGCGTCATCAAGGTCCCCGACGTCAGCGCCGGCGAGCAGCTCGGGCTCACCGGGGCCTTCCTGCCCACCGCCATGATGGCTGAGGACGGCTCCGGGGCATACTCCGCCCACCCCCAGCCCAACGCCCCCCTGCTGGTGCTCACCCTCTGGGCCGGTGACCTCGGCCTGGACGAGGCCGTGCCCCAGAACGTCTACGTCCTCGACACCGACGACATGCGCCAGGTCTACGAAGAGGCCGAGGACGGCTCCCCCGGCTCCGCCGACGGCGGCCAGCAGCCGGTGACCCTGTTCCTCTCCCCCGGTGAGAGCGTGGAGCTGCCGGAAGGGCTCGGAACCGTGACGTTCGAGTCGCTCCCCCGCTTCGTCGGCCTCGACCTGCGCTACGACCCCTCCCTGCCCTACCTGCTGGGCTCCTCCGTCGCAGCCATGCTCGGCCTGTTCGCCTCGCTGTTCGTGCCGCGCCGACGCCTGTGGGTCAAGCTGGCCGACACCCCCGACGGCGGCACCGTGGTCTCGGGAGCGGCACTGGCCCGCGGGGACGACCCCGGCCTGGCCCGCGACCTCGCCCGGGTGCTGCAGCACGCCGGCACCCCGGCCGACCCATCGCCCAGCACAGCATCGGCAGCGCAGGACAGGGCCGGGGCACCCGAACCCACTCCCTCCAACCCCGCCGGCAACAGCCCGGCCCGGAAAGGACACTGATGCCCGAGACCGCCCTGGGCCAGATCAGCCTGGTACTGATCTACGGAGCGATGGCCGCCTACCTCGTCGGCTTCATCGCCTTCGCCATCGACCTCTCCGGCTTGCGCGAGAGCGGTCCCCGCGACCGGCGCCGCCGCGCCGCCGGCATCGCGATGACCACCACCTGGCTCGGCTTCGCCCTGCACCTGCTCGGCGTCATCACCCGCGCCATCGCCGCCGCCCGGGTGCCCTGGGCCAACATGTACGAGTTCTCCATCCTCTTCACCCTCGTCGCGATGGTGATCTTCCTAGCGCTGCAACGCGGCCGGGACATGCGCTTCCTCGGCACCTTCGTCCTCGGCCCCGTGCTCCTCATGCTCGGTATCGCCGTCTCCATCCTCTACGTCCGCGCCGACGGCCTCCAACCGGCCCTGCAGACCTACTGGCTCGTCATCCACGTCTCCATCGCCACCCTCGCCGTCGGCGTCTTCTCCATCGCAGCGACCCTTTCGACACTCCAGCTCGTCCAGGAACGCGCCGAGCTCCGCCGGGCCCGCACAGCCACTCCACCCCAGTCGCCCACCTCCCCCGGGTCAGAAGCCGACGGTGCGACGGTGACGGCCACTCTGGCCCAGGAGGAAGGGCGGACCAGGTCCCGCGGTCTCTGGGGGCGTCTGCTCGACGTCGTGCCCTCCTCCGACGAGCTCGAACGCCTCGCCTTCCGGCTCAACGCCGTCGGCTTCATGATGTGGACCTTCACCCTCGTCGCCGGCGCGATCTGGGCCGAGCACGCCTGGGGCCGCCCCTGGGGCTGGGACGCCAAGGAGACCTGGTCCTTCGTCATCTGGGTGATCTACGCCGCCTACCTTCACGCCCGCGCCACCCGCGGCTGGGAAGGACGCCGGGCCGCCTACCTCTCCATCGCCGGCTTCGTCGCCATCCTCGGCAACTACTTCCTCGTCAACCTCGTCTTCAACAGCCTCCACTCCTACAGCGGCATCGGATAGCCCCGACGTGCGCGGACGTACCGGCGCGGGGAGGTCACCCGGCAGAGCCAGCTGTCGCAGCATCTGGCGGAAGGACCGGCGGGGCAACAGCAGGAAGGTCAGTCAGAAGGCCCTCGACCCGGAGCCGGATCTCCTGACGTACGGCCCGCACGCACTCCATGTCCTTGACGGCCGGGTCCTCGAACTCCCAGTCCTGATACCGCACGCCATGGAAGTAGGGGCAGACGTCCGCGCCACCCACGGTGATCACGACGTCGGACGCCACGACGTCGGAAGGGGAAAGGACGCTCGGCCTCACGGCGCCGAGGTCGATGCCTTCCTCGGCCATGACCACCACCACCACGGGGTCGACCTCGTCGGCATGCTCAGCGCCGGCCGTGCGCACGTCCACCCGCCCGCCGCACAGAGCTCGCAGGTACCCACCAGCCATCTGGGAACGGCCAGAGTTGTGGGCACCGACGAACAGGACCGGACAACGGCCGGACACGACCCCTCCCTCCGCAAATCCGAACGAGGCTCCTCCTGTCTCTATGGTGACGCCGGTAGTCGCTCAGCGGGTACCGCACCTGCGCCAAGACTTCGACGCCGCCCCGCACCCCATGGGTAGCCCCGACGGCTCAGGCCGCGTCACGAATGGTCTGCCCGCCAGCCGTGGTGGACCGGGGCAGCAGGGGTGAGCCGTCCGGCCGGCGGAGCTCTCCCGCCGCGCCTGGTGGGCATCGACCTGGCGCGCGGTCTGGCGGTCCTGGGCATGTTCGTCGCCCACCTTGGTGACGAGGGGCCAGGCGGTCGGCACGACCCGGAGTGGTTCGTCATCGCGGACGGGCGCTCCTCCGCGCTCTTCGCGTTGCTCGCCGGCGTCTCCCTCGCACTGACCAGCGGCCGCCAGGTCCTTCCCTCGGGGGTGGGGCTGATCCGGGCGCGGCTCGCAGCGCTTGTCCGCGCGGGAGTTCTTCTTCTCATCGGCGTCTTGCTCGTCGCCCTGGGCACCCCGGTGCTGGTCATCCTGCCGGCGTACGCGGTGCTGTTCGCCCTCGCTATCCCCTTCTTACGTCTGCGTCGTCGGTGGCTGGTGGTGGGCGCCGTCGCCGCCGCGGTGATCTCCCCGACGGTGATCTTTGCTCTGACCACCCCGACCGCTGACGGCCTGCCGAGTGTGCTCGCGCGCCTGATCGGCCTGTCCGACCCGGTCCGGCTGCCGATGGACGAACTCGTCACCGGCCCCTACCCCGCGCTCGTCTTCCTGGCCTACGTCCTCCCCGGCATGGCTGTGGGCCGCAGCGACCTGTCCCGGGTCCGGACCCAAACGGTCCTGGTGGGTGCCGGCATCGCCCTCGCATGCCTTGGATGGGGCACCTCGCGCCTCGCGCAGGACTCCCTCGAGCCCGATGCCGCGCCCCTGACGCGGCGTCTGGTCAGTGCCGCGGCGCACGACAACTCCACCCTTGAGGTGATCGGAAACGGCGGCACCTCCCTCGCGGTCATCGGTCTTTGCCTGCTGCTGACCCGGCCGACGGCTAGGTACGGTCGGGCCCTGGCCAGCGGTCTCGCCCCGGTAGCAGCCACGGGAGCCATGCCGCTGACCGTGTACTCCCTGCAGGTCGTCGCCATCTTCCTGCTCGGCAACGACGTGGTCTGGAACCCTCAGTCGAACGCGGTCTTGGTCTGGTTCATCGTGACCGCCCTGACCGGCGCGTGGTCGTGGCGGCACTTTCTGGGGCGCGGGCCGCTCGAGCGCCTCCTCAAAGCGGCCGTCGAGACGGCCCTCGCCAGCCCGCCCCCACCGTCGGGACGCAGCGGCCCGCACTCGGGCGAGCGACGATGACCACGTCGCCCCTCCGCCAGCACCTACGTGCTGCGACACGACGTGGTGCCGCTCGCGGGGTCTGTCCGACTAACGGTGTATGCAGCGGTCCTCATCAGTGGTTCTCTGCCCTTAGGCATCCGATCGCCGAAGGTGATCGCGAATGCGTTGAGCGCTGGCTTCCAGCGCACGGTCCATCGTGTCTGCCCGGTTCCTTTGGGGTCCAGTGACCTAGTCACCAGGTAGAGACACTTCATCGCCGCCTGCTCGGTCGGGAGGTGGCCCCGGACGGTGACCGCGCGCCGGTAGCGGGCGTTCAGCGACACGACTCGATCGCGTTCGTCGAGCACAGCACGGTGCGGATCTCGGCGTCGCAGTCCAAGAACGGCACGAACTGCTCCCAGGCGTCTGCGCCACAGCTGCCCGATCGCTGGGTAGGGCTTGTCCCACTTCTGCTCGAACTTCTCAAACGCCGCCCACCCGGCCTCCCGTGAGGGGGCTCGGTAGATCGGCTTGAGGTCGGTAGCGATCTGGCCCCAGTACTTCTTCGAGGCATTTCGGAAGGTGTTGCGGATCAGGTGGATGATGCAGGTCTGCACCACCGCCTGGGGAACCACCGCACCGACCGAGTCCGGCAGCCCCTTGAGACGGTCGCAGACGACGAAGAACACATCCTCGACGCCCCGGTTCTTCGGCTCCGAGAGGACCTGCAGCCAGAACTTCGCCGACTCCCCGCCACCGGCGCCGGCCCAGATTCCGAGGACGTCCTTGTGGCCGGCCAGGTCGACGCCGATGGCCGCGTAGAAGGGCCGGTTGGCGACCTGGCCGTCGCGGACCTTGACGTAGATGGCGTCGATGAACACCGCGGCGTAGACCTTCTCCAGCGGCCGCGCCGCCCAGTCGGTCATCTCGGTCAGCACCCGGTCGGTGATCCGACTGATCGTGTCCTTGCTCAGCGAGGCGCCGTAGATCTCCTCTAAGTGCGCTGAGACCTCGCCGGTGGTCAACCCCTTGGCGACCAACGACAGCACGATCGTGTCGACCCCACCGAGACGCCATTGGCGCTTCTTGACGATGACGGGGTCGAAGGTGCCGTCGCGGTCCCGAGGAACCTCGATCTGCACCAGTCCGACGTTGTCGGTCAGCACCGTGTTGACCCGGTCCCCGTTGCGGGAGTTGCCACTCCCGCGGCCGGTCGGCTCGTGCTTCTCATAGCCGAGGTGATCGGTCAGCTCTTCGCCCAGGGCGGTCTCAATCACCATCTTGGTCAACGCCTTGAGCATCCCGCCCGGCCCGGTCATCGCGACCCCACGCGCCCGAGCTGAACGAACCAGCTCTCGGGCAATACCGAGTTCTTCCGTCGAGGGCTCTGCCAGTTCACCAGGACCGTCGACATCTTCGCTGCCCGCGGCGCCGGCCACGGCCGCCTCCGCGAGCGAGGGCTGCTCGAGCAGCTCCTCAGTACTCGATGGGCTCACGCCCGCCAGTGTTTCGGTCATCACTGACCCCTCCTCGCCAACCAGCCGGTCGGCGTGTCGAGCCACTTACACCGTTGTTCGGACAATCCCCCGAAGAGCCGATATGGGCGCGGTGAAGGGCTTGGGCGGCTCGGTGCCGGTCGCGTCCCTGGGCGAGGGTCTGGGTGGAGGCGCCGAGCGGTGCGGGGCTGGTGATGGCGTACCGGTCGCGGTAGGCGGCGATGACGGCCAGCTCGGCCAGCCACCGTTCCCGGTCGCCGGCACTGTGCGGCCTCCCTCCGATGCGGGACACCCAGGCTGCCCGGTCGCGAACCGCGGCTTCGGCGAGGGTTTGAGCGCGGGTCTCGATGAGCTGGCGGCGTTCGGCCAGGGCGCGGGCGAAGTCGGCGGGCATCGGCCCGGACGCGGCGGGGAAGATGCCGGCGACGAGATCTGGGGTCGTCCCGGGAGCGGGCCGCGCCGTGGCTCGGGCGAGGCGGGCGGTGAGGACGGCGGCGATGTCGTCGGCGTCGAGCAGGGTGCGCTGGGCGACGAGGCGCGGCAGGAGGGTGTCGACGTCGTGGTGGTTGGCCTCGGCGCGGCGCAGCTCGGCGGTGAGGACGGTGAAGGCCTCAGACTCAGTGGCCTGGGCGGCTTCGGCCGTCGTGAGCCCGCCCGCGCCGGTGAGAGTGTCGGTGACGAGCCGGGTCCAGCGGTCCTGCTGGGTGGTGGTGGCGATGGTCTCGTACTCGGCGGCGAGCTGGGCGATGCCGGTCCAGCGTTCCTGTTCGGCGGTGGTGGTCTGGTGGGCGGAGAGCTCGAGCCCGGAGTGGTTGAGCACCCCGAACAGCACCGTGCGGGCGGAAGTGCCGGTCTCGGCCGGGGTGGCGTGGAGGGGATCGGGCTGGTCGAGGGCGACGTAGGCGGTGTTGGCGTGGCGGCCGCGGGTCATCGACACGTACAGGTTCTCGCGGGTGGTCGACGGAGAGACGACCACGTGCGCGGTGTCGACGGTCAGGCCCTGGGCGCGGTGGGCGGTGACGGCGTAGCCGAGGTCGACGTGCCTGGCGACGTACCCGGCCGGCAGCCTCACGCTCGCGCCAGCAAGGTCGGCGGCTCGGTGGACGTCGAGCGTCCCGTCGCGGCCGACGTGGGTGACGGTCCAGCGGTCGCCGTTGCGGACCCAGGTGCCTTCGCTGGTGCGCAGGCGCCGGTCGTTGCGGCGCGTGATGACCACATCACCCACCGACGCGCGAGCCTCCTCCCGCAGCCCGACCTCGCGCAGCGTGGACGTGACGCCCGCCTGGATGCGTTCGGCGCGGGCCCGCTCGTTAAGCTGCCGCACGGACTCCGCAGCCTCGGTCACCAGGATGGACGACATCCCCGTCTGCAGCTCGTGCTGCCACGCCTGGTAGGCGGCGTCGACCATGGCCTCGGTGGTGCCCTCGAGGATGCGGCGGTGGGCGGCGTACGCGTCGATCGCGGTCGGGTCGCCGTCACGCAGGGCGAGGGAGGCGTGCTTCTCCCACTCGTGGACGAAGCGCCGCACCTCCACCAGCTGTGCCAGGTCGCCGTCGCGGGCCTGGACGAGCATGTTGAATGCTCCGCCGGCGTCGACGGACTGGAGCTGGGCCGGATCGCCGACGAGCACGACCTTCGCCCCGACCTCTCCTGCGCGGGTGGCGATGGTCTCCACGGTGCGGGTGGAGGCGAGGGTGGCCTCGTCGAGGATGACGAGCTGGCGTGGGCGGAAGTCCGCCCTGCCGCGGGCGTGGTCGTGGACCCACTTGGCGGTGTTGTCGCACCCGAGGCCGATGTCCTGGGCGAGCACCTGCGCGGCGGCGGCCGACGGCGCCATCCCGACCACGGACCCGGGCCCGTGCGCCGCGGTCCAGGCACCGGCCAGGGCGGCCATCGCGGTGGACTTCCCGGCCCCGGCCGGACCGACCAGCACGTCCAGCCGCCGCCCCGAGGACAGGACACGGGCGAGCGCGGCGGCCTGCTCGCCGTCGACCACCGCACCGCCACCCCGGCCGCCAGTCACGGTCTCGACGACGTGGCCAGCGACGACAAGGGACGAGGTGCGGTCCTCGGCCAGGGTGAGCAGCCGGTCCTCCGCGGCGAGCAGCCGCTCGCTCGAGTAGTACATGGAGTGCCGGGGCCGCAGGGTGCTGGTGCCGTCGCCGCCCCGCATCCCGGTCGGGGTGGTGGCGACCTCGGCGGGCGTCAAGACCACCGACCGCCGGGTGGCGGCGTCGGTGATGAGCGCGACCGCCTGTTCGCGGTCCGCGGCGGTGGCGAAGCGCCAGCCCATGGTGCGGCGCGACGCCTCGGCCCACAGGTTCCAGTGCCGCCAGGTCGACCGTCGGTCCGACACGGCGTCCACGACGTCGGCGGCGGCCTGGTCGATCAGGAACATCGGCACCGACTCCAAGGTGAGCGCCCGCGCCGGCTCTCGGGTGGTGAGAGTGCGTGTCCACTCGGTCGGGTCACCCCGGAGGATCTGCTGCGCGCGTGTCCGCCACTCGGCAGTCAGCTCAGACAGGGCGCGGATGGTCTTCTCGGGGCGGGTGTCCAGGGTGGCCTCCGCACGCAGCTGGACGATCCGCCGCCCGGTGGGGCGGTGGCCGTGCTCGGCCACGTAGGCGGTGATCTTCGCGTCGGTGGCGACGTCGATCGCCCGGGCCCGGCTGGAGAACTCACCGATCAGGGCTTCACTGACGCCGCGGATCTCCCACTGGCCGGTGCGGTCCTCACCGCGTTCGCGCCGCTCCCAGGACAGCCCGAACGTGCCGGTGAGCCGGTCGGCCAGTACGGCGTTGTAGTGCTCAGACAACGCGACGATTGCGTGGTGGACGGCCCGGGAGTCCAGGGTCCGCCACCGCCCGTCATGGGCGGCCATGACCTTGTTCGACACCACCACGTGCGTGTGGAGCTGCGGGTCGTTCGCGCGCGAGTCCCAGTGGTCGTACGCCGCCGCGGCGACCCCGACGACCGGCACCTGCGCGATCCCGGCGTGGCCGGTGCGGGTCGCGGCGACCTCCCGCTCGAACAGGTCGAGCACCTCGGTCACGGCGACATGGTGCGCCGCGACGATCAGCTCCTGGGTGTTCGCGTCCGCCAGGCCCCACAGCACGGACACCGACTTCGGGACGGAGAACGTCAGGTCGAAGCCGGCGGTTGCGGTCTGCGACCCGCGGACGGCCTGCTCGGCCTGGATCCGAGTCACCTCGGCTTCGAACTCCCCCGCCGGCAGGAACCGGTCCACCCGCGCGGTCAGCGCCGCCGTGCGCTCCGCCACGGACGGGTACTCCCGAAACGGCAGGCCGAGGCTCTCCCCGGTGACGGGGTCGTTGCCGCGGCCCAGCAGCGTCTGCAGCTGCTCGGGTGTCACCGTCATGCCCGGGCGCAGCTCGCCGGTTCCGAAGTACGCGACGCCCTTTCCCAGCCACACCCCCGGCGGGGTGCCGGCCTCGGCGAAGTACCGCGTGAGCGCGGTCGCCCGGGCGGCGTCCCCGTCGCCCCGCACGACCGACCGGAGCAGGTACCCGTACCCCTTGCCCGCCGAGACCACCCTCATCGAGACCGTCACACCCACCAGGTGCGCCTCGGGTGCCAGAGGTGTGAAGACCACAACCACGAGGCCGTCTCGAACCACGCCGACCGAGTGGCCGAAGACGCAGGCGAGCCGTCCACGCAGGGGTCGGCTCCGCCACCGCGTCTCCGGTCGGCGCCGGACGTCCGGCAGACACGGTGGCTTGGCCTCTGGCGTGGGCGGCACACCTGGTAGTCGAACAGGCCTTCTCGGGCGCCGTTTGCCGGCATGGGCGCGCTGGTCGACGAGCTACCGCAAGAAGGCGGAGAGGAGGGAACTTCAGTCCGGTCACCAACACACGCCGACCTTCTCCCCGTACGCACCCTGACCTGGGCCGATATGCGCCGTCATGGTGCGTACGGGGTGCGTACGGGGTGCGTACGGGGTCAGCCACCCCGTACGTTCTCGGCAACGCACCCACGCGAGAGTAAGTCCCATGCAACCCGAGATCGCACACGCGAGCCGGACACCAGCAACGCGATGCACGCCGACGCCGGCCACCGCGGGGGAACAGACGGTGGTGATGAGTCATCACGACCGCGGACGCACAGCCGTCCGCCGGGCAGGCGACCCGCTTTGGTGGAGACGCCGACCTCGGGGGAAGAGAACGGTGGTGACGACTCGTCACCACCGCGAACGCGGCCACCACCCCCGCCAAGTGCGCTTCAGTGGAGACGGCACCTCGGGGGAAGAGAACGGTGGTGAGGACTCCTCACCACCACGTCCGGCGTTCACCTCTCGTCGTTGCCGCTGTCACGAGGAGCGAGTGACTCGATGATCTCGGCGGTCACCGGGGCGGGTGCTGCCTCGTGACCTTGAAGGACGAGACGCCGGGCGCGGCTTTCACCGCGCCGTCGGGATCTTGATGACGAGCGCCCGGCGGAGCTCCTCGAGGTCGACCCGGATGACGCGGCCGACCTTGTATCCGGTGACCGTGCCGTCGGCGATGCGTCGCCGGATTGTCTTGGTACAGACGCTGAACTCTGCAGCGGCGTCGGCGAGTGCGACGAGCTTGCCGCTCGGCACCCGCGTGGTCGCCGGACGATTCGTGCCCATCTGGTGCCTCCTGGTGGTGTGTGGACCGCATTGTCAGTCCGTCACATCGGAGGTGTGCGCCCCTGCCCCTTGGGGCCCTCCCTGTCCGCCTGAGCCCACCGACCGCGCAACCCCTTCCACGCCCGTCACACGCCGAGCACGCCGCTGGGCGAGCTCGTCGGTGAAGGCCGCCCCCACCTTCTCGGCGATGGCGTGGCGACGTTCCTCGTCGCCGATGTGCTGATAGCGCAGCGCGATGGTGGGGTTCTTGTGGCCCGCGATCGCCATCAGCTCAGCCAACGTCGCACCCGAACGCGCGGCCCATGTCAGCGCCGTGTGCCGCAGGTCGTGGATGTGCAGGTCGTCCAATCCCACCTGCTTGCGCACGGTCTGCCAGTTCGACTCGACGACGGACGCGTGCAGCACGGCGCCTTTCCGTCCGACGAAGACGAAGCCGTCGTCACCGGGCTGTGCGTGATTCTCGAGGTGAGCCTGCAGGATCGGCACGACGAACGACGGGATGGCTACGTCCCGCCGGGATGCCTTCGTCTTGGGTTCTCCGATCTCGTTGAACCTGCCACGGACCCTGTTGTTGGCCGCGGTCCCCCGCACCTGCACGACGGCGCGTGCCGGGTCGCGCAGGTCCAGGTGCCGGCGCCGCAGTGCCCGCAGCTCACCGTGACGCAGCCCGGTCGTCGCCGCCAACGGCACCAGTGCTGCTAGGTAGTCCGGCATCAGCTCGTGCAACGTCCACATCTGCTCCGGTGTCAGCACCACGGGTTCGTGGACGGCGTCGTACCGCAGTGCCCCCTTGACGCGGGCCGGCGAAGTTTCAAGGAGCTCGTGGTCGACGGCGTCGTTCAGCACCGAGGACAGCACCTGGTAGGCGGAGAACGCCGCCCCACGGCCTTCGCCCTTGCGCTGTGCGGCCCTCGCCTCGGCGGCCAACTGAGCCCGCATCTTCGTGTACCAGTTGGTGACGTCCAACCGCGACAGGTCCCGCAGCGGGATGTCGCCGAGATCGGGCAGCACGCGTTTGCGCAGTGTCTGCTCGTACCGATAGCGGGTCGAGGGGCGGAGCTGCTTGCCGGCGATGGATCGTTCCGCCCACTCGGCGAACGTGATCCCGCGCTGGGCAGCCAGCCGGGCGCGGCGCTCACGGTCGCGCGGTGGGGTCCACAGGTCGCGGTCGATCAGGAGCCGCTCGGCGTTGAGCCAGGCCTCGGCGGCCATCTTGTCGCCGAAGTTGCGCGAGTGGCGCATCAGGTCGGGCCCGGTGTAGCGGGCACGCCAGCCGGTGACCGCGCCAGCCTGCCGGCTCTTGCGCCGCTCGAGCTCGCCGAAGGTCCGCTTTCGTCCGTGCTTCTCGGTCATGGGTGTGCCTCCACCCATCAGGTGTCCCGCCGGGACCTCCTCTGGTGGGGGAATCGCACACCCGACAGCGCCGACGATCTGGGCTCCGGCCTGCGCAAACGGACCGAGATCTGTGGGGGAACTGTGGGGGAATGAAGTGCCCTGACAGGGCCTTTCAGTCCACCTGGGTCCCCGACGGAAAAGGGTATCGTCGCAGGTCAGGCAGCATCTTCGCTGATCAGGCGATCAGCGGGACACCGTCTAAAAATCTCAGACGTTGAAGCCGAGCGCCCGCAGCTGCTCACGGCCGATGGGCGTGATCTTCTCCGGGCCCCACGGCGGCATCCACACCCAGTTGATCCGCTGGCCGGTGACGAGGCCCTCGAGGGCCACGGCGGCCTGGTCCTCGATGACGTCGGTCAGCGGGCACGCGGCCGAGGTCAGCGTCATGTCGATGATCGCCTCGTTGTTCTGGTCCACGGTGACGCCGTAGACGAGGCCGAGGTCGACGACGTTGATCCCGAGCTCGGGGTCGATGACGTCGCGCAGAGCCTCCTCGACGTCGGCGGCGGTGGTGGGCGACGGGCCGGCCGCCGTGGGGTTCGTGGTCTCGGTCATGAGTCCTCCTTCTGGGTGGACGGCTCGGCCGTCAGGGCGTGGGCGAGCGCGTCGCGCAGGGCCATCCAGCCCAGCAGCGCGCACTTGATGCGGGCGGGGTAGCGTGCCACCCCGGTGAGGGCGGCGGCGTCCTCGAGGGACTCCTGCCGCCCGGTCTCGAGCGGGACGCCCCGACCGTGCATGAGGTCGCGGAACGTCTCGCCCAGCCGGTCGGTCGTGGCGACGTCCTGTCCGGTGACCAGACCGGTGAGGATGGACAGCGAGGCCTGCGAGATCGAGCACCCCTGACCGACCCAGCCGACCTCGGCGATACGCGGGGTCGGGGTGGAGTGGTCCATGCGCACGCGCAGGGTGACCTCGTCCCCGCAGGTGGGGTTCACCTGGAAGGACTGCCCGTCGAAGGGCTCGATCTCCCCCGCGCCGTGCCGGGCGCGGGAGTGGTCGAGGATGACCTGCTGGTAGAGCTGCTCCATCGCGTCAGCCATGGTCCACCCCGAAGAAGTGACGGACCCGCCCGAGGGCCTCGACGAAGGCCTCGATCTCCTCGGCGGTGGTGTACACCCCGGCCGAGGCCCGGGCGCTGGAGGGCACCCCGAGCCGGCGGTGGACGGGCTGGGCGCAGTGGTGCCCGACCCGCACGGCGATGCCGGAGTCGTCGAGGACCTGCCCGACGTCGTGCGGGTGCACGCCGTCAACGGTGAAGGAGACGACGGCGAGCCGGTCGGCGGCGTCGGCGGGCCCCACGATCCGCACCCCGGGGACGGAGGCGACGCCGTCGAGCAGCAGCCGGGTGAGCCTGGCCTCGTGCTCGGCGACGGCGCCCATGCCCAGCTCGGCGAGGTAGCCCGCGGCGGCGCCGAGCCCGACGGCCTGGGCGACCATCTGGGTGCCGGCCTCGAACCGCGCGGGGGCGTCGGCGTACGTCGAGGACTCCATCGTCACGACCTGGACCATCGACCCGCCGGTGAGGACCGGCGGCATGGCGGCGAGGAGCTCACGTCGGCCGTAGAGGACGCCCACCCCGGTGGGGCCGAGCATCTTGTGCCCGGAGAAGGCAGCGAGGTCGACGTCGAGGGCGCGCAGGTCGACCGGCAGGTGCGGCACGGACTGGCAGGCGTCGAGGACGACCAGCGCACCGACCCCGCGGGCCAGGGCGACGACGTCGGCCACGGGGCTGACGGCGCCGGTGACGTTGGAGGCGTGGGTCAGCGCCACGACCCTCGTCCGCTCGGTGATGACGCCGTAGGTGGCCGGGTCGAGCCGGCCGTCGTCGGTCAGCCCGATCCAGCGCAGCGTCGCCCCGGTCCGGGCGCACAGCTCCTGCCACGGGACGAGGTTGGCGTGGTGCTCGGCCTCGGTGACGACGATCTCGTCCCCGGGCCCCACCGCGAGGCGCCGGGCAGCCTCTCCCCCGCGGCCGAGGGAGGCGTTGGAGATCGCGTAGGTGACGACGTTGAGCGCCTCGGTGGCGTTCTTGGTCCAGACGATCTCGTCGGGGTCGACCCCGACGAACGCCGCGACGGCGGCCCGGGCGCCCTCGAAGGCCTCGGTGGCCTCCTCGGCGAGGGCGTGCGCCCCGCGGTGGACCGCGGCGTTGTGCCGCTCGTAGAACTCGACCTCGGCGTCGATGACGCACTGCGGCTTCTGCGCGGTCGCGGCGCTGTCGAGGTAGACGAGCGGGCGCTCGCGCACGGTCCGCCCCAGCACGGGGAAGTCGGCGCGCACGGCCGCCAGCTCCGCCGCGCTCAATGAGCGGGCGGGGCCGGCGGCCTCACGGCCGGCCAGGGAGGTCCCGGCGGTCATGTGGTGGTCAGACCCTTCAGACCGCGGGGGTGAGGAAGCGGTCGTAGCCCTCGGCCTCGAGCCGCTCGGCGAGCTCGGGGCCACCCTGCTCGGCGATGCGGCCGTCGACGAAGACGTGGACGAAGTCGGGCTTGATGTAGTTGAGGATGCGCGTGTAGTGGGTGATGAGCATGACGCCCAGCCCGGTCGCGGCGTGCACGCGGTTGACGCCCTCGGAGACCACGCGCAGGGCGTCGACGTCCAGGCCGGAGTCGGTCTCGTCGAGGATGGCGAACTTCGGCGCGAGGAGCTCCATCTGGAGGATCTCGTGACGCTTCTTCTCACCGCCGGAGAAGCCGTGGTTGACGTCGCGCTGGGCGAACTCGGGGTCCATGCGGAGCTTGGTCATGGCGTCCTTGACGTCGCCGACCCACTTGCGCAGCGGCGGGGCCTCGCCGGAGATGGCGGTCCGGGCGGTGCGCAGGAAGTTCGACACCGTGACGCCGGGGACCTCGACCGGGTACTGCATGGCGAGGAACATGCCGGCGCGGGCGCGCTCGTCGACGCTCATCTCCAGCACGTTCTCCCCGTCGAGGAGCACCTCGCCGTCGGTGACGGTGTACTTGGGGTGCCCGGCGATGGAGTACGCCAGGGTGGACTTGCCCGAGCCGTTGGGGCCCATGATGGCGTGGATCTCGCCGGAGGAGATGGTCAGGTCGACGCCGCGCAGGATCGGCTTGGGGCCGTCGTTGGTCTCGACGCTGACGTGGAGGTTCTTGATCTCAAGGGTGGACATGCGTCTCTTCTCTTCTCTTCGAGGCGGTCAGCGGGCGGGGACGTCGACGGGGGCGTCGACGTCGACCAGCACACGCGGGCCGTCCAGGGTCACGGGGTAGACGGGCACCGGCTGGGTGGCCGGCAGGCTCAGGGGTCGGCCGGTGCGCAGGTCGAAGGTCGACCCGTGCAGCCAGCACTCGATCGCGCAGCCCTCGACTTCGCCGTCCGAGAGGCTCACCTGCCCGTGGGAGCAGATGTCGGAGATGGCGTGGAAGTCGCCGTCCTCGTCGCGCACGAGCGCGACGGGAAGGGGCCTTCCGTCGGCGTCCTCGAGGTCGAGGCGCATGGCCTCGCCGGGCTCGAGGTCGCCGGTGTCGCAGGCGTGCTGGGCGCTCATCGGGCGGCGGCCTCCATGGTCTTGTCGAGCTCGGCCTCGATGGCCGCCATGAGGCGCTCCTGGACGAGCGGGACGCCGATCTGGTTGATGAGCTCGGCGAAGAAGCCGCGCACCACGAGGCGGCGGGCGTCGGCCTCGGGGATGCCGCGCGAGCGCAGGTAGAACAGCTGCTCGTCGTCGAAGCGGCCCGTGGCGCTGGCGTGCCCGGCCCCCTCGATCTCGCCGGTCTCGATCTCCAGGTTCGGCACGGAGTCCGCCCGTGCGCCCTCGGTCAGCACGAGGTTGCGGTTGAGCTCGTAGGTGTCGGTGCCCTCGGCCTCCTTGCGGATGAGGACGTCGCCCACCCACACCGAGTGCGCGCCGTCACCCTGCAGGGCGCCCTTGTAGGTGGCGCGGGACTTGCAGCTCGGGACCGCGTGGTCGACGAAGAGCCGGTGCTCCTGGTGCTGGCCGGCGTCGGTGAAGTACAGCCCGAGCAGCTCCACGTCCGCCCCGGGCGCGGTGAACGCCGCGTCGGTGGTGACCCGGACGACGTCGCCGCCGAGGGTGACGACGATGTGCCGGAGGTGCGCGTCGCGGCCCATGCGGATCCGGTGCGCGGCCAGGTGCACCGCGCCCTCCTCCCAGTCCTGGATGGAGACCAGGGTGAGGTGGGCGCCGTCGCGGACGTCGACCTCGACGGTCTGGGCGAGCTCGGCGGTGCCGGAGTGGTCCAGGACCACGAGGGACTCGGAGAGCTCCTCGGCGACGACGAGCAGGTGCTCGGCGGCCGGGTCGGCGCTGTCGCCGTTGACCGCGAGGTAGGTGTGCCGGCCATCGACGTGCCCGCGCGGGACCGTGACGACGGTGGCCTCGCCGAAGGACTCCCACGCGGCGGCCGCCACCCGGTCGCCGGGGGCGCCGGTCACGCCCAGGCGGGCGTCGTCGCGCCCCACGCGCTCGACGGTCACGGCGGTGTCCTTCTCCGCGGTGACCACCGGCCCGGCGCCGGTGAGGGCGCCGGCGAAGAGCCGCTGGAGACGGTCGACCGGGCTGAAGCGCCAGTCCTCCTCGCGCCCGGTGGGCACGACGAAGTCGGCGAGCGCGAAGGAGCTCTTCCGGTCCGCGCGGGAGGCCTCGGGGGTGCCGCCGCGGCCGTGGCTGTGCGCGCCGTCGGCGACGGCCCGGGAGTGGTCGGTGGTCAGGTTCTCGGTGGTCGCGGTCATCAGCCGACGGCCCCTTCCATCTGCAGCTCGATGAGGCGGTTGAGCTCGAGGGCGTACTCCATGGGGAGCTCGCGGGCGATCGGCTCGACGAACCCGCGCACGATCATCGCCATGGCCTCGGACTCGGGCATGCCCCGGGACATGAGGTAGAACAGCTGGTCCTCGCTCACCTTCGAGACGGTGGCCTCGTGGCCCATCTCGACGTCGTCGACGCGCACGTCGACGTAGGGGTAGGTGTCCGAGCGGGAGATCTGGTCCACGAGCAGGGCGTCGCACAGCACGTTGGACTTGCTATGCGTGGCGCCCTCGAGGACCTGGACGAGGCCCCGGTAGGACGCGCGGCCGCCGCTGCGGGCCACCGACTTCGACACGATCGAGGACGAGGTGTTCGGCGCCAGGTGGACCATCTTGGACCCGGTGTCCTGGTGCTGGCCCTCGCCGGCGAAGGCGATGGACAGGGTCTCCCCGCGGGCGTGCTCGCCCATGAGGTAGACGGCCGGGTACTTCATGGTGACCTTGGAGCCGATGTTGCCGTCGATCCACTCCATGGTGCCGCCGGCCTCGACCGTGGCGCGCTTGGTGACGAGGTTGTACACGTTGGTCGACCAGTTCTGAATGGTCGTGTACCGCACCCGGGCGTCCTTCTTGACGATGATCTCCACGACGGCGGAGTGCAGGGAGTCCGAGTCGTAGATCGGCGCGGTGCAGCCCTCGACGTAGTGCACGTAGGAGCCCTCGTCGGCGATGATGAGCGTCCGCTCGAACTGGCCCATGTTCTCGGTGTTGATGCGGAAGTAGGCCTGCAGCGGGATCTCGACGTGCACGCCCTTGGGGACGTAGACGAACGAGCCGCCGGACCACACCGCGGTGTTGAGCGAGGCGAACTTGTTGTCCCCGGCGGGGATGACCGAGCCGAAGTACTCCTCGAAGATCTCCGGGTGCTCGCGCAGGCCGGTGTCGGTGTCGAGGAAGAGCACGCCCTTGGCCTCGAGGTCCTCACGGATCTGGTGGTAGACCACCTCGGACTCGTACTGCGCGGCGACGCCGGCGACGAGGCGCTGCTTCTCCGCCTCGGGGATGCCGAGCCGGTCGTAGGTGTTCTTGATGTCCTCGGGCAGGTCCTCCCAGCTGGTGGCCTGCTTCTCGGTGGACCGCACGAAGTACTTGATGTTGTCGAAGTCGATGCCGGAGAGGTCGGCGCCCCAGCTGGGCATGGGCTTCTTGTCGAAGAGGCTCAG
This sequence comes from Georgenia muralis, assembly GCF_003814705.1. Taxonomy (NCBI): domain Bacteria; kingdom Bacillati; phylum Actinomycetota; class Actinomycetes; order Allobogoriellales; family Allobogoriellaceae; genus Georgenia; species Georgenia muralis. The sequence goes on along the minus strand of NZ_RKRA01000001.1, from coordinate 2,766,508 downwards.
CGCCTTGAGCCGGCGCTTGGTCATCCACTCCGGCTCGTCCTTCAGGGCGGAGATGTTCCGCACGACGTCGGCGTCGACGCCGCGACGCGCGTTCATGCCGGCCTCGTCGGCGTCGTGCCAGCCGAACTTGTAGTTGCCGATGGAGGCGATCGTCTCGTCCTGGGTCATCGGCGCGGCCGTGACCTCCTGCTGGGTGGGACTGGTCATCAGATTCCTTCCGTGACGTCGCCGGTCGGCGGCGTGGTGGTCCGGGCTGCCTCCTGCGCGCCGCCCACCCGCGTGGTGCGCGGCCGGACGGCGGTCAGAGGGACGTGTGTGGTGCAGACGTGCCCGCCGCCCGCGAGGGTGGCCAGGCGCTGGACGTGCACGCCCAGCAGGCGCGAGAAGGCCTGGGTCTCGGCCTCGCACAGCTGGGGGAACTCCTCGGCGACGTCCTGCACCGGGCAGTGGCCCTGGCACAGCTGCAGGGCGAGCCCGGCGGTGCCTGCGGTGCGGGTGGTGGCGGCGTAGCCGTCGGAGGTCAGGGCTTCGGCCAGGGCGTGGACCCGCTCGGCGGGGGCGGGGCCGGCGGACTCGAGGATCGAGGCGTAGCGCTTCTCGAGCTCGCTCACCCGCGAGGCGGCGAACGCCTCGACGGCGTCGGCGCCGGCCACCTGGCGGAGGAACGCCAGGGCGTGGGTGGCGAGGTCGGAGTACGCGTCGGACAGGACCGCCCGTCCGGCGTCGGTGGCCACGTAGTGACGCGCGGGCCGGCCCCGGCCGCGGGCACCGAGCCCGGCGGGGTCGTGGACGACGACCTGGCCGTGGTCCTCGAGGTGGGTGATGTGGCGGCGGACCGCCGCGGGCGTCAGGTGCAGCACCCGGGCGAGGGTGGCGGCGCTGACGGGGCCCTGCTCGACGACGAGCTCGAGCACCCGCTCGCGGGTGGAGGCCTCGCCGTCGTGCGGCGCGACGGGACGTGACTCCGGGACGCTCATGGGCGCGGACCTCCCCTCGTGGGCGTGCGGTGCTTCGACGTGCGGTCGCCGGCGACGACACGCAATAGGAAACATTGTCGTGCCTTAAATGGATCGAGGCAAGCAAGGGGAACCTCACCCGGCCGTGCGGTCCGTCACCGGCCGCGCCCCCGCCTACTCTGGGCCCGTGCCCGCCCTCGACCCTGCCGCCGGCGACGTCCTCAGGCCCGCCCAGGACACGCCCACACCCGCCCCGGCGGGCGCGCCCGCCCCGGTGCGCACGAGCGGTCCACTGGCGGGCCCGAGCGGCCCACCGGCGGGCGTGGGCTCCCCCGCCCCGCCCGCCGCCGCCCTGCGGGTGCGTGGCCTGCGCAAGGCGTACGGCCCGCGCGAGGTCGTGCGCGACCTCGACCTCACCGCCGCCGCCGGGCGCATCACCGCCGTCCTGGGCCCCAACGGTGCGGGCAAGACCACCACGGTGGAGTGCTGCGAGGGGCTGCGCCGTCCCGACGGCGGCACCGTGGAGGTCCTGGGGCTCGACCGGGCCGCGCCCGGGGCGGCCGCCCGGCTGCGCGAGCGGGTGGGCGTCATGCTCCAGGACGGCGGCCTGCCGATGGCCCCGCGCGCCGGCGCGGTCCTGGACCACGTCGCAGCCCTCCACACCGACCCGGTCGACACCGGCGGCCTGCTCGCCCGGCTCGGCCTGACCGACGTCCGCGGGACCCCCGTGCGGCGTCTGTCCGGTGGTCAGCGCCAGCGCCTCGCCCTCGCCGTCGCCGTGGCGGGACGGCCCGAGCTGGTCTTCCTCGACGAGCCGTCCGCCGGCCTGGACCCCCAGTCACGACTGGCCGTGTGGGACCTGCTGCGCGAGCTCCGCGCCGCCGGCACCTCGATCGTCCTGACCACCCACCTCATGACCGAGGCCGAGGAGCTGGCCGACCACGTCGTCGTCATCGACGACGGGCGCGTCATCGCCGAGGGCACGCCGGCCGAGCTGACCGGCGGCTCCCAGGTGGTGGTGAGCCCGCCGCCGGGCACGGCGCCCGAGGACGTGCGCGGCGCGCTGGAGGCCCTTCCGGGGGTGGAGGTGGCCGTCGCTGCGGGCCTGGTCCGGGTGTCCGTCGCTGGGCCGCTGGACGCGGGCGCCCTCTCCGCCGTCACGGCGGCGCTGGTCGCGGCCGGCCTGGGCGCCGCCGGGGTCACGGTGCACCGGCGCACCCTCGAGGACACCTTCCTCGACCTGACCGGTCGCCGGCTGCGGGAGGAGGACCGATGAGCACCCCGAGCGCGCCCGTGCGGGAGCCCACGAACCGGCGCTCGCGCCATGGAGGCTCCGGGCGCCGGCTCGCCGCCCGACGCGCCCTCGCCCAGATGCGGTTCGAGACCGCGGCCGTGCTGCGCAACGGCGAGCAGCTCCTGCTCACCTTCGTCATGCCCGTCATCGCCCTCGTCCTGCTCGTCGGTACCGAGGTCGTGGCCCTGCCGGGCGAGACCCGGCACCCGGCCGCCCTCGCCGGTGCGCTCGCCCTGGCCGTGGCCTCCACGGCGTTCACCTCCCAGGCGATCGCGGTGGCCTTCGACCGGCGGTGGGGCGTCATGCGGATGCTGGCCACCACCCCGCTCGGTCCGCGCGGGCTGCTGGCGGGCAAGCTCGGCGCGGTGCTGGCCGTCCTGGCGGTGCAGGTCCTCGTCCTCGCGCTCACCGCGGTCGTGCTGGGCTGGCGCCCGGGCCTCGACCCGGGTGCGGTCGCCGGGACGGCGCTGCTGCTCGCGCTCGGGTCGGCCGCGTTCGTGGCGCTGGCGATGCTCGTCGGCGGGACGCTGCGGCCCGAGGCGGTACTCGCCGTCGCCAACCTCCTGTGGGTGCTCATGGCGGCCGGCGGGGGGCTGCTCACCCCGCTCGGCGCGCTGCCCGGGCCGCTGCCCGCCGTCGTCGCCGTGCTGCCCTCCGGTGCGCTCGGTGAGGGGCTGCGCACCCTTGCCACCGCCGGCACGCTCGACCTCGGTGCCGTGGCCGTGCTCGGCCTCTGGGCGGTCGTCGGGGGCACGCTGGCGGCGCGGTGGTTCCGGTGGGACTGACCCGGCGCCGCCGTACCCTGGTGCCGTGAGCTCCGCGACCGACGCCACCCGCCGCACCTCCCCCCGGCCCGGGCGCGACGCCCGCGACGCGCGGGTGGACCGCCTCACCTGGGGGCTGGCGGTGGCCAACCTCCTCGCCCAGGTGGGGATCATCGTCACCGGCGGCGCGGTCCGGCTGACCGGCTCCGGCCTGGGCTGCTCGCAGTGGCCCCTGTGCGAGCCAGGGTCGTTCACCCCCGTCTTCCACGAGGCGACCTCGATCCACCCCTACATCGAGTTCGGCAACCGCACGCTCACCGGCGTGCTCTCGGTCATCGCCGTGGCGCTGCTGTGGGCGGTGTACCGCCGCGAGCCCACGGCCTCGCGGCCGGCGGTGCGCCGCCTCGCGTGGTGGCCGCTGGCCGGGATCGCCCTGCAGGCGGTCGTCGGCGGGATCACCGTGTGGGTGGACCTGCACCCGGCCGTCGTCGGCTCGCACATGCTCATCTCGCTGGCCCTCGTGGCGCTGTCGACCTACCTGCTCGTGCGGCTGCGCTCGGCCGACGCGCCCGCCGTGGCCCTCGCCCCGCCGGCGCTGCGGTTGTGGCCCCTGGCCCTGGCAGTGCTCGCCGCCGCCGTCGTCAGCCTCGGCACCGTCGTCACCGGTGCCGGCCCGCACTCGGGGGACGCCGACGAGCCGTCCCGGCTCGCGCTGGACCCCTACCTCGTCACCCGGCTCCACTCCGGGATGGTGTGGCTGTTCGTCGGGGTCGCGGTAGGTGGCGGCGTCCTGCTGAACCGTGCGGGTGACCGGCCCGAGCTCGGCCCGGCGCGCCGCGCCTGGACGTGGCTGCTCGCCACCGTCGCCGCGGAGGGCGTCATCGGCTACGTCCAGCACTTCACCGGCCTGCCCGAGGTGCTCGTCGGCCTGCACATGCTCGGCGCGGCACTGGTGGTCGTGGCCACGACGTCGCTCTGCTCGGCGATGTACTCCCGCGAGGCCGTCCCGGCCGCCGTGCGCTGAGCAGTGGGCAGGCCGCCGCTCAGCAGCGGCTGCGGACGACGTCGGTGACGACGTGCTCCTCGTCCGGCCCGAACGTGCGGCCGCGGAACTCGTGGGCGACGGCCGAGACCAGTCGCCCTCGCCAGCTCGCGAGGGATCTGTTCGTGCCGTTCGCCGCCCGGCACGCCTCGACGACCTCCGGCGCGGCGCTCGCGCGCAGGTACGCGTTCGCGATGGCGGGGGCCGCTCGTCAGGGGTGCTCCGTGCGGTCCTCGCCTCGGGGGCCCGGGGCGTCGCCGCCGCGTTCGTCGGGGGCGTTCCCCCGGCGGACCGGGACCTCGGACGGTCGCGGATCCGGGTCGCCGGTCGGTAGCTCCACAGCGGAGCGGCCCGACGGCACGTCCTCGGTGCTGCCCGGGACCTCGGCGGCGGGCTCGTTGTGGGTTGGCGCCGGGCCGGTCGGGACAGCAGCGCCGGTGACCACCGGGCCGGGGCGTCGAGAACGTCGGCGAACGCCAGGCCGCCGGCGAGCACCACCCGTGCGGCGGCCGAGACCACCGTGACCGTGCGCAGCGACGCCCTCATCGGCCCTTCCCGTCCCGGTCGCGCCTCGGGAGTGACCCGAGCGCGCCGTGGCACGAGCCTAGGGCGGTGACGGGGCCCACGTGGGCGTACGTGACCCCCGACGCCGGTGACGACGCGGGTCCCGCCGGGAGACCGGCCGTTCTCAGGCCGAGGCGCCGAGCTCCGCCAGCGCGGCCTCGAGGGCGATCCGGGCGTCCCCCTCGGCTCCCAGGACCGTCGGTAGGCCCATGGTCGTGAGCATGCGGGTCATGCCCGGCCCCATGTGGTTCGCGACGACGGCCTCCACCTGCTGCTCGCGGAGGAACCGGGCCACCCGCGCGTGGTGCGCACCCTCGCCGCCCTCGTCGTGCAGGTGGTCCCAGGAGACCTCGTGCTCGTGCCAGTCGGTGACCGCGCCGCCGGCGACGGTGGCGACGGCGATGAGGTGGGCCCGGCCCCACCGCGGGTCGAGGTGTCCGGTGCCGGTGACGGGCAGTGCGACTCTCACAGTTCCTCCTCGGTCTCGCCGCGCCGCGGCGGTGCGGCCTCGGTGGCGCTCATCAACGCATCCACGGGTCCGTCACCGCGCGCAGCGGTGCCCAGCCGCGCGTGCGGGCGCTGTCGGCGGCGAGGATCCCCACGACCGCGGACGGGTTGTGCAGGCGGCCCTCGTGGACGGCGGCGACGGCCTCGCTCAGCGGCACCCATGCCTTGGGCATGTCGCGCTCCTCGTCCTCCCGCTCGTGCTGCTCGTGGTCGGGCACCTCGGTGAGGTCGCGGGCGAGGTAGATGCGCAAGGACTCGCTCGAGCCGCCGGGCGAGGTGAAGTAGTCGACCAGCACGTCCCACCGCTCGGCGCGGAGGTCGGCCTCCTCGTACAGCTCACGGGCGGCCGCCTCGCGGTGGTCCTCGCCGTCGACGTCGAGCAGCCCGGCGGGGATCTCCCAGAGCAGGGCTCGTACGGGGTGGCGGTACTGGTGGACGAGCAGCACCTCCTCGGCGCCGGCGTCCCCGCGCAGGGCGACGACGGCCACCGCGCCGGGGTGGTCGACGAACTCGCGCAGGACGCCGCCGGGGTCCGCGGGGCCCAGACGGACCTCCTCGCCGACGAGGTCGAAGACGCGGCCGTCGTGGAGCCGGGTGCGCCGCAGGACCTCGCGCCCGGTGTCCTTGACGTCCTCGACGCTCACAGCTCCTCGCCCGCCGGTGTGAGCACCCCGGGCTCGTCGTGGGCGGGGGTCGCGCCGTCGTCCTCGGGGGTCTCGACCTCGAGGAGCCGGCCGGCGCGCTGACGCTCGAGCGCCGCACCGACGAGGCCGGCGAAGAGGGGGTGGGCGCGGGTGGGCCGGGACTTGAACTCGGGGTGCGCCTGGGTGGCGACGTAGTACGGGTGCTTGGTCCGGTCGAGCTCGACGAACTCCACCAGCGAGGAGTCGGGCGAGCGGCCGGAGATCTTCAGTCCGGCCCCGTCGAGCGCGTCCCGGTAGGTGTTGTTGACCTCGTAGCGGTGGCGGTGCCGCTCGCTGACGCGCTGGGCGCCGTAGACCTCGGCGGCCAGGGAGCCGGGCTCGAGGACCGCCTCGTAGCGGCCCAGGCGCATCGTGCCGCCGAGGTCGCCCTCGCCGCCGACGATGGCGAGCTGCTCCTCCATCGTGGCGACCACCGGGTCGGGCGTGGCGGGGTCGAACTCGGTCGAGCTCGCCCGGTCCAGGCCGAGGAGGTTGCGGGCGGCCTCGATGACCATGCACTGCAGGCCCAGGCAGATGCCGAGGGTGGGGATCTGCTGCTCGCGGGCGTGGCGCAGGGCGCCGACCTTGCCGTCGATCCCCCGCACGCCGAACCCGCCGGGGACGAGGACGGCGTCGACCCCGGCGAGCGCCCGGCGGGCGCCCTCGGGGGTCTCGCAGAGGTCGGAGGCAACCCAGCGGATCTGCACGCGGGCGCGGTGGTGGAAGCCGCCGGCACGCAGCGCCTCGGTCACCGAGAGGTAGGCGTCGGGCAGGTCGATGTACTTCCCGACGAGAGCGACCTCGACGGTCTCGGTGGGGTGGCGGACCCGCTCGAGGAGCCGGTCCCACTCGGTCCAGTCGACGTCGCGGAAGCTCAGGCCGAGCCGCCGGACGACGTAGGCGTCGATGCCCTCGCGGTGCAGGACCGCCGGGATCTCGTAGATGCTCGACGCGTCGGGGCAGGTGACGACGGCCTCGCGGTCGACGTCGCACATCGCGGCGATCTTGACCTTGACGCCCTCGGGCAGGTCGCGGTCGGAGCGGCACACGATGGCGTCGGGCTGGATGCCGATCGAGCGCAGCTCGGCCACGGAGTGCTGGGTGGGCTTGGTCTTGAGCTCACCGCTCGCGGCGATGTAGGGCACGAGCGAGACGTGGAGGAAGAAGACGTTGTCCCGCCCGAGCTCCTGACGGACCTGACGGGCCGCCTCGAGGAAGGGCAGGGACTCGATGTCGCCGACCGTGCCGCCGATCTCGGTGATGATGACGTCCGGCGGCTCCTCGCCGTCGACCGGGTCGGCCTGGGCGCGCATCCGCGCCTTGATCTCGTCGGTGATGTGCGGGATGACCTGGACGGTGTCGCCGAGGTACTCCCCGCGCCGCTCCTTGGCGATGACGGTGGAGTAGACCTGCCCGGTCGTCGCGTTGGCCTTGCCGGAGAGCTCGACGTCGAGGAAGCGCTCGTAGTGGCCGATGTCGAGGTCGGTCTCGGTGCCGTCGTCGGTGACGAAGACCTCCCCGTGCTGGAACGGGTTCATCGTGCCGGGGTCGACGTTGATGTACGGGTCGAGCTTCTGCATGACCACGCGCAGGCCGCGGGAGCGGAGGAGCTGGCCCAGGCTCGAGGCGGTGAGCCCCTTGCCCAGCGAGCTGACGACCCCGCCCGTGACGAAGATCTGGCGGGGGGTGCTGGACTGGTTCCCGGGGAGCCGGGCGGAATGGTTCACCACGGACTTCGACACTAGCAGCCCCGCGCCCCACGCACCCGGTCCGGCGGCGTGCCGCCCGTCACCGGCGCGCCGCGCGTCGGGAGCGGGCCCCTCAGGAGGTGTAGACGCGCAGGAGCTGCGCCCGGACCTCCGCCGGCCCGGGCAGGGCGGCCGCCCGGTCACGCGCGGCGGCCCGCAGCGCCCGGGCCCGGGCGGGGTCGGCCAGGACCTCCGCGACCCCGGCGGCGAGCGCCGCGGCGTCGCCCGCGGGGACGAGCACCGCCGCGTCGCCGGTGACCTCCCGGGTCCCGCCGACGTCGGTGGCCACGACCGGCGCGCCGGCCCGCAGCGCCTCCTGGACGGCGATCGGCTGCCCCTCCCAGGTGGCGGTGGAGACGACGACGTCGGCGGCGGCGAGGAGCTCGGGGACGTCCTCACGGCGTCCGGCCAGGATCACCGGAAGACCGGCGTCGCGGACCCGGTCGGTCAGCCGGGCGCGAAGCGGCCCGTCGCCGACGACCACCCAGCGCCAGGAGTGGGTGCCCGCGGCGTGCCGGCCGCGTCCGCCGTCCGGAGGGCCGCCGTCGGAGGGGCGGCCGTCGAGGAGGGCCGCGGCGTCGACGAGCAGGTCCAGGCCCTTCTGCGGCGCGAGGCGGGCGACGGTGAGGACCAGACGCTCCCCCTCGGCGAGGCCGAGGGAGGAGCGCAGCTCGGCTGCGTCGACGTCGCCGGTGGCGACCCGCGCCGGTGCGGGGACGAGGGCCCGCTCCACCTGCCGGGCGCCGCGGTCGCGCATGCGCTGGACGAGGTCGCCGCTCACGCCGAGCACGACGTCCGCTCCGCGGGCGACGAGACGTTCGAGCGCGGCGGCGACGGCCCGGACGCGCGGTCCGCCGACGGGCAGGTTGTGGACCGTCACGACCAGCCGCGGGCGCGGGCTCAGGGCGCGCATGGCCAGGACGGTCAGCGCGCCGGCCCGCAGCCCGTGGGCGTGGACGACGTCCGCGTCCGCGGCGAGGCGGCGCAGGGCCGCGACGGCGGCGAGGTCCTGGGCGCGCGGGCGGTCGGCGATCTCCACCTCGCGGGTGCGCACGGCCCGCGCCCCCCGGGTGCCGTCGTCGGCGAGCGGGGCGAGGACGTCCGCGGGCCCGGCGAGGAGCACCCGGACCTCCTGCTCGCCGGGGCCGGGCAGGGTGCCCAGCGGCCGGGCGCCGGCGGCGAGGAGGCTGCTGATCTCCCGGGCGTGCCGGGCCACGCCGCCCGCGCTCGAGCCCGTCACCTGCAGCACCCGCATGGTCTCCCCCTCGTGTCCGGTCCGCGCCAGTATCCCAGCGGGGGCTACGCCGCGCCGCCGGACCGGCCCAGGCCCGCCCCGCGCACGGTGCCGCGGTCCCCGGCCAGGACGGCGACGGCGGTCACGGCCGTCGCCACCACGGCGCCGACGACGGCGGCGCCGGCACCGGCGAGCGGTCCGCCGTCGCCGGTGAGCAGGGCGTCGACGACGAGTCGTCCCCCGGCCGCCCCCGCAGCCGCCCCGACGCCCGCGACGACGACCGTGCGCACCGTGCCTGCCAGCGCGCCCGCGCCGCCGGCGCTCCGCAGCGCCAGGAGGAGCAGGACCCCGGCGAGGGTCATCCCGAGGGACGACGCGGCCGCCAGGACCGTGAGGGTGGCCGGCCCGTCGCCGCCGTCGGGTACGAGCAGGCGCACCCCCGCCCAGGACGCCAGCGACACGGCCGCCCAGCCCGCGGCCGTGGCGACGACGGCGGCGCGGGCGCGGTCGAGGGCGTACAGCGCCCGGGAGAGGTGGAAGACGAGGGCGTAGCCCACGACGCCCGGAGCGAACCAGGTGATGGCCGCGGTCATCCCGGGCATGTCGTCCGCGGCGGAGAACACGGCGGTCGCGGCCGGCGCGACGGCGACGAGCACCGCGAGCCCGACCAGCCCGCCAGCGAGCACCAGCCGGGTGGAGCCGGCGGCCAGCGCCGCGAAACCGGTCCGGTCCCCCGTGCCGGCGCGCTCGGACAGGCGCGGGAAGACGGCTGTGGCCAGCGGCACCGCGAGGACGGCGTAGGGCAGGAAGTACACGGCCTGGGCGTAGCGGTAGACCGTGATCGTGCCCGTCTCCCCCGCGGTGGTGGCGAGGTAGAGGACCACGACGACACTGACCTGCTGGGCCAGGAGCGCCCCCAGCCCCGCCCCGGCCAGGGTCAGGGCCCGCCGCGCCACCCCGGGGGGGAAGCCGGTGCGCGGGCGCAGCCGCACCCCCGAGCGGACGACGGGGACGAGCTGGGACATGCTCATGGCGGCCACGCCGGCCGTGGTGCCCCAGGCGAGCCACGCGACGGCCGCCCCGGGCAGGTCGGCGGGCCGGTCCTGCGCGCCCTGGGCGAGCGCCCCGAACGCCAGGTACGCACCGATGACGACGAGGGAGGAGAGCAGGGGCGCGAACGCCGGCCAGAAGAACCGCTTCTGGGCCTGCAGGACCCCGGAGAGGATGACGCCGACGCCGTACAGCGGGACCTGGAGCGCGAAGATCCGCAGCATCGTGGCGGTGAGTCTCGTGATCTCCGCGTCGCCGGCGTCGAAGAGGCCGGCGATCGGCCCGGCGAGCGCCGCCAGCACGCCCGCGAGCGGCACGAGCACCACGAGGGTCCACGTCAGCAGGGCCGAGGCGGTGCGGTCGACGTCGTCGCGCAGGTGCCGGGCGAGCGGGACGGCGAGCAGCGGCACGACGGCCCCGGCGAGTGCGCCGCCCGCGGCGACCTCGAACAGGACGTTCGGGACGGTGTTGGCGGTCTCGTAGGCCTGGGAGGTGGCGGAGGAGCCTAGGGTCCAGGACTGCACGAGCCACCGGACGAAGCCCACCCCGCGGGAGAGGAGCGTGATGAGCGAGATGAGGCCGGCCGCGCCGAGGGCGCCGCCGAGGAGGCGTCTCACCGCTGCGGGGCGCGGCGGCCCAGGTCGTCCAGCCGGTGCAGCGCCGGCGTGGAGTCGATGACCGCGGAGAAGCTGACCCGCTCGCTCGCCAGCGTCAGCGCCACGACCGCGACCAGGGCGCTCCCGCGCAGGACCCGGGAGGGGTGCGCGGCCAGGGCGGTGCCGACGAGCGCGCCGACGGCGTTCGCACCGGTGTCGCCGAGCATGGTGCGCTCGGCCAGGTCGGCCGGCAGGGCGGCGCCGACGACGCCGAGGGTGCAGGCCCCGATCGCCGCGGTGGGGGCGGCGGCGAGGAGCATCGGCGCGGCCAGGGCGGCGGCGACCTTGAGCGACCGGCCCGGACGCAGGTCGAAGAGGTTGTGCAGGTTCGCCGTCCCCGCGACGAGGGCGGCGCCGGCGAGGGTCCCGGTGAGCCGGCTCGTCCCGCGCCCGGGCGTGACCAGGGCGGCGGCGAGGAGCGCCCCGGCGCCGATGCCGGCGATCTTCAGGGACCCGGTGGTGACCTGCCCGCGGGCGAGCGCCCCGAGGTGCCCCCGCAGCCCCTTGGCCCGGGCCGCGTCCGCGGGGCCCTCGCCGAGGTCGTCGACCAGGCCCATGCCCGCCCCGGCACCGGCCGCGAGCGCGGCGGCGGCGAGGGTCCGGGCGACCGCGGGCTCGCGCGTGACCAGGGCAGCGGCGAGCGGTGCTGCCACCGCCCCGGCCCCGACGGCGGCCCCGCCGAGAAGGCTCACGTCCCGGCCGGCGAAGTTGCGCCGCTCCCACCGCCCCGGCCCGCCGGGTGGGCGGGACCGCAGGACCGTGGCCGCCGCCGCGGTCGCGCCGGCCCCGAGCAGGGCGGGGGCGAGCACGTCCCGGGCCAGGCTCACGCCGCCCCGTCCTCCCCGTCGGCCGTGGCGTCCTCCGCGGGGGCGGAGGTCTCCTCCCCGGCGGTGGTCTCCTGCCCGGCGGTGGTCTCCTCCACCCCGGCGGTGCCGTCCTGCGACGGCTCGGCAGGGGTGACGTCCGGGGCGAGGAGGGGCAGCTCGACCCGCGGCGGGACGGGAACCTCGGCCCCGAGCCCGAACCCGTAGGCGTCGACCGCGCCGGAGATCGACACGGCGAGCGCCAGGGGCGCGGAGATGGCGGCGGTGACCTCGCCGACGGAGTCGACGGTGGTCGCGGCACCCGCAGCCGCCTCGTCGTCGCGCACGGCGGTCACGAGGTCGCGGTCCGAGACGGCGGCACCCACGGTGACCGACGGAGCGGCCTGCGCGAGGGCCTCGGCCAGGCGCACGTGCCCGGCCAGGGTCTCGGCGGCGGCCTCGACCTCCTCGGGGTCCTCCTCCTCCGTGGGCAGCTCGGCGGGCCGGGGGCCGACCAGCACGGTGGCGTGGGCGGGCACGGCGGGCTCCTCGGTGAGGGTGATGAGCGGCGCCTCGGCGGAGGTGAGGAGGTCGACCAGGGTGGCGGCGTCCTCGGAGAGCTCCTCGCCCGTCCCGGTCAGCGCCTGGGCGAGGGCGGCGCCGAAGATGGCCTCGGCACCGGCGTCCTCGGCCGGGGCGTCGTCCATGTAGCCCAGCAGCTGACCGGCGAAGGTCTGGCGGAAGGAGAGCGTGTCGGCGTCGGTCCACGCCTCGGTGACGGCGACCTCGCCGACCACCTCGGCCCCGGCCCGCGCGAGACGGTCACGAAGCTCCTCGACGTCCTCGGTGACGGTCCCGGGCAGCGTCACCACCGTGACCCGGCGGTCGGTGAGGGTGTTCTCGAGCAGGACCGGCGCGGACTCCTCGAGGTAGGTCGTCCGCTCCGTGACGTCCCGCTCGGCGGTCTCCAGCGAGACGCGCAGCTGGTCGCGGTCCTCGCGCAGGTCCTGGACCTGGCCCGTGAGGGTGTCGCCGATGGAGTCGCGCAGCGGACCCGCACCCAGGACGATGCCGACCGAGAGGGCCAGGAACACCGCGATGAGGGAGACGATGTGGTAGCGGAAGTCGATCATCGAAGCGTGTCTCCAGCGGGTCAGGTGGTCGGTTCCGGAGCGATGCCCACGAGCGACCGGAAGAAGTTCACCAGGTCGTCGAACCACGCCCCGGACAGCCCGAAGATGGTCTGGCCGACGTTGGTGGCGGCGAGGGCGACGAACAGGGCGAGCAGGCCGACCACGGCCAGCAGCACCAGCTGCCAGGAGGAGATCCGCGTCCGGTACAGCTGCGAGACCCCCTTGGCGTCGATGAGCTTGCTGCCCACGCGCAGCCGGGTGAGGAAGGTCGAGGCCATGCCGGAGCGACCCTTGTCGAGGAACTCGATGAGGGTGTCGTGGGTGCCGACGGCGACGATGAGCTCGGCGCCGGAGTCGTCCGCGAGCAGCATGGCGATGTCCTCGCTCGTGCCGGTCGCGGGGAACACGACATGCTCGACACCGAGGTCCTCGACGCGTCGCTGCCCCGGGGCCCGGCCGTCCCGGTAGGCGTGGATGACGATCTCGGCGCCGGACCGCAGGGCCTTGTCGGAGACGGAGTCCATGTCGCCGACGATCATGTCCGGGGAGTGGCCGGCCTCGATGAGCGCGTCCGCGCCGCCGTCGACCCCGATGAGGAGGGGGCGGTACTCGCGGATGTAGGGCCGCAGCATCGCCAGGTCTTCCTTGTAGTGGTAGCCCCGCACGACGATGAGGACGTGCCGTCCCTCGAACCGGGTGCGCACGACCGGCACGCCCACCCCGTCCAGGAGCAGGTCGCGCTCCTTGCGGACGTAGTCCATGGTGTTGGTCGCGAACGCCTCGAGCTGGACCGACAGCCCCTCGCGGGCCTGGGCCTGGGCGGCCTCGACCGTGTCGGCGTCCTGGGCCGTGCCCTCGGCGACGAGGACGTCGCCGGCGCGGACCTCGTCGCCGTCGACGGTGAGGACCTGACCCTCCTTGACCGCCATGACCGCCGAGCCCAGGTCGTCGACCAGCGGGATGCCCGCCTCGACGAGGATGCCCGGACCGAGGTTGGGGTAGCGGCCGGAGGTCGAGCGGGCGGCGTTGAGCACGGCGGCCGGCCGGCACGCGACGAGCGCCTCGGCCGAGACCCGGTCGAGGTCCTCGTGGTCGATGACGGCGATCTCGCCCGGACGCAGACGCTTGGTGAGGTTCTTCGTGCGGGCGTCCACGCGCGCCGGCCCGGTCGTGCCAGGGCCGGTGTCGGCCTGCTGGCGGCGACGTCGGAAGTGTGGACTCACCGGCTCATGGTGCCACGGTCGCCCGCTCCAGGAGCTCAGCGGCGTGCCGCAGGGCGGTCTCGGAGTCCTCCTGACCCGAGAGCATCCGGGCCAGCTCCCGCACCCGGTCGGGGCCTTCGACGCTGCTGACGTCGGTGGCGGTCACCACGGCGCCGCCTTCTGTGTCCTTGCTCACCACGAGGTGGCGGTCGGCGAACGCGGCCACCTGCGCCAGGTGGGTGACGACCACCACCTGGGAGCTGCGGGCCAGCAGGGCCAGCCGCCGGCCGACCTCGACGGCGGCCCGGCCACCCACCCCGGCGTCGACCTCGTCGAAGACGAAGGTCCTCGGGTCGGTGGCCTCCTCGGCGGGCGCGGCGGTGGCCAGCGCCACCTCGATGGCCAGCATGACGCGGGAGAGCTCACCGCCGGAGGCACCCTGCCCCAGGGGGCGCGCGGGGGCGCCGGGGTGGGCGGCGAGCAGCAGCTCGACGTCCTCGCCGCCGTGCGGACCGGGCTCGGGCAGCGCGCTGAGGCGCGCGGTGAGGTGGGCGCCCTTCATCGCCAGGCCCGCCAGCTCGGCGTCGACCGACCGGGCGAGGTGCTTCGCCACGGCGCGCCGGGAGTCGGTCAGCGCGGCCGACGCCGCCCCGGTGGCGCGCTCCGCCGCCGCGAGGCGCTCGCGCAGCCGCTCCCCGGTGTCCTCGGGGCCGTCGAGGTAGGCGAGCCGCTCACGGGCCTGGTCCGCCCAGGCCAGGAGCGCGTCGACGTCGGGACCGTGCAGCCGGGTCGCCTCGGCCAGGGCGGCGCGCCGCTCGTGGACGACGGCGAGCCGGGCGGGGTCGGCGTCGAGGGACGTGAGGTAGGACGCGAGCTCGGTGGCGACGTCGGAGACGAGGTAGGCGGCCTCGGCCAGGCGGGCGGCCCAGTCGCCCAGGGCCGGGTCGTCCGCGGCGCCGTGCTCGAGGCTGCGCCGGGCCTCCTCCAGCAGGGCGGCGGCGTCGACCCCGCCCGGGGCACTGTCGTCGGCCCCGGTGAGCGCCTGGTGGGCGCGTCCGGTCGCGGTGCGCAGCTCCTCGACGTGGCCGAGCCGCTGGGCCTCCTCGCGCAGCGCGACGTCCTCGCCCGGCAGGGGGGCGAGGGCGTCGACCTGGTCGAGCCCGGCCCGCAGGCGCGCGATCTCCTCGGCGCGGGCGCCGGCCGAGCGCTCCCACTCGGCGAGCTCGGCGCGGACCGCGACGAGGTCGGCCCAGGCCCGGCGGAAGGTGTCGAGGAGGGCCGCGTGGTCCGCGCCGCCGAACGCGTCGAGCGCGGCACGCTGCTGCGCCGGGGCGCGCAGGCGCAGCTGCTGCGACTGCCCGTGGACGGTGACGAGCTGCTCGCCGATCTCGGCCAGGACGCCCTGGGGCACGGTCCGGCCGCCGAGGTGGGCCCGGGACCTCCCGCCCGCCGGCACGGTACGGGCGACGATGAGGGCGCCGTCGTCGAGCTCGGCGCCTGCCTCCTCCGCCCGGCCGGCGGCCACGCCGTCGGGGGCGACGGTGAAGGTGCCCTCGACGACGGCGCGGTCGGTGCCGGTGCGCACGAGGGCGGGGTCGGCGCGGCCGCCGAGCAGCAGGTCCAGGCTGGTGAGGACCATGGTCTTGCCCGCCCCGGTCTCCCCGGTGATGACGGTGAAGGTCGGGGCGAGGTCGAGCTCCGCGGAGGCGATCACCCCGAGGTTCTCGATGCGGACCTGCTCGATCACGGCACCTCCCGCAGGTTGCGCCACCCCTTGACCGGCAGGTTGAACTTGGCGACGAGCCGGCCCGAGAACGGTGCCTCGGTCAGGCGCGCGAGGCGGACGGGACGCTCGCCGCGGCGCACCTCGATGCGCGAGCCCGAGGGGGCGTCGAGGAGACGCCGGCCGTCGCACCACACCACGGCGTGGGTCTCCTCGTAGGGGAGGATCTCGACCTCGAGGACCGAGCTCGGTCCCACGACCATGGGGCGGGTGAACAGCGCGTGGGCGGCGATGGGGACCAGCAGCAGCGCCTCGACGTCGGGCCAGACCACCGGTCCCCCGCCCGAGAAGGCGTAGGCGGTCGAGCCGGTGGGGGTGGCCAGGATGATGGCGTCGCAGCCGAAGGAGGACAGCCCCCGGCCGTCCACCCCGATCGTGGCGACGACCATGCGGGCCCGCTCCCCCTTCTCCACCGCGGCCTCGTTGACCGCCCAGCTGCGCTGGACCCGCCCGTCCGGGGTCGTGACCTGGACGTCGAGCGTCATCCGCTCCTCGACCGAGTAGTCGCGCGCGACGATGCGCGCCACCACCTCGGGCAGCGCCTCGGGCTCGGCCTCGGCGAGGAACCCCACGTGGCCCAGGTTGACCCCGAGGACAGGGACGTCGTGGTTGCGTGCTTCCTCGGCCGCCCGCAGGATCGTGCCGTCGCCGCCCAGGACGACGACGAGCTCGACCCCCTCGGCGCTGCCGTTGCGGACGGTCTCGATCCCGTGCTCGCGCAGGTCGTCGCTGACGCGGTCCGCCGCGCGGACGGCGTCGTGGCGCCCCTCGTGGCACACGACGAGGATGCGGCGGCTCATGGGCTCTCCTGCTCGGGGGTGGGGGGGTCGAGCGGTTCAGCGGGCGGCGTGGTCCCGCCGGCAGCGGGCGGCGTGGTCCGGTCGGCTCCGGGCGGCGTGGTCCGGTCGGCTCCGGGTGTCCCGCCGGCCCCGGCCGGCCCGGTGCGGACCGCCTCGGCTGCGGCGTCGGCCAGGGCCTGTCCGCTCAGGGCCCGGGGGTGGTCGCGGCGCATCGCCAGAAAGTACTCGACGTTGCCGGACGGACCGGGCAGCGGGCTGGGGACCACGGCCCACGTGTCGAGGCCGACCTCGGCCGCGGCGGCCGCGACGGTGAGGACCGACTCCACGTGCAGGGCGGGGTCGCGCACCACCCCGCCCGAGCCGAGCCGGTCCTTGCCCACCTCGAACTGCGGCTTGACCATGAGGAGGAAGTCCGCGTCCGGGGCGGCCGCCCCCGCCAGGGCAGGCAGGACGAGGGTGAGAGAGATGAACGACATGTCGCCCACGACGAGCTGCGGCGCCGGCGCGACCGCCTCCGGCGTGAGGGTCCGCACGTTGGTGCGGTCCAGCACGCTCACCCGCTCGTCGGTCTGCAGCGACCACGCGAGCTGGCCGTAGCCGACATCGACGGCGACGACGTGGGCGGCGCCGCGGCGCAGCAGCACGTCGGTGAACCCGCCGGTGGAGGCCCCGGCATCGAGGCACCGGCGACCGTCGACGACCGGCGCGTCGGCCCCGAGCGCGTCGAGGGCCCCGGCCAGCTTGTGGGCACCGCGTGAGACGTAGTCCTGGGCGTCCGGCACGTCGACGAGCAGGGCCTGGGCCGGATCGACCTGCCGGGCGGGCTTGGTGACGACCTCGCGGTCGAGCCGGACGTGACCGGCCGCGAGGAGCTCGGCGGCGTGCTGGCGCGATCGGGCCAGACCTCGTCGGACCAGCTCGGCGTCGATGCGTACGCGGCGCGCCACGTCAGCTCTCGGCGCTTCTCAGCCGCGCCGAGAGGTGCGAGTGGATGGCGTCGAAGACGGCGACCTGGTCCGCGAGGGGGAGCTCGTCGATCTCGCTCAGCCTCTCGAGGGGGTCGGCGGCCACCGGACGGGCCGCGGGGAGGTCGGCGGGGGTCACGTCCATCGTCGTCTCCTCTCCGGGTCCTTCAGGCACCGGTCAGGCTATCGCGGCGAGACGACCTCCAGCACGGGCACCCGCTCCGGTGTGAGTACCGTGCCGCCGTCCGCAGCGTCCCAAGCTGCCGCGGTGAGGCAGCGCCAGGCGTCGAGGGAGACCGTCACCGGCTCGGCGTCGGAGTCCAGGTCCAGCGTCCGGTCGCCCACCCGCAGCTCGAGGTGCGGCTCGGAGCCGGCGACCCGGGCCGCCGCCGCGCCGCACCGCCACCACCCCTGGGGGTCGCGGTGGGGTGCTGGGTGGGGCTCGGCGAGGCCGCGAAGGTCGACGGCGAGGAAGCTCGGCCGCTCGTGGGGCTCGGCGAGGACCACCGAACGGGCGTCGCTCACCCCCGTCAGGACGTGGAGCCCGGGGATGCCCGCCGCGCGAGCCCCGGCCAGGTCGGTGTTGAGCCGGTCGCCGACGGCGAGCGGGCGGGTCCCACCCGCGCGCGCCACGGCCTGGTGGAAGATCTCGGCTTCCGGCTTGCCGGCGGACAGCGGCGTCACCCCGGTCGCGTTGACGACCGCTGCGACGAGGGAGCCGTTGCCCACGGCGAAACCCCGCTCCGTGGGCAGGGTGGAGTCGAGGTTGGTGGCGACGTAGCGCGCACCGGCCGCGATGGCATAGGCCGCCTCGGTCAGCTCTGCCCACCCGACCTCGGGCGCGAACCCCTGCGCGACGGCGACGGGGTCGTCCGCTGCGGTGTCCGTCACCCGGAGTCCCGCCTCGAGGAGGGCGGAGCGCAGCCCCGCCCCGCCGACGGCGAGTACGAGCGCGCCCGCCGGGAGGTCCTGCGCCAGGACGGCCGCTGCCGCCTGTGAGGACGTCATGACCTCCTCGGGCTCGGTGGGGATCCCGAGGGAGCTGAGCTGGTCGGCGACCGTCTGGGGCGGCCGGTTGGCATTGTTGGTGACGAAGAGCATCCGCATGCCGAGGTCCCGTGCGGACGCCACCCCCTCGTCCGCGTGCTCGACCGGCTCGGCCCCCCGGTAGCAGACGCCGTCGAGGTCCATGAGGGCGAGGTCGTACTCCTCGGCAAGAGCGCGCGTGCTCGCGAGCAGCCCCGTGGACTCGGTCATCGGCGCTCCTCCTCGTCGATCCCGGTCCCGAGATCGAGCGCCCCCTGCTCGAAGTCCTCGGTCGTGTCGTCGCCCTGGGCGACAGCCGGCTCCAGCTCGGAGTCCGGCGCCGCATCCGACTCGGGCTCAGGCTCCACCTCCGGCTCCGACTCCGACTCCGACTCCGGCTCCGGCTCCACCTCCGGCTCCGGCTCCGGCTCCGACTCCGGCTCCGACTCCGGCTCCGGCTCCGGCTCCGGCTCGGGCTCCGCAGCCGACTCGGGCTCCAGCTCCGGCTCCGAGCCGGCAGTCTCGCCGTCCTCGTCGTCAGCGTGCGTCTCGTCCTCATCGGAGTCCGCGAGGTCGTGGACCACGATCTCTTCCTCCTCGATCGGCTCCGGACCGACCTCGGCACGCAGAACCTGCGCCTCCTCCATTCGGCCGAGCTCGTCGAGGCGCTCCGCCCGCACGAGCGCGAGACGACTCCGGAGGGCAGGGTCCGCCACACGCTCGACAAGCGCCGACTCGAGCACCATGAGTGCCGCTTCGTGCTCGCCGAGGTCAGCGCGTGCGCCGCTCGCCACGATCGCCAGCTCGACACGGTCGTCCTCGGTGAGCTTGCTGACATCCGTCTCCGCGACGATGGCCAGCGCCCGCTCCGGTCGCCCGAGCCCTCGCTCGCAGTCGGCTTCCATCGGCCGATGAGCGTCGATACCGGAAAGCCTTCGCACGGTCCGAAGCTCCCTCAAAGCCTCCGCGTAACGGGCAGTGGCATAAGCGGTCACCGCCACGCCTTCCCGCACGATGTCAACGCGTCCGGCGCGGCGAGCCGCCGCCTGGGCGTGCTCGTACGCGGTCTCCGGATCGGTGTCGAGGAGACGACCCGCCATGACGAGGTGCCTCGCGACGAGCTCGGCATTGGTCTTGCCGAGAGTTCGCAGGCGCGTGCGCGCCGTGCGGTCCATCATCTGCGGAATGACGTCGTCCGGGATGTGCGGCTCCGCAGGTCGGTCCGGCCGCGGGTCGCGACGCGCTGAGTCCTGAGGACCGTCCCGGAACGGACGGCCGTCGGCTCGGTCTCCTGCCGGGCGTCCTCGGTCACCGCTCTCGCGGCGGCCCTGGTATCCACCCTCGCGGGGACCGGCACCCTCACGGCGGCCCTGGTATCCACCCTCGCGCGAACCGGCACCCTCACGGCGCCCCTGGTAGCTACCCTCGCGGGGAGCAGAACTGCGGTAGCCGCCCTCGCGACGGTCCTGGTATCCACCCTCGCGGGGAGCAGAGCCGCGGTAGCCGCCCTCACGACGGTCCTGGTATCCACCCTCGCGCGGGCCCGAGCCCTCACGGCGACCCTGGTACCCACCCTCGCGGGGAGCAGAACTGCGGTAGCCGCCCTCACGACGGTCCTGGTAACCGCCCTCGCGCGGGCCCGAGCCCTCACGGCGACCCTGGTACCCACCCTCGCGGGGAGCAGAACTGCGGTAGCCGCCCTCACGACGGTCCTGGTACCCACCCTCACGGGGACCGGAGCCCTCACGGCGCCCCTGGTATCCACCCTCGCGCGGGCCCGAGCCCTCACGGCGACCCTGGTACCCACCCTCGCGGGGAGCAGAACTGCGGTAGCCGCCCTCGCGACGGTCCTGGTACCCACCCTCACGGGGACCGGAGCCCTCACGGCGACCCTGGTACCCACCCTCGCGGGGAGCAGAACTGCGGTAGCCGCCCTCGCGACGGTCCTGGTACCCACCCTCACGGGGACCGGAGCCCTCACGGCGACCCTGGTAACCACCCTCGCGCGGGCCCGAGCCCTCACGGCGACCCTGGTAACCACCCTCACGCGGGCCGGAGCCCTCACTGCGACCCTGGTAACCGCCCTCACGCGGGCCGGCACCCTCACGGCGACCCTGGTAACCGCCCTCACGCGGGCCGGCACCCTCACGGCGCCCCTGGTAACCGCCCTCACGCGAACCGGCACCCTCACGGCGCCCCTGGTACCCACCCTCGCGGGGAGCAGAACTGCGGTAGCCGCCCTCGCGACGGTCCTGGTACCCACCCTCACGGGGACCGGAGCCTTCGCGGCGCCCCTGGTACCCGCCCTCACGGGACGATCCGGTGCTGGGTCCTTCTCCCCTGCCGGAGCTACGGCCGGCGTCATTTCCACCCGCACCGTCCGAACGGCTGGCACCCGAATACGGCCGCTTACCGCCACCGCGCCGCGGCGACGAACCCTTATCGCGCTCGTTGTCCTCGGTCGCCATGATTGCCTCTATTCCTGATGTGCCGTTGTCCTGCATAAACGCCAAGGAGGCCGCAACATAAAGTTGCGGCCTCCTTGGAATGGGTGTTCGGCGGTGTCCTACTCTCCCACACAGTCTCCCGTGCAGTACCATCGGCGCTGAGGGGCTTAGCTTCCGGGTTCGGAATGGGACCGGGCGTTTCCCCCTCGCTATGACCGCCGTAACTCTGTCGAGTTGTCGCAACCGTTCCGTCACCCCGTGACCACCAGCTGGCCCCCGTGTGGGGGTGTGGTGGGTGGGGTGCCGGGGTGCGTTACCCGGGAACCGTACAGTGGACGCAAGCAGCTGTTTGATGCTTTGTGTTGTGGCAAGTTGTCGGCCAATTAGTACCGGTCAGCTTCACGAGTCGTTAGTCCTCGCTTCCACATCCGGCCTATCAACCCAGTGGTCTGCTGGGGGCCTTCCCAGGACAAGCCTGGTGGAAACCTCATCTTGAAGCAGGCTTCCCGCTTAGATGCTTTCAGCGGTTATCCCTCCCGAACGTAGCCAACCAGCCGTGCTCCTGGCGGAACAACTGGCACACCAGAGGTTCGTCCGTCCCGGTCCTCTCGTACTAGGGACAGCCCTTCTCAAGTTTCCTGCGCGCGCAGCGGATAGGGACCGAACTGTCTCACGACGTTCTAAACCCAGCTCGCGTACCGCTTTAATGGGCGAACAGCCCAACCCTTGGGACCTACTCCAGCCCCAGGATGCGACGAGCCGACATCGAGGTGCCAAACCATGCCGTCGATATGGACTCTTGGGCAAGATCAGCCTGTTATCCCCGGGGTACCTTTTATCCGTTGAGCGACGGCGCTTCCACAAGCCACCGCCGGATCACTAGTTCCGACTTTCGTCCCTGCTCGACCTGTCAGTCTCACAGTCAAGCTCCCTTGTGCACTTGCACTCGACACCTGATTGCCAACCAGGCTGAGGGAACCTTTGAGCGCCTCCGTTACATTTTAGGAGGCAACCGCCCCAGTTAAACTACCCACCAGGCACTGTCCCTGGTCCGGATCACGGACCGAGGTTAGATGTGCAGTACGACCAGAGTGGTATTTCAACGATGACTCCACACTCACTGGCGTGAATGCTTCACAGTCTCCCACCTATCCTACACAAGCCGTACCGAACACCAATACCAAGCTATAGTAAAGGTCCCGGGGTCTTTCCGTCCTGCTGCGCGTAACGAGCATCTTTACTCGTAGTGCAATTTCGCCGAGTTCGCGGTTGAGACAGCGGAGAAGTCGTTACGCCATTCGTGCAGGTCGGAACTTACCCGACAAGGAATTTCGCTACCTTAGGATGGTTATAGTTACCACCGCCGTTTACTGGGGCTTAAATTCTGAGCTTCGCCTTGCGGCTGACCCGTCCTCTTAACCTTCCAGCACCGGGCAGGCGTCAGTCCGTATACATCGTCTTGCGACTTCGCACGGACCTGTGTTTTTAGTAAACAGTCGCTTCTCCCTGGTCTCTGCGGCCCTCAAAGGCTAGCCAGCAAGTGGCTTCACCCCTCAGGCCCCCCTTCTCCCGAAGTTACGGGGGCATTTTGCCGAGTTCCTTAACCACGATTCTCTCGATCGCCTTGGTATACTCTACCTGACCACCTGAGTCGGTTTAGGGTACGGGCGGCTAGTCCCTCGCGTCGAGGCTTTTCTAGGCAGCATAGGATCACCCTACTTCCCCCCTACGGGGTCACTATCGGATCTGAGGCTCATATGGGGTGCGGATTTGCCTGCACCCCGCCCTGCATCCTTAGACGTGCATTGCCATTAAGCACGCGGTGGCTACCTGTCTGCGTCACCCCTGTTAACACGCTTACCTACTACCGGATCGGGTCCCACGCGCCCTCGCCGCCCGGCCCGAAGGCCAGAAGACAAGTTTGGGTGGTCAGCATCACCGGGCTCGGTATGGTCGGTCCTTCGCCGGTACGGGAATATCAACCCGTTGTCCATCGACTACGCCTGTCGGCCTCGCCTTAGGTCCCGACTTACCCAGGGCGGATTAGCCTGGCCCTGGAACCCTTGGTCATTCGGCGGACGGGTTTCTCACCCGTCATTCGCTACTCATGCCTGCATTCTCACTCGTGTGGGATCCACCACTGGGTCACCCCGCAGCTTCACCTCCCACACGACGCTCCCCTACCCATCCACGCCCCTGAACACCCATCAAGTAGGTGCTGGGGTATGCGTGAATGCCACAGCTTCGGCGGTGTGCTTGAGCCCCGCTACATTGTCGGCGCAGAATCACTTGACCAGTGAGCTATTACGCACTCTTTCAAGGGTGGCTGCTTCTAAGCCAACCTCCTGGTTGTCTGTGCAACTCCACATCCTTTCCCACTTAGCACACGCTTGGGGGCCTTAGCTGGTGGTCTGGGCTGTTTCCCTCTCGACTACGAAGCTTATCCCCCGCAGTCTCACTGCCATGCTCTCACTTACCGGCATTCGGAGTTTGGTTGACGTCAGTAACCTTGTAGGGCCCATCGGCCATCCAGTAGCTCTACCTCCGGCAAGAAACACATGACGCTGCACCTAAATGCATTTCGGGGAGAACCAGCTATCACGGAGTTTGATTGGCCTTTCACCCCTACCCACAGGTCATCCCCTCAGTTTTCAACCTAAGTGGGTTCGGTCCTCCACGCGGTCTTACCCGCGCTTCAACCTGCCCATGGGTAGATCACTCCGCTTCGGGTCTAGAGCACGCGACTAAAGACGCCCTATTCGGACTCGCTTTCGCTACGGCTTCCCCACACGGGTTAACCTCGCCACATGCCACTAACTCGCAGGCTCATTCTTCAAAAGGCACGCCGTCACCCCAACCATGGAGGCTCCGACGGATTGTAAGCATCCGGTTTCAGGTACTATTTCACTCCCCTCCCGGGGTACTTTTCACCTTTCCCTCACGGTACTAGTCCGCTATCGGTCACCAGGTAGTATTTAGGCTTACCAAGTGGTCTTGGCAGATTCACACGGGATTTCACGGGCCCCGTGCTACTCGGGATACCTCCAAGGAGGCCGCGATGTTTCGTCTACGGGGGTCTCACCCACTACGCCCGGCCTTCCCAGACCGTTCGACTACACCACGACTTTCTCACTCCACACCGCCCCGGCAGAGACGGTAAGCAGGTCCCACGACCCCGAAGGTGCAACGCCCGCCGGCTATCACACACCCCCGGTTTAGCCTCATCCGCTTTCGCTCGCCACTACTCACGGAATATCTCTTCCTGTGGGTACTGAGATGTTTCACTTCCCCACGTTCCCCCCACACGCCCTATATATTCAGGCGCGGGTAACCAGACATGACTCTGGCCGGGTTTCCCCATTCGGACACCCTCGGATCACAGCTCGTTTGCCAGCTCCCCGAGGCTTATCGCAGGCTACAACGTCCTTCTTCGGCTCCTGGTGCCAAGGCATCCACCGAATGCTCTTAAAAACTTGCCACAAAAGATCAAAGATGCTCGCGTCCACTGTACAGTTCTCAAACAACGCACCAACACCCGCCCGAACCCCCCAACCAACACGGGGGACCGGACCAGGAATGGTCACCAGAAGGCCAGCCACCACACCCACCGGCACAACCGGTCGGCGCGGGCCTGTTCCCTCAGGACCCAACAGCATGCACAAGTCCTTGACGTTCCACCCGTGAGCGAACTGCCCGGTGAACACTCGCCACCGACAGCAGCCACAAACACCCACCCCCCGAACAGGGACGCGGATGCGCTGTGAAGCTCCTTAGAAAGGAGGTGATCCAGCCGCACCTTCCGGTACGGCTACCTTGTTACGACTTCGTCCCAATCGCCAGTCCCACCTTCGACGGCTCCCCCCTACAAGAGGTTGGGCCACCGGCTTCGGGTGTTACCGACTTTCGTGACGTGACGGGCGGTGTGTACAAGGCCCGAGAACGTATTCACCGCAGCGTTGCTGATCTGCGATTACTAGCGACTCCGACTTCATGGGGTCGAGTTGCAGACCCCAATCCGAACTGAGACCGGCTTTTTGGGATTCGCTCCACCTCACGGCATCGCAACCCTTTGTACCGGCCATTGTAGCATGCGTGAAGCCCAAGACATAAGGGGCATGATGATTTGACGTCATCCCCACCTTCCTCCGAGTTGACCCCGGCAGTCTCCCATGAGTCCCCGGCATAACCCGCTGGCAACACAGGACAAGGGTTGCGCTCGTTGCGGGACTTAACCCAACATCTCACGACACGAGCTGACGACAACCATGCACCACCTGTACACCGACCTTGCGGGGCACCCATCTCTGGATGTTTCCGGTGTATGTCAAGCCTTGGTAAGGTTCTTCGCGTTGCATCGAATTAATCCGCATGCTCCGCCGCTTGTGCGGGCCCCCGTCAATTCCTTTGAGTTTTAGCCTTGCGGCCGTACTCCCCAGGCGGGGCACTTAATGCGTTAGCTGCGGCACGGAACCCGTGGAATGGGTCCCACACCTAGTGCCCAACGTTTACGGCATGGACTACCAGGGTATCTAATCCTGTTCGCTCCCCATGCTTTCGCTCCTCAGCGTCAGTAACGGCCCAGAGACCCGCCTTCGCCACCGGTGTTCCTCCTGATATCTGCGCATTCCACCGCTACACCAGGAATTCCAGTCTCCCCTACCGCACTCTAGTCTGCCCGTACCCACTGCAGGCGCGAGGTTAAGCCTCGCGTTTTCACAGCAGACGCGACAAACCGCCTACGAGCTCTTTACGCCCAATAATTCCGGACAACGCTTGCGCCCTACGTATTACCGCGGCTGCTGGCACGTAGTTAGCCGGCGCTTCTTCTGCAGGTACCGTCAACCCGAAGGCCTTCTTCCCTACTGAAAGAGGTTTACAACCCGAAGGCCGTCATCCCTCACGCGGCGTCGCTGCATCAGGCTTGCGCCCATTGTGCAATATTCCCCACTGCTGCCTCCCGTAGGAGTCTGGGCCGTGTCTCAGTCCCAGTGTGGCCGGTCACCCTCTCAGGCCGGCTACCCGTCGTCGCCTTGGTAGGCCATCACCCCACCAACAAGCTGATAAGCCGCGAGCCCATCCCCAACCGATAAATCTTTCCACACACCACCATGCGATAGCGCGTCATATCCGGTATTAGCCACGGTTTCCCGCGGTTATCCCGAAGTCAGGGGCAGGTTGCTCACGTGTTACTCACCCGTTCGCCACTAATCCACCAGCAAGCTGGCATCATCGTTCGACTTGCATGTGTTAAGCACGCCGCCAGCGTTCGTCCTGAGCCAGGATCAAACTCTCCGTTAAAAAACACTCGCCAAACCACACCCAAAAGCGCGGCCGACAAACCATACGAAGAGCACACCCCCAACCCACCAAAGCAGGCCAAGAGCAAACCCATGACTACACACACCCAGACCCAACCGGAGGCCAGGACCAGGCGCGATAACCAAAACAAAACAAAGACCCCAGACACCACAACCAACCCCCCCACCCACGAAAGGCAGGAAGACCAGCCACGACACCCAGAATCAAATGGCATCAAAAACTTGGCACACTGTTGAGTTCTCAAGAAACAGACACACACCACCCAGACCCGAAACAACCCCCGGACCCGAACTGGGGCAACCTCTCAATCCTAACCATCTCGGCCTGACCCGTCAAACTCGCCGCAATCTCTTGCGACCGAGCGGGACGATCCGCCTCGCTGGCACCTGGGTCGTCCGAGGACCGGCAGCTAGCCGGCTCGATCGACTCAGGTTCTCGCGCCTCGGGACCGGCCTGCAGCTCTCTCGAACCGCTTGTCCGTGCTCCCCGTCCGGCGCAGCAAGAAGAACACTACGTCGCCTCACGGAGCAGGTCAACTCCGTACAGCTGCCCCCGGACGGCAGCCTCCGCAACTCTCTGACCTGCCGTTTTGTTACGGACGCACGTGGCAGGCACCGGGGAACCTCTGCTGCTGACGGCTGAGACCTGACCCACAGAAGGCTCTGGGCGCGGCGCCTTGCGCGAGGAGACCTCGCTGCTCCCCTCTCAGTCGATTGAGGGGAGTGCGGGAGGGGGCGAGGCACGTTTCCTGCGGGCCGGCGCACGCACCCGTCGCGCGTCCCTGGAGGATGAACCGTGTCCGGATGGCAGCGCCCGCCGGCTGCGCCGCGGTCAGCCCGCGGACCCGACTGCGGCCACGACCGCCAGGTTGCGCCGTCCCTTGCGGAGAAGCACGTACCCGCCGTCGAGGACGTCACCGGTCGCGAGGACGCGGTCCTCGTCCTCGATCTTCTCGTTGTTCAGGTACGCCCCGCCGCTCGCGATGGTCCGTCGCGCAGCCGAGCGGCCGCCCTCGAGCCCCGTGGCGAGCAGGAGGTCGACCATGGTCGCCTCGCCGACGACCGCCTCCCCGGTCGGCAGCTCCGCGACCGCGTCGCGGAGCGTGACGGCGTCGAGCTCGCGCAGGTCGTCCCGCCCGAAGAGCGCCTGGGACGCTCGGCGGACCCGGTCCGTCGCGTCGGCGCCGTGGACGAGGGTCGTGACGTCTTCCGCGAGGATGCGCTGGGCCTCTCGGGCCTGCGGGCGCGCGGCCACCGCCTCGGCCAGCTCCTCGATCTGCTCCCGCGTCCGGAACGTGAAGACCTTGAGGTAGCGGACCACGTCGGCGTCGTCGGTGTTGAGCCAGAACTGGTAGAACGCGTACGGGCTGAACATCTCCCCGTCGAGCCAGATCGCCCCGCCCTCGGACTTGCCGAACTTGGTGCCGTCGGACTTCGTGATGAGCGGGGTGGTCAGGACGTGGACGCTTCCCCCCTCGGCCTTGTGGATGAGGTCGACGCCGGCGAGGAGGTTGCCCCACTGGTCGTTGCCGCCGGTCTGCAGGGTGCAGCCGTGGCGGCGGTAGAGCTCGAGGAAGTCCATGCCCTGCAGGATCTGGTAGCTGAACTCCGTGAAGGAGATGCCCTCCTCGCTGGCCAGCCGCCTGGCGACGGTGTCCTTGGCGAGCATCGTGCCGAGCCGGAAGTGCTTGCCGACGTCCCGCAGGAAGTCGATGGCCGTCAGCCGGCCGGTCCAGTCGAGGTTGTTGACCATCTGCGCCGCGTGGGGACCGTCGAAGTCGAGGAAGGTCGAGATCTGCCCACGGAGCCGGTCCGTCCAGCCGGCGATGGTGTCCTTGTCGTTGAGGACGCGCTCGCCCGACATGCGGGGGTCGCCGATCATGCCTGTGGCGCCGCCCACCAGGGCGATCGGGTTGTGACCGGCGAGCTGGAGGTGTCGCATGACGACGAGCTGGACGAGGTGACCGTGGTGCAGGCTCGCCGCCGTGGGGTCGAAGCCGCAGTAGTAGGTGATCGGACCCTCGGCCATCGCCGCCCGGAGGGTGGCGATGTCGGTGGACTGGGCCAGCAGGCCCCGCCACTGGAGCTCGTCGAGGATGTCGGTCACGTTCCTGCCTTTCGTCTTCCGGCCCGGCTCCGGGCACGGGGACCAGTGTGCCGTGCCCGGCCACCCGGCCGCGCACCGGCCCACGGGCGGGCCGGGCGGGGGCACCGCGCCGTCGGACGACGCGGACGTCACCGCCGGCGGGGCACCGCGGGTCGGTAGACGGAGACCGTCGGCTCGTTCACGAGGTGGAAGCGCCACGGGAACCGTTGCCCGTCGCCTCCGGGTCCGGCCACGCCCACCCTGGGGCCCGAGCGGACCAGGTCCGCGGCCGCAGGATCGGGACGGAGCTCCGCCCGGCCACCGGGTCGCAGCAGGAGCCCGCTGTCCGCACCGGTGAGCCCGAGCGCCTGGGCGAGACGCGCGGGACCGCGGGCGAGGTCGCGGTCGCTGCGCGCGGCGGGCCGCCGTGACCGGGCGACGTCGTGCCCTGACACGACCTCACCCCCTCGCAGGAGGACGGCGGACGCCGTCCCCTCGGGGCCGCAGACGAGGTTGGCGCACCAGTGCATGCCGTAGGTGAAGTAGACGTAGAGCCGACCGCCCGCCGCAAACATCGGTGCGGTCCGGCTGGTGCGTCCCCGGAAGGCGTGCGATCCCGGGTCCACCTCACCGGAGTACGCCTCGACCTCCGTGAGCCGGACGGCGACCTCCTCGCCCGTGCTGCTCTCCTCCCCCGGACGCCCGCGGACCGTGAGGACCGCCCCGAGGAGCAGCGGGGCGGCCTCGACGGCGGGACGCGCCAGGAGGTCCGTCCACGGCGTCGCCGACGCGTGCGTCACTCCCCCGCCGGCTCCACCGGAGGCTCCGCAGCCCCGGGCGCGTCCCCGCCTGCCCAGCGCCGGAGGTCGGCCGACAGTGCCGCCGCTCGTGCCAGCTGCTCGACCACCCGCACCGGCGCCGTCCCGCCGTGCCCGTCCCGCGAGGCGATCGACCCCTCGACCGTGAGGACGTCCCGCACGCCGGTGGTGAGGTGCTCGCTGATGGCCGTGAGCTCGTCGTCGGTGAGGTCCCACAGCTCCTTGCCCTGCTCCTCGCACTCGCGCACGCAGGCGCCGGCGACCTCGTGCGCGGTGCGGAAGGGCACGCCGGTGCGCACGAGCCACTCGGCGACGTCTGTGGCCAGGGAGAAGCCCTGCGGCGCGAGCTCCGCCAGTCTCGCGGTGTCGAACCTGAGCGTGGCGACCATCCCGGCCACCGCCGGGAGGAGGAGCTCGAGGGTGTCGACGCCGTCGAAGACCGGTTCCTTGTCCTCCTGGAGATCACGGTTGTAGGCCAGCGGCAGCCCCTTGAGGGTGGCGAGGAGACCGGTGAGGTCGCCGATGAGACGACCGGACTTTCCCCGCGCGAGCTCGGCGACATCGGGGTTCTTCTTCTGCGGCATGATGCTCGAGCCGGTGGAGTAGGCGTCGTCGAGACGGACGAAGCCGAACTCCTTCGTCGCCCACAGCACGACCTCCTCGCTCAGGCGGGAGAGGTCCACCCCCGTCATGGCGACGACGAAGGCGAACTCGGCGACGACGTCGCGCGAGGCGGTCCCGTCGATGGAGTTCTCCACCGAGGCGTCGAAGCCGAGCTCCGCGGCGACGGCGTCGGGATCGAGGCCGAGGGAGGAGCCCGCCAGGGCGCCCGAGCCGTACGGGGAGACGGCGGCGCGCGCGTCCCAGTCGAGCCACCGCTGGACGTCGCGCATGAGCGGCCAGGCGTGGGCGAGGAGATGGTGGGCCAGCAGCACCGGCTGGGCGTGCTGGAGGTGCGTGCGCCCGGGCATGACGGCGTCCGGGTGCGCGGCGGCCTGGTCGATGAGGGCGTCGACGACGTCGAGGACTCCGCCGGCGAGCTCCCGCGCGCTGTCGCGCAGGTAGAGCCGAACGAGCGTGGCGATCTGGTCGTTGCGGGAGCGTCCCGCGCGGAGCCGTCCGCCCAGCTCCGGCCCGGCCCGCTCGATGAGGCCGCGCTCGAGGGCGGTGTGGACGTCCTCGTCGTCGGGGCCCGGACGGAAGGAGCCGGCCGCGACGTCGCCGTCGAGGCGGTCGATCGCGTCGACCATGGCCGCCAGGTCGTTCTCGGAGAGGAGCCCCGCCGTGTGCAGCACCCGCGCGTGGGCCCGCGACCCGGCGAGGTCGTAGCGGGCGAGCCGCCAGTCGAAGTGGGTGGAGCGGCTCAGTGCTGCGAGGGCGTCGGCGGGTCCCCCGGCGAAGCGGCCGCCCCACAGGCTGAGGTGCTCCTCGGCTGCAGGCAGGTCGTCGCTCGTGGGCGGGGCGGAGTTGTCCATGGGGCGATCTTGCCGTGCCGGGGCGTCGGGTCGCACATGGCGTCCGTGACGGTGCGCCGTCACCGCGATCAGGCCTGCCCATCGGAATCCGCCCGGAGGTATTTCCGTTCCGGGTCTTCTGGGCGATTCCCAATTGTTCCACGAAGGCCCTTTAACGCATTTCGGGAGGTTAATCCTAGGACTTAGGTCCCTTCCCTGCGTAGACGATTGTCGTGGATCTTGGACCCCACGGCTCGACGACTTGGGGGAAGGCCGCCGCGTCCGAGTGGGGGGGAAATCCCGACTCGGCAGGAGATCGCAATGAAGCATCGGTCAGTCATGGCCGCACTCGTGGCCATCGCCCTCTTACCCCTCGGGGTAGGAACAGTCTCGGCAGCCAGTCCACCAAGCCAGGCGACGTCCGTCGCCACGGCCGGTGTGGACGCCGCCCGCCCCGCCGCCCCTGCGGCAGCCAAGGACGACGCGAAGCGGTACGAGGAAAAGGCCGCCAACGTCCAGGAGAAGATCGAGAAGAAGATCGACCAGGCGGACCGCGACGCCGCGGCCGCCCGCGCCCTCCAGGAGGGTGCCCTCAACCGGCTCATCGGAGAATCGGTGGGGTGAGGCCGCCTCCGACGAGGAGCATCCTGAGTCGGTAGTTGTCCTTGTTGCGGAAGCCGCGGGCGATGCGGCGGTGGAGCTCGATGATCCCGTTCAGGGCCTCGGTGCCGCCGTTGCTGGCGCGGTTGGTGGTGAAGTAGCCGAGGAACTGGGTCTTCCACCGGCGCAGGGTCCGGCCCAGGCGGGCGACCTCGGGGACCGGGCAGGTGTGGAAGGTGGCGACGATGTGCTCGGCGACCTTCCTCGCCTCCGCGAGGTCGGGAAGGTGGTAGACCGAGCGGAGGCGCTGGTAGCACTGCCAGGCCAGGAGGACCTCACCGTCGGGGTCGCCAGCGGGTAGGTCCCGTTCGAGGCGGTCCCACTGCCGGCTGGTGAGCCGGTCCGCGCCGGCGCGCAGGACGTTGCGGACCTTGTACAGCGGGTCGTCCCGGCGGCCGCGGTGGCCGGTGGTGTGCTGCTGGACGCGGCGGCGGACCTCGTCCACGACGTCGACACCGAGCTTGGTGACGTGGAAGGCGTCCAGCACCGCGGCGGCGTCCTCGAGCTCGGCGTCGATGGCGTTCTGGTACCCGCGGAAGGGGTCCAGGGTCGCGACCTTGACCCCGGCGGTGAAGGTAGGCCCGCGGTCCTGGAGCCACTTCTCGTAGACCTTCCCCGACCGGCCTGGCACCAGGTCGAGCAGCTTCGCCCGGGTGCGGCCCGTGGCGTCGCGGGTCAGGTCGACCATCCCGGTCATCTCTTTGGGGCCCTTGTCCTTGATCCGGTGCGGGGTGTGGTGCCACACGTGCTCGTCCACTCCCAAGGCGTTGACGCCGGCGAAGCGGGACTCGTCCTTCGCCATCGCGTCGAGCTCGGGGCGGACGGTGTCCCACAGGGTGTGCCAGTCGACGCCGAGCTGGCGGGCCAGGCCGGCGATGGAGGCGTGCTCGCGGCGCAGCTGTCCGATCGCCCACCGCACCGCCCGGGCGGTCAACTTGGCCCCACCGATGACGAGGTCGGCGACGTCCTCCGAGAACGAGCCGGCCGGGCAGCCCGGGTCCGGGCACACCCAGGTCCGCCGCCGCCACACCACCGTCACGGGCGCGGCGTGGGAGGGGACGTCGTGCAGGACCCGGACCCGCCGGCCGTGCCCGACCGCGACCACACCGCACCGTCGGCACCCCTCGACCCGCGGCGGTGTCTCGACTGTCAGCACCAGACCGGTCTCGGTACGTCGGACGTCTGTCACATGCACGCCCGCGATGCCGAACAGGGTGTCAGTACGCGAGCAGTAGGTGCCGCCGCGAAGGCAGCACGACGTAGGGTGATCCACCGTCGAGGTCCTCTTCGAACAGGTTGCTTGGTCGCTCCTGATCGTGAGGACCTCGACCCCTATTCAGATGGAACTCGTCCCAGTCGGCGTGTCACCCCACCCCACCGATTCTCCGAAGAGCCCCTCAACCCGCTCATGGTGGACATGGCGGCCGCCGTCGCAGCTCCCGGCGAAGCGCCGCGGTACTTCAGCCACCCGAACTACGCCAACAGCCCGCTGCCCGAGGTCTCCACGACGCCCGGAGCCACAAGCTACGTGGGCAACCCGCTGGTGGACCGGGCCTATGCCACCGACAACGCGTCCGGCGTCTTCGTCGTGCTCGACGACGCCCCTCTCCCCGCCGGCATGCTCACGTCGTTCGAGACCTGGAACCAGGCGACGGCGGGCGGAAGCTTCCAGCCCTCTGCCGGCCTCACCTTCCACGCGTACCTGCTGCGCCCCACCGGCGCCGCGAACGAGTACACCGTGGTTTTCGACTCCGGCGCCCTCGACGTGCCGGCGCTCGCGACCGCAGGGACGAGCGAGCGCGTCACCTTCTCTGTGGCCAACCTGACCGTCCGGACGGGCGACCTCGTGGCCTTCTACGGCCAGGGCGTCCCGCTCGACATCGGGGCCGGCGGGGACGCCGTGGCGTACCCCGCGACACAACCGCTGCAGGACACCACCGTCGCCCTCGGCTCGGCCGACTACCCCGACCTGGGGCAGGCTCGCACCTACTCCTTCGGCGCCAACGTCGTCGCTCCGGACGAGATCACCGGCGGTCTCCGCAAGTTCGTCGACCCGCTGCCCGACCTCAGAGACCTCGTTGCCACACCGGACACCACCAGCTATCCCGGAACGGACTTCTACCGGATCGGGCTCGTCGAGTACACGTCGCAGATGCACAAGGACCTCGCCAATCAGACGCAGCTGCGAGGCTACGTGCAGCTGAACGCCGACGGCACCCCGATGGGAGATCCGAGCTACCTCGGCCCGGCCATCGTGGCCGAGAAGGGCAAGCCCGTCCGGGTCGAGTTCCGCAACCTGCTGCCCACGGGCGCCGGTGGAAACCTGTTCCTGCCCGTTGACACCACCGTCATGGGATCCGGCATGACGCCGGTCGGCAATGAGCTCATGGAGGCGAACCCCGAGACGGTGGACCCGCAGGTCCCCATGTGCAACGACCCCGCCACCAAGCCCTCGATGGTCGCCGATGGCTCCTGCTACCCGGTCAACCGGGCCACCCTCCACCTCCACGGCGGCATCACCCCGTGGATCTCCGACGGAACGCCGCACCAGTGGATCACCCCAGCGACCGAGGACACCCCGTTCCCCCAAGGTGTCAGCGTGCAGAACGTGCCGGACATGAACCCGGAAGCCGTGGATGACCCGGCCGACGGCGTCCAGACCTTCTACTACACCAACGCCCAGAGCGCGCGGCTGATGTCTACCACGACCACTCATGGGGCATCACGCGCCTCAACGTCTACGCCGGCGAGGCCGCGCCGTACATCATCACGGACGACACCGAGCAGGCGCTCGTCGACGCCGGGACGATCCCCGGGGCCGACGCCACTCTTCCGCTCGTCTTCCAGGACAAGACCTTCGTGCCGAACGATGCCCAGCTCGCCCTCCAGGACGAGACCTGGGACAAGGCGGCCTGGGGCGGCGAGGGCAACCTCTGGCTGCCGCACGTGTACTCGCCGGCGCAGAACCCGGGTGACGCCTCCGGCGTCAACGCCTACGGTCGCTGGGCCTACGGTCCCTGGTTCTGGCCGCCCACCACCAACGTGGAGTACCCACCGATCGACAACCCGTACTACGACCCGCTGTGCGACGCCGAGGCCGGGTGGTGCGAGCCGCCGCTCATGCCGAGCACGCCGTACAACTCCATGGGCATGGAGGCGTTCATGGACACCCCGGTCGTCAACGGCAAGGCGTACCCGACGGTGACGCTCGACCCCAAGCCCTACCGGCTGCGGATCCTCAACGCCGCGAACGACCGCTTCATGAACCTCTCGCTCTACCAGGCCGTCGATGCGAACGGCACGGTCTGTGACCTCAACAACCCCACGCCGGTGGCCGAGTCCACGGGCGTCGCCTGCACCGAGGTGGCGCTGAACCCGACCGAGGTCGCGGCGGCGCTTGACGACCCGACGGTGTTCCCGACGCCGGCCGCCGGCACCGAGGGCCCAGACTGGATCGTCATGGGGAACGAGGGCGGCTTCCTGCCCGCTCCCGCCGTCGTTCCTGCCCACCCCACCACATGGGTCAACGACCCCACCGTGTTCAACGCCGGCAACGTCGACCAGCACTCGCTGCTCGTCGCCCCGGCCGAACGCTTCGACGTCGTCGTCGACCTGTCGCAGTACGCGGGCCAGACGCTCATCGTCTACAACGACGCCCCGGCCGCCTTCCCGGCACGCGACCCGCGCTACGACTACTACACCGGCAACGGCGACTACCGCGACTCCGGCGGCGCCCCGTCGACCCTGGCCGGGTACGGACCCAACACGCGCACCATGATGCAGATCAAGGTCGCCGACGCCCCGGCTGCCGAACCTTTCGACCTGGCGGCACTGGAGGCAGCCTTCGCGCACCAGAGCGACGGGTCCGGCGTGTTCGAGTCCGGGCAGAAGCCCATCGTCGTGGGCCAGGGTGAGTACAACACCGCCTACGGCACCTCGTTCCCCACCAACGGGGCCGGCAACGGCACCGTGCAGATCTACGACACCTCGCTGACCTTCGGCCGGCTGGTCGAGGACACCACCGTCAACGACACCCCGGGTGCACCCTTCCGCACGTCGGTCACGAGCACCGACGCGACCTTGGACGAACGGCTGACCGTCAACCTCAAGCCCAAGATGATCCAGGACGAGATGGGTGAGGCGTTCGAGAGCGAGTACGGCCGCATGAGCGGCTTCCTGGGCGTGGAAACACCGAACGCCCAGGCAGGTCTGCAGAACATGATCCTGTACGGGTTCTCGATGCCACCCACAGAGGTGCTCGACGGCATTGAGCTGCCACCGGGCATGGAGGCCACACCGATCGCGCAGGCGGACGACGGCACCCAGATCTGGAAGTTCACCCACAACGGGGTGGACACCCACCCCATGCACTTCCACCTGTACGACGTCCAGCTGCTCAACCGCGTCGGCTGGGACGGCATCGTCCGCAAGCCGGAGGCGACCGAGCTCGGCTGGAAGGACACGGTCCGCATCAGCCCGCTGGAGGACACGATCGTCGCGGTGCGGCCGATCATCCCGCCGATCCCCGAGGCGTGGGGCGGCCTGCCCAACAGCGTCCGCCTGCTCGACCCGTCGATGCCGGCGGGGGCCTACATCGCCAACACCACCCAGCAGGAGGCGATGGGGCTGCCCCTCATGGCCTTCAACCCCGACGGCGAGCCGATCGACGTCCGAAACCACTACGTCAACTACGGGTGGGA
This sequence comes from Georgenia muralis, assembly GCF_003814705.1. Classification (NCBI taxonomy): domain Bacteria; kingdom Bacillati; phylum Actinomycetota; class Actinomycetes; order Allobogoriellales; family Allobogoriellaceae; genus Georgenia; species Georgenia muralis. Next base: position 2,730,815 of record NZ_RKRA01000001.1, on the reverse strand, counting down.
GTACGTGCTCCACTGCCACATCCTCAGCCATGAGGAGATGGACATGATGCGCACCCAGGCGGTGGCGGTGAACCCGTCGGCCCCGACGGACATCGTTGCCACGCGGTCCGGCTCCGGCCGGAACCAGCAGTACCTCGTGACGTGGAACGACACGTCGAAGAACGAGACTGCCTTCGTGATCGAGCGCCGACTTGCGGGCTCCACCGGTCCGTGGACCGAGGTCGCCATGGTCCAGACCGAGGACCGGGTCAACCTGACGACCCTGCCCACCGCGAAGACGGAGACAGGTGCGGCCACCGGACCCGCCTCTTACGTCGACGCCATCGGCAACACCAGGGACAACTACGAGTACCAGGTGTACGCGATCAACACGGTCGGGGACACGTGGGACTACTCCGACCCGGCGTTCAACGAGATCCCGCCGGGTGGCGGCTTCCCGACGATCACAGTCGACAGCAGGAACACCCCACAGACCGTGGGCGACCCCGTCTCGGCACCGACCAACCTGACCGGGACCCTCACCGTGAAGAACAAGAAGACCTCCACGGTGAACCTCAGCTGGACCGACAACGCGGACAACGAGACCGGGTTCCTCATCCAGCGCACCAACAGCGACGGCAGCAACGTCGTGAACGCCACGGTCGGGGCGAACATCAGCACCTTCACCCAGACCGTCACGTCGGGGGTGGCCTACCTCTACCGGGTCCACGCCTTCAGTGACACGACCCAGTCGGGCTGGTCCAACACCCTCGCGCTGCCCTAGCACCCATCCACCCGGCCCGGTGCCGCAGGGTTTACCGGGCCGGGTGCACCCCGGCAGGACGGCGAGACGTTCGCCGCAGACCCCTTCACCAGCCGCGCCGCACCTGCCGGCGGCGTGAAGCGACCGGCGGTGGCCTCATGGCCGCCGCCGGTCGTCCGTGTCCGCCCGCGGGGGTCCCGTCGTCCATCGCGACCGAGCGGCCGGACGCGGCGGGACGTGTGGTCCACCGCTCCCCTGTGAGACGGTGTCCGCACCGAGCCCAGGAGGCCCCGATGGCGACGACGGACACCACCACCGCTGACCCGCGCCCGCTCCCGGCCGAGCCGCCCTTCGTCGGCTCCGAGGTCGGGCGCCTGCGGGAGGTCATCGTCCACCGGCCCGGGCTCGAGCTGCTGCGCCTGACCCCGGAGAACATGGCCGAGCTGCTCTTCGACGACCTCCTGTGGGTCCGCCGCGCCCAGGAGGAGCACGACGTCTTCAGCGAGGTCCTCGCCGGCGCCGGCGTGAAGGTCCTCGAGCTCACCGACCTCCTGCGCGAGACCCTGGCTGTCCCGCAGGCCCGCACGTGGATCGTCGAGCAGACCTTCGACGACCGTGTCCAGGGCCCGGTCGCCGCCCCGGTCCTGCGCGACCTCGCCGCCGCGATGGGCGACGAGGAGCTCGCCGAGCTCCTCGTCGGTGGCCTGACCCGGCGCGAGCTGGGCGAGCGCACCGACGAGCCGTCCTCCCTCGTCCTGCACGGCTCGGGCGCGGACTCCCTCGTGCTGGCGCCCCTGCCGAACCACCTCTTCACCCGTGACACCTCGTGCTGGGTGTACGACGGCGTCGCCGTCAACGCCATGCGGATGGCTGCCCGGGCGCGCGAGACGGTCAACTACGAGGCGATCTACCGCTGGCACCCCCGTTTCGCGCCGACGACGTTCCACCACTGGTCCGCCGGCATCGCCGGCGAGGCCTCGGTCGAGGGTGGGGACGTCCTCGTCCTCGGCGACGGCGCCGTCCTGGTCGGGATGAGCGAGCGCACCACGGCCCAGGGCGTCGAGCGGCTCGCGACCCGCCTGTTCGACGCCGGCGTCGCGGACCGGATCGTCGCCGTCGAGCTGCCCAGGGCGCGCTCGTTCATGCACCTGGACACCGTGATGACCATGGTCGACGAGCGCAGCTTCATCAAGTACGCCGGCCTGGGGATGCTGCCGTCCTACACCGTCACCCCGGGCCCCGGGCCCGGCGGCCTGAACATCACCGACCACGAGCCCGAGCGGATGCACGACGCGCTCGCCGACGCCATGGGCGTGACCGGGCTGCGCATCCTCGCCGCGGAGCAGGACGTGCACGCCGCGGCCCGCGAGCAGTGGGACGACGGGTGCAACTCCCTCGCGCTCGCCCCCGGCGTCGTCGTCACCTACGACCGGAACGTCACGTCCAACTCCTACCTGCGCGAGAGCGGCATCGAGGTCCTCGAGGTCCCCGGCTCCGAGCTCGGCCGCGGACGCGGCGGCCCGCGCTGCATGAGCTGTCCTACGATCCGCGAGGGCCTGTGACGCGTGCCGGCCGGGCACGCGCAGGCAGGGCGCACGCGCGGTCGTGACGCCGACGACGAGAAGGGACCGGGCGTGAACCTGCGCGGACGCAGCTTCCTCAAGGAGCTGGACCTCACCACGGAGGAGTGGCGCTCGCTGCTCGACCTCGCCGCCGACCTCAAGGCGGCCAAGCGCGCGGGCACCGAGGAGCGCCGCCTCATCGGGAGGAACATCGCGCTGATCTTCGAGAAGACCTCCACCCGCACGCGGGCCGCGTTCGAGGTCGCCGCCCACGACCAGGGCGCCCACGTCACCTACCTCGACCCCAGCGGGTCGCAGGTCGGGCACAAGGAGTCCGTCAAGGACACCGCTCGCGTCCTGGGCCGGATGTTCGACGCCATCGAGTACCGCGGCGCCCGCCAGGCCGACGTCGAGACCCTCGCCGCGTTCGCCGGGGTGCCCGTCTACAACGGGCTCACCGACGAGTGGCACCCCACCCAGATGCTCGCCGACCATCTCACCATGCGCGAGCACGCGCCGGTCGTCGACGGGCGGCGCAAGGCCGACGGCGAGCTCGTGCTGGCCTACACCGGCGACGCGCGCAACAACACCGCCCACTCGCTCCTCGTCTCGGGTGCGCTGCTCGGCATGGACGTGCGGCTCGTCGCCCCGGCGGCGCTGCAGCCCGCGCCCGAGGTGGTCGCCCTTGCGGAGGAGCTCGCCGGGCGCACCGGGGCGCGCCTCCTCGTCACCGACGACGTCCGGTCGGGCGTGGCGGGGGCGGACTTCGTCTACACCGACGTCTGGGTCTCGATGGGCGAGCCCAAGGAGGTCTGGGACGAGCGCATCGCGCTGCTGAGCCCCTACCGGGTCGACGCCGAGCTCATGGCCGCGACGGGCAACCCGGACGTCAAGCTCCTGCACTGCCTGCCGGCGTTCCACGACCTCGGCACCGCCGTGGGCCGGGAGGTGCACGCCCGCACCGGGCTCGAGTCCCTGGAGGTGACGGACGAGGTGTTCGAGTCGCCCGCGTCGGTGGTGTTCGACCAGGCGGAGAACCGCATGCACACGATCAAGGCGGTCCTCGTCGCGACACTGGGCTGAGGGCGGTGCGCCCTCGCCCGACGGACGAGCACCGCGCGGCAGGTCGCCCCACCGCGCGGTGCGCCCAGCCGCTCAGGCCTTGATCGTCGGCACGGTGGACAGGTCGACACCGTTGCCGAAGGAGACGTCGCGGGCGGCGGAGAGCTTCGACGTCATGCCGTAGATCTCGATGAAGCCCTTGGCGTGGGACTGGTCGAAGGCGTCGCCGGTGTCGTAGGTGGCGAGGTTGAAGTCGTACAGGGACGACTCCGAGCGCCGCCCGGTGACCGTGGCCCGCCCACCGTGCATGACCATCCGGATGTCACCCGAGACGTAGCGCTGGGTGTCGTCGATGAAGACGTCGAGGGAGTTCTTCAGCGGCGAGAACCACTGGCCGTCGTAGACCAGCTCGGTCCACCGCTGGCCCACGCCCTTCTTGAACCGGGCCTGCTCGCGCTCGACCGTGACGTTCTCCAGCTCGCGGTGCGCGGCGATGAGCGCCATGGCACCGGGGGCCTCGTACACCTCGCGGGACTTGATGCCCACGAGCCGGTCCTCGACGATGTCGATCCGGCCCACGCCCTGGGCGCCGGCGCGGCGGTTCATCTCCTGGATGGCCTGGAGCGGGGTCACGGCCTGGCCGTCGATCGCCACCGGGACGCCCTCGCGGAAGGTGATGGTCACCTCGTCGGGCAGGGGCGGGTACGTGGGGTCGTCGGTGTAGCTGTAGACGTCCTTGGTGGGCTCGTTCCAGATGTCCTCGAGGAAGCCCGTCTCGATGGCCCGGCCCCACACGTTCTGGTCGATCGAGAACGGGTTGTTCTTGGTCGTGGCGATGGGCAGGTCGTGCTTGTTCGCGTAGTCGATGGCGACGTCGCGGGTCAGCGCGAGGTCGCGCACCGGGGCGATGCACCGCAGGTCAGGAGCGATGGAGGTGATGCCGACCTCGAAGCGGACCTGGTCGTTGCCCTTGCCCGTGGAGCCGTGCGAGACGGTGGTGGCGCCGAACTGGCGAGCGGCCCGCACGAGGTGCTTGACGATGACCGGCCGGGACAGGGCGGAGACCAGCGGGTAGGCGTCCATGTACATCGCGTTGGCCTTGAGGGCCGGCATGCAGTACTCGGTCGCGAACTCCTCGCGAGCGTCGGCGACGTAGGCCTCGACCGCGCCGCAGTCCAGCGCGCGCTGGCGGATGACCTCGAGGTCCTCCCCGCCCTGACCGACGTCGACCGCCATCGCGATGACCTCGGCGCCGGTGCGCTCGGCGATCCAGCCGATCGCGACGGAGGTGTCCAGGCCGCCGGAGTAGGCCAGGACGACCCGCTCCTTCTTGCTCGTGCTCTCACTCATCGGGGGTCTCTCCTGGGTCGTTCGTGCCCGCTCGGCCGGCGCCGGCGGGGTCGGTCTGATCGGTGGTCGGGCGGGGTCTGCCTCCGACCGGGTCGGTCTGATCGGTGGACGGGCGGGGTCTGCCCCCGGCGAGCTCGAGGAGCCGCCGGGTCAGCGCCTCGGCGCCGGCGCGGTCCCGCGCGACGACGAGGACGGTGTCGTCCCCGGCGATGCAGCCGAGGACCTGCGGGAAGACGGAGTGGTCGATCGCCGAGGCGAGCAGCTGCGCCGCCCCGGGCGGGGTGCGCAGCACCACCTGGTTGGCGGTGCTGTCCGCGGTGAGGAGGACCTCGGCGCACCAGCGCTGGAGCCTCGCGGCGATCTGGTCCTCGCCGCCCTGACCCGACCGGGCGACGCCGCCGGCCCCCTCGCCCGGCAGGGCGTAGACGGCCTGCCCGTCCGGTCCGCGGACCTTGATCGCACGCAGCTCGTCGAGGTCCCGGGACAAGGTGGCCTGGGTCACGCGGATGCCCCGGGCGGTCAGCGCCTCACCGAGCTCGGTCTGCGAGCGCACCGGCGCCGAGGTGAGGATGTGCTCGATGACGGCGTGCCGCCCCGCCTTGGTGGCGGCGACGCCGACGTCGCTCACGCCGCCACCTCCCGCGTGTTCACGACGCCGCCCCGGCCGTCGCGGCGTCCAACGCGGCGGGCAGGGCGTCGACGAACGACGCCGCCTCCTCGCCCGTGAGGATCAGCGGGGGCGCGAGGCGCAGGGCGTCCTCGCGGACGGGGTTGACGATGAACCCCGCCTCGAGCAGGTGCTCGGTCGCCGCCGCGGCCACCGGCGCGGTGAGACCGACGGCGAGGAGCAGGCCCTCGCCGCGCACCTCGGCGACACCGTGGTTGCCCAGGCCCGCCAGCTTCGCGCGCAGGAGGTCCCCCACCTCCACGACGTGCTCGAGGAGGCCGTCGGAGAGCGCGTCGAGGACGGTCAGGGCGGCCGCGGCGGAGACGGGGTTACCGCCGAAGGTGGTGCCGTGCTGACCGGGACCGAGGAGGCCCGCGGCGTGCTCGCCGAGGGCGACCGTCGCACCGATCGGCAGGCCGCCGCCGAGACCCTTGGCGAGGGTGACGACGTCGGGGACGGCCCCGCCGCCCACGTGGGGCAGGTGGTGGGCCATCCACGTCCCGGTCCGGCCCGTGCCGGACTGGACCTCGTCGAGCACGAGCAGCGCGCCGGCGGCCGTGGTCAGCTCACGCGCGGCGGGCAGGTAGCCCGGCGGGAGGGGCCGCACGCCGGCCTCGCCCTGGACGGGCTCGACGAACAGCGCGGCGACGTCGTCGCCGAGCGCCCGCTCCAGCGCGGCGAGGTCGCCGAACGGCAGGAACTCCACGCCGCCGGGCAGGGGCTCGAACGGTTCCCGGTAGGCGGCCTTGTGCGTGAGGGACAGCGCACCCATCGTGCGGCCGTGGAAGGCGCCCTCGAGGGCGAGCACCCGCCCGCCGGGACGGTGGCGGCGCGTCATCTTCAGGGCCGCCTCGTTGGCCTCGGCGCCGGAGTTGGCGAGGAAGACCCGCGAGCCCGCCGGCGCCCCGCCCGGGGTGACGACCTCGAGGAGCCGCTCGGCGAGCGTGACCTGGGCCGGGGTGGCGAAGAAGTTCGAGACGTGACCGAGCGTGGCCAGCTGCTCCGTGACGGCGGCGACGAGGCCGGGGTGGGCGTGGCCGAGCGCGTTGACGGCGATGCCGCCGAGGAGGTCGAGGTAGCGGCGCCCCTCGGCGTCCCACACGTACGAGCCCTCCCCGCGCACGAGCACCCGCTTGGGGGTGCCGAAGGTGTTCATCACGGCGCCGGTGTAGCGCTCGGTCCAGCTCGCGGCGGACGCCGGGGCGCCGACGGTCCGTGCGGGCGCAGGTGCGGCGGGGTCGTGGGCGGTCATGGCTGCTCCAGGTCGGTGGGCTCGCTGGTGTGGGCCGGCGCCGGGTGCTCGGGCGCCAGGCCGTCGGCGGCCGCGGGGCCGTCGGCGGCCGCGCCGTCGGGCTCGACGAGGGTGCCCACACCGGCGTCGGTGAAGATCTCCAGGAGCATCGAGTGCTCCTGCCGGCCGTCGATGACGTGGGCCTGCGGCACCCCGCCGTGCACGGCGCGCAGGCAGGCCTCCATCTTCGGCACCATCCCGGACTGCAGCGACGGCAGCATCTCCTCCAGCTCGGCAGCGGCGAGGCGGCTGATGAGGGAGGCGGTGTCCGGCCACCGGGCGTAGAGACCCTCGACGTCGGTGAGGATGACGAGCTTGGTGGCGCCGAGGGCGACGGCGAGCGCCGCGGCGGCGGTGTCGGCGTTGACGTTGAGGACCTGGCCGGGCTCGTCGACGTCGAGCGCGACGGTGGAGACCACGGGGATCCGCCCGGCGGCGAGGAGGTCCTCGACCGCCTGGGGGTCGACCTCGACGACGTCGCCGACCAGGCCGACGTCGACGCTCTCGCCACCGACGGTGGCCGGCCGGCGGCGGGCGCGCAGGAGTCGCCCGTCCTCCCCCGAGAGCCCGACGGCGTGGGCGACGTCGGCGTTGAGCAGGCCGACCAGCTCACGCTGGACCTGACCGGTCAGGACCATCCGCACGACGTCCATGACCTCCGGCGTCGTCACGCGCAGGCCGCCGCGGAACTCGCTCTCGAGGCCCACCCGCTCGAGCATGGTCGAGATCTGGGGTCCACCGCCGTGGACGACGACGGGCCGCAGGCCGACCTGGTGGAGGAAGAGGATGTCCTGGGCGAAGGTGCGCTTGAGGTTCTCGGCCACCATGGCGTTGCCGCCGTACTTGATGACCACCCGTGCACCGGAGAACCGCTGGAGCCACGGCAGCGCCTGGACGAGGACCTCGGCCTTCTGGTGCGGGAAGAGGTCGCGCTCGGTGTCGAAGTAGAACTCCTCGGTCGTCGAGCTCACGTCTGCCTCGCTCATGTGGAGTACGCGCTGTTCTCGTGGACGTAGTCGTGCGTGAGGTCGTTGGTCCAGACCGTCGCCTCGGCGGCCCCGGCGTGAAGGTCGACCTCCACCCGGACCTCACGGGCGGCCGCGAGGTCGACCCGGGAGCGGTCCTCCCCCACGCCGCCCCCGCGGCACACGGTCACGCCGTTGATCGCCACGTCCACCGCGTCGGCCTCGAAGGGGGCGACGTCGGCCGGCACCGTGCCGACGGCGGCGAGCACCCGGCCCCAGTTGGGGTCGTTGCCGAAGACCGCGGCCTTGAACAGGTTCGACCGGGTCACGGCCCGGGCCACGGCCACGGCGGCGTCCTCGTTCGTCGCACCGCGCACGGTGACGGCGATGTCGTGGGTCGCGCCCTCGGCGTCGGCGACGAGCTGGCGGGCCAGCGAGGCGCACGCCGCGGTGACCGCCTCGGTGAGCTCCTCCGCGCCCACCGGCACCCCGGACGCACCCGAGGCGAGCAGGACGACGGTGTCGTTGGTGGACATGCACCCGTCGGAGTCGACCCGGTCCAGGGTGACGGCGGTGGCGGCGCGCAGGGCGGCGTCGGCGTCCTCGGCGGTGACCACGGCGTCGGTGGTGAGCACGCAGAGCATGGTGGCCAGCCCCGGGGCCAGCATGCCCGCGCCCTTGGCCATGCCCCCGACGATCCAGCTGATCCCGTCGTCGGTGCTCGTGGCGCCGGCGGGGCCGAGCGGGCGCTGGACGAGCACCTGCTTGGTCACGGTGTCGGTGGTCATGATCGCGGTCGCGGCCGCCTCGCCGCCGTCGGCACCCAGCGCCGCGGCAGCGGCGTCGACCCCGCCGAGCAGGGCGGGCATGTCGAGACGCTCGCCGATGAGGCCGGTGGAGCACACGACGACGTCGCCGGCGGAGACCCCCAGCACCTCGCCGACGTGCTCGGCGGTGCGGTGGGTGTCGCCGAACCCCTCCGGGCCGGTGCAGGCGTTGGCCCCGCCGGAGTTGAGGACGACGGCGCGGGCGACGCCGTCGCCGACGACGGTGCGCGACCACACCACCGGGGCGGCGACGACGCGGTTGGAGGTGAAGACCCCGGCGACGACGTGGTCAGGGCCGTCGTTGACGACCAGGGCCAGGTCGGGCCGGCCGGAGGACTTCAGGCCGGCGGTGACGCCCGCAGCGCGGAAGCCCAGGGGTGCGGTGACGCTCACGGGGCGACTCCCACGGTGCTCAGGCCCGCCGTCTCGGGCAGGCCGAGGGCGAGGTTCATGGACTGCACCGCGGCGCCCGCGGTGCCCTTGACGAGGTTGTCGATCGCGCAGACGGCGACCACGCGCCCGGCCCGCTCGTCCACGGCGACCTGGACGAGGGCGGTGTTCGCCCCGGTGACCATCGCGGTGGTGGGCCAGGAGCCCTCGGGCAGGAGGTGGACGAACGGTTCGCCGTCGTAGGCCTGCGCCCAGGCGGCGCGGACCGATCCGGCGTCGGCGCCCGGCGCGAGCGGCGCGGTGACCGTGGCGAGGATGCCGCGCGCGACGGGGGCGAGCACGGGGGTGAAGGACAGCCGCACCTGCCCCGCTCCCGCGGCGCGGAGGTTCTGCTCGATCTCGGGGATGTGGCGGTGGGTGCCGCCGACGGCGTAGGGCGCCAGGGAGCCGAGGCCCTCGGCGGCGAGCAGGTGCGGCTTGGCGGCCTTGCCCGCCCCGGAGTACCCGACGGCCAGGACGGCGACGACGTCACCCGGGTCGACGACGCCCGCGGCCACACCCGGCTGGAGCGCCAGGGTCACGGCGGTGACGTTGCAGCCCGGCACGGCGATCTGCCGGGCGCCGCGCAGCACGTCGCGCTGACGGGTGGTGCCGCCGGTCAGGATCAGTTCGGGCATCCCGTAGGGCCAGGCACCGGCGTGCGCGGAGCCGTAGAAGGCCTCCCACGCGGCGGCGTCGGTGAGCCGGTGGTCGGCGCCGAGGTCGAGGACGAGGGCCTCGCTGCCGGCGGCCTCCAGGGCGGCGGTGAGCTCACCGGACGCGCCGTGCGGCAGCGCGAGGACGACGACGTCGTGCCCGGCGAGGCTCTCCACGCTCGTGGGCTCGAGGACCCGGTCCGCGAGCGGCACGAGGTGCGCGTGCTGGGTTCCCAGGCGCTGGCCGGCGTTGCCGTGCGCGGTGACGGCGCCGACGACGGCGTCGGGATGGGCCAGGAGGAGGCGGAGCATCTCGCCGCCGGCGTAGCCGGAGGCGCCCGCCACCGCTGCAGAGAAAGTCACCTGCATAACCATACAGGATGCTGTATGGACTGCCTTCCCTAGCCGAGTTGCTCACCTGGTTGCCGACGACGACCAGATGAGCGAACTGGTTGTCGCGCCGCGCGGTCGGACCAGGGCGGGCATGCTGGAGCCATGCGCGCGATCCACGCCACCGAGCCCGGTGGACCCGAGGTCCTGACCGTCGTCGACCTGCCGGACCCCGAGCCAGGTCCCGGGCAGCTCGTCGTCGAGGTGGCCGCCGCCGGCGTGAACTTCATCGACACCTACCAGCGCGGCGGCGTCTACCCCATGCCGTTCCCACACGTCCCGGGCGCCGAGGGAGCCGGAACCGTGGTCGCGGTCGGTGACGGGGTCACCGGTGTCTCCGCCGGCGACGCCGTCGCCTGGGCCGACGCGCCCGGCTCCTACGCCGAGAGGGTCGTCGTCGAGGCCGGCAGGGCGGTCCCGGTGCCCGACGGCGTGAGCATGGACGTCGCGGCCGCCCTCCCCCTGCAGGGCATGACCGCGCACTACCTCGTGGCGTCGACGTTCCCGGTCCAGGCCGGCCAGACGGTCCTCGTGACCGCGGCCGCCGGCGGGGTCGGGCTCCTGCTCACCCAGCTCGCGGTGGCGCGCGGCGCCCGGGTCATCGGCCTGGTGGGGTCGGCGGAGAAGGAGTCGCTGGCCCGCGCGGCGGACGCGGCCGACGTCGTGCGGTACACCGAGATGACGGACCTGGCGACCGAGCTGCCGGCCCTGGTGCGTGGGCTCACCGGGGGCGTCGGTGTCGACGTGGCCTACGACGGCGTCGGCAAGGACACGTTCGACGCCACCCTGGCCTGCGTCCGTCGCCGCGGCTCGCTCGTCCTCTTCGGCGGCGCCAGCGGCCAGGTGCCGCCGTTCGACCTCCAGCGGCTCAACCGGGCGGGCTCGCTGTTCGTGACCCGGCCCAAGCTGGCCGACCACGTCGTCACCCGCGACGAGCTGACCTGGCGCGCGGGCGAGCTCTTCGAGGCCGTGCGCACCGGCGGGCTGGACGTGCGGATCGGCGAGCGGTTCCCCCTCACCGAGGCGCGCGCCGCCCACGAGGCGCTCGAGGGGCGGGCCACCACGGGGAAGGTGCTGCTGGTGCCCTGACAGACGGAGCCCGCAGTGCCGTCGCGAGGTCACGGCAGGGCGCGGGTCGACGGGGACGGAGGGCCCTTCCCGTGAGCTCAGCCGGTGTGGGCGAGCCCCTCGGTACGGGTGACGTGCTCGTCGAGCTCGGCCGCGACGCCGCGCGCCCACGCCCGGATCGTGTCCCACTCGCGGTAGTCGCCCTCGGGGGCGCTGCCCAGCCGGGTGACCGAGCGCTCCCGCAGGCCCAGGACCGCGGGGTCGAGCCGGCCCTTGAACGTCACGTGCCCCAGCGGGTCCACCTGGCGCACGACGGCGGCGGCGCGGGCCGGCTCCTGGACCTCACCGCCGGGCACGCCGGCCAGGCCGACGGAGAACGCCCACACCGGCAGGTGCCGCAGCTCCTCGGCCCGGCGGGCGACGAGGTCGCGCATCGGCTCCATCCACTGCGTCATGTACACGGCCGAGCCGAGGACGACCGCGCCGACCCCCTCGAACGAGCGGACCTCGGCGGGGGCGACCCGCCGCGCGCCGTGTCCGGCGGCGCGGAGCTCCTCGACGATGACGTCACCGATCTCTTCGGTGGCGTGGTGCTTCGAGGCGACGACGACGAGGATCTTCATGACCCCAGCGTGGCCCACGACTGCTGCGGCCTTGCTGGGACTTATGTCCCCAACGTCCGGTTACGGCGCGGCGAGAAGCTCCGCGCGACCCGGGACTCAGGTGCGTAGCACGGCGCCCACCCGCTCACCCGCCACGGCGACGATCCGCTCGCGCACGGCAGCGGTCTCCTCCGCGGTGAGCGTGCGGTCCGGGGCCCGCAGGCGCAGCGCGAACGCCAGGGACCTGCGGCCCGCACCCAGCTGGTCGCCGGTGTAGACGTCGAAGAGGCGCACCTCCTCGGCGAGCTCGCCGGCGCCCGCCACGACGGCGGCGCGGACCTCCTCGGCCGGGACCGCCGCGTCGACGACGAGGGCCACGTCCTCCTTCGCCAGGGGGAAGGTGGAGACCGGGGTGACCTGCACCGGCTCGCCGGGGACGGCGGCGAGCAGCGCGTCGAGGTCGAGCTCAACGGCGACCGTCCGGGCGGGCAGCTCGAGCGCGGCGGTGACGTGGGGGTGCAGCTCGCCGGCATGGCCGAGCACCTCGCCGCCGACGACGAGCTCGGCGCAGCGGCCGGGGTGCCAGGGCGCGGTCTCGCCCTGGCGCACGGCCAGCTCCACGCCGACCGTGCGCGCGGCGACCCGGGCCGTCTCGACGGCGTCGGCCCAGTCCACGGGGCGGTTGCCGCCCCAGACGCCGTCGGGCAGGAGCGGGCCGGCCAGGACCGCGGCGAGGTGGCGTGGCTGGTGCGGCACCGCTGCGTCGAGGGCGGCCAGGGCGTCGGCATCCGGTCGGCGGTCCACCCCGGGGACCGGGCCCGAGCGGACCCCGGCCGGGCGGGTGACGAGGCCGATCTCGAACACGCCGAGCTCGCCGGCGCCGCGCCCGACGTTGCGCCGGGCGACGTCGAGGAGGCTGTCGAGCAGGGACGTCCGCAGCGCCGGGGCGTCCTCGGCGAGGGGGTTGACCAGACGCAGGACCCGGCGCCGCTCGTCGTCGGCGGGCAGGCCGAGGCGGTCGTGGACGTCGCCGACGAACGGGTAGGACAGGACCTGGACGAGGCCGTGCTCGGCCAGCGCCCGGGCGACGTCGCGGCGGCGGCGCTGGTCCGGGGTGAGGCCGCGGCCGGCGGGCGCGGGCGGCAGCACCGAGGGGATGGCGTCGTAGCCCGACAGGCGCGCAACCTCCTCGACGAGGTCCGCCGGGACGGTGAGGTCCGGGCGCCAGGTGGGCGGGGTGACGACGACGGTGCCCACCGCGTCGTCGGCCCCGTCGTCCTCGGCCGTGGTGGGCCCGGCGGCGGTCGGCCGGACGGTGCAGCCGATCCGCTCGAGGATCCCCAGCACCTGCTCGCGGGGGTAGTCCACCCCGACGAGCCGGGCGGGCAGGGTCGGGTCGAGGACGATCGGCGCCGGCGGCGTGGTGGTGTCGAGGTCGCTCACGGCCGGGTCGGCGGTGCCGCCGCCGTGCTCGACGAGCAGGTCGACGACCCGCTGGGCGGCCACGGCCTGCAGGGCGGTGTCCACCCCGCGCTCGAACCGCTTGGCCGCCTCCGAGGGCAGCTTGTGCCGGCGGGCGCTCCGGGCCACCGAGACGGGGTCGAAGTGGGCGGCCTCGACGAGCACGTCGGTCGTGGTGGGCGAGACCTCGGTCTCCGCGCCACCCATGACCCCGGCGAGGCCGAGCACGCGGGAGGCGCGCCCGCGGGGGGAGTCCGTGATGAGGAGGTCCTCGGGGTCGAGGCGCCGCTCGACGTCGTCGAGGGTGGTCAGCCGCTCGCCGGCCGTCGCCCGGCGGACGACGATCGGGGCGTGCACGGTGGCGAGGTCGTAGGCGTGCAGGGGCTGGCCGAGGTCGAGCATGACGTAGTTGGTCACGTCGACGGCGAGGGAGATGGGCCGCATGCCGGCCTGGGTCAGCCGCTCGGTCATCCACGCGGGACTGGGGGCGGCCGGGTCGATGCCGCGGACGATCCGGGTGACGAACCGGTCGCAGCCGGCGGCGCCGTCGAGCCCGGCGTCATCGACCTCGACGGCGAAGCCGTCATCGGTCGGGGCGGGGACCGCCCCGCCGGGGAGGTTCTCGGCCAGGCCGTGGTCGGTGAAGGCGGCGCCGGTGGAGTGGGAGTACTCCCGGGCCACCCCGCGCATGGCGAAGCAGTAGCCGCGGTCCGGGGTGACGTTGATCTCGAGGACCTCCTCACCCAGCCCCAGCAGGGCGACGGCGTCCGCGCCCGGTGCGGGGACGGCGTCGGCACCGAGGAGCTGACCGAGGACGATGATGCCGCTGTGGTCCTGCCCGAGGCCGAGCTCGCGGGCGGAGCAGATCATCCCGTCGGAGACGTGCCCGTAGGTCTTGCGGGCGGCGATGGGGAACGGCCCGGGCAGCACGGCGCCGGGCAGCGCGACGACGACGTCGTCGCCGGCGTCGAAGTTGTGCGCGCCGCAGATGATGCCGCGGGACGCGACGTCGGCCGGCTCCGCGCCCTCGCCGGGGGCGTCGTTGTGCGCCGGGCCGACGTCGACCCGGCAGTAGCTGATCGTCTTGCCGTTCTTCTGCTCCTCCCTGACCACCGAGAGGACCCGGCCGACGACGAGCGGGCCGGTGACGGCGGGGGGCTTGATGGCCTCCTCCTCGAGACCGACGCGCACGAGGGCGGCGGCCAGGGCCGCGGCGGTGGTGCCGGCGGGAACCTCGGTGTGGTCGGCGAGCCAGGTCAGCGGGACGTACGGCATCTCAGTTACCCCTTCCGGTGGTGCCGAACTGGAGCGAGAAGCGCACGTCGCCCTCGACCATGTCGCGCATGTCGGCGATGCCGTGCCGGAGCATGAGCGTGCGCTCGATGCCCATGCCGAACGCGAAGCCGGAGTAGACCTCCGGGTCGATCCCGTTGGCGACGAGGACGGCCGGGTTGACCATCCCGCAGCCGCCCCACTCGATCCAGCCGGGGCCGCCCTTCTTCTGCGGGAACCACAGGTCCATCTCGGCGCTGGGCTCGGTGAAGGGGAAGTAGCTCGGGCGCAGGCGGGTGCGCGCCTCGGGCCCGAACATCGCTCGGGCGAAGTGGTCGAGGGTCCCCTTGAGGTGGGCCATCGTCAGGCCCTTGTCGACGGCGAGCCCCTCCACCTGGTGGAAGACCGGGGTGTGGGTGGCGTCGAGGGCGTCGGTGCGGAAGACCTTGCCCGGCACGGCGATGTAGATGGGCAGGTCACGGGAGAGCATCGTGCGCGACTGCACCGGGGAGGTGTGGGTGCGCAGGACGAGGTGCGGGTCTCCGCCGGCGTCCGCGGGGGGCTCGACGTAGAACGTGTCCTGCATCTGCCGGGCCGGGTGGTCCGGGCCGAAGTTCAGCGCGTCGAAGTTGAACCACTCGTGCTCGACCTCGGGGCCCTCGGCGATCTCCCAGCCCATCGCGACGAAGAAGTCCGAGACGTCCTCCATGAGGGTCTCCAGCGGGTGCCGCGCCCCGGTGCGCGCCCGGGTGGTGGGCAGGGTGACGTCGACCCGCTCGGTGCGCAGCACCTCGGCGTCGTGGGCGGCCTCGAGCTCGCTCTGCCGGGCGGCGACGGCGTTGACGACACGGCCGCGGGCCTGTCCGAGGAGCTTGCCGGCGGCGGCCTTGTCCTTGTTCTCCAGGCCGCCGATGGCCCGGTTGGCCAACGCGAGGGCGCTGCGGTCGCCGGTGTGCGCGAGGCGGGCGGCCTTGAGCTCCTCCAGGTTCGAGGCGGCGGCGACGGCCGCGAGGGCGGCGTCGACCGCGCCGCCGACCGCGCCGGCGTCGAGCGGGGAGATGGGCGCGGGGTCAGAGGAGGACATGCGTACCTTCCGGGCGGGACGGGGCCGGCAGGGCAGGCGCCGTGGAGGCGAGGCCGCTGCCAGCAGTGGAGTCTAGTGGTCCGGAAAGCCGGCGGCAGGGGCGGGTCCGCCGAGCGGGAGCCGGGCGAGGACCTCGTGCACCGGCGCCCCGCCCTTGCCGGCGCCCAGCTCGGAGGCGAGCAGCTCCACGTCCTCGGCGAGCCAGGTCGGCCCGGAGTAGACGGACAGGACCTGCGCGCGCCGGTCCAGCCCGGCCGCGTCGGGGCGGCGCGCCCGGGCGAGGGTGACGTGCGCGCGGTGGCGCTCGCGTCGGGCGGCGTCGGGGTGGAGCAGGTCCTCGCAGTCGGTCATGAGCCGCACCAGGGCCCCCCCGGGGGGGTCCACCTCCCGCACGCCCGCCCACAGCGTCCGTCCGGCGAAGACGCCGGCGCCGCGCACCTGGAGCCGCAGGGGCCCGTGGGCGGCCGCGACGGCGGCGAGGTCGGCGGTGAGGTCGGGAACGGCGCCGCCGGGCACCTCGCCGTAGAAGGCCAGGGTGATGTGCCGCAGGCCCGGCGCCACCCAGCGCAGGGTGGGCGCGCCCCGGCCGGCCGGCTCGTCGTCGCCGACCGCGGCGACGGCGAGGTCCAGGTGCTCCTGCACCTGCGGCGGCAGCGCGAGGGCGACGAAGAGCCTCATCCGCCGGCGGCGCGGTCGGTCGTCACCTCCGCCGCGCCGGTCCCGGCGAGGTCCGCCAAGCCGGCGCCGAGGGCGCCGACGAGACCGGCGGCCTCCGCGGGGGTGAGCCGCACGGTGGCGACGCACTCGTCCGCCCGCCACAGGCTGAGCACGACCATCCCGGTCTCGGGGTGCGCGGTGACCCGCAGCCCGCGCCCGTGGCCGCGCGGGTCGGCGAACCAGCGCGAGCGGGGCGGCATCGGCACCACGGTCACCTCCTGAGCATGTGCCCGGCCCGGCGCCCGGTCAAGAGCCCGCACACCCGCGGGCGGGAACCTGGCCCGGGGGCCGCTGCCGGCAGTACGGTCGAGCATGCGCATCTCCGACGTGCTCAGGCGCAAGGGCGACGACGTCGTCACCATCCGCAGCGACGCCTCCGTGGCGGAGCTGCTCGACCTGCTCGCCGACCGCGGCATCGGGGCGGTGGTCGTCTCCGACGCCGACGGGACGGTCGACGGCATCGTCTCCGAGCGGGACGTCGTGCGGCACCTGCGCGGGTCGACCGAGCCCCTCCCGGCCGTGCCGGTCGGGACGATCATGACCACCGAGGTCGCCACCTGTCGCCTCGACGACGACCTCGAGACGCTGGCGCGGACGATGACCGAGCGGCGGGTGCGCCACCTGCCGGTGGTCGCGGACGGCCGCCTGGTGGGGATCGTGAGCATCGGCGACGTCGTCAAGCAGCGGCTGGGCGAGCTCCAGGACGAGCGTGACAGCCTCGTCGACTACGTCCAGGGTGGCGGCTGAGCACCACCCCACCGCTGAGGTCAGGCGGGCGGGGCGCTCTCCCACAGCCCGACCACGGTGCCCTCGGTGTCGCGGAAGTACCCGGTGAAGCCCATGTCCCCCACCGGGGTGCGCTCCTGGACCACCGACCCGCCGAGCTCCACCACCCGCTCGAGCGCGGCGGTGACGTCGTCGGTGTCGATGGTGATGACGGGGCCGGTGACGGGATCCTCGCGGGGGGTCATCCCCCCGCCGATGTACCCCGGCTCGGACGCGGCGCCGTCGCTCCCGGCCGGTCCGGTGGTGACGAAGCTGTAGTCGAAGCCCGGCATCTCCTCGACCCGCCAGCCGAAGGCCCCACGGTAGAAGGCCGTGGCCCGGTCCTTGTCGTCGTAGGGCATCTCGAAGTGCACGACGCGGCCGCTCATGATTCCTCCCGTTCGCCGGAGAACCCCTCCGGCGGGTCACGCTAGTCCCGCGCTCCCGGCGGCGGAAGGCTGGTCGGGCCGTCGGTGCGCACACCTCGGCCGGGCAGGCGTGGGGCACTCAGGCGCGGCGCTGCGCGCGGGCCGAGGCGTACAGGCACACCGTCGCGGCGGTGGCGACGTTGAGGGACTCCGCACGGCCGTGGATGGGCACGCGCACGCCGGCGTCGCACAGCTCGCGCTCGGCAGCCGTGAGGCCGTGGGCCTCGTTGCCCAGCAGCCAGACGGTCGGGGCGGCCAGGTCGGGGGCGACGAGCCCGGTCGCGCTCAGCTCGTCGGCCTCCCACGGGGAGCAGCCGTAGGCCTCGGCGGCGGCCCGGTCGGCCAGCTCGTCGAGGTCCCACTCCCCCGCGCCGTCGGCGGCGAGCACCTGCAGCCCGGCACCGCGGAGGGCGGCCACGGCCGCCTCGACGTCCGAGCCGGGGACGACCGGCAGGTGGAAGAGCGAGCCGGCCGTGGCGCGGACGACCTTGGGGTTGTGCACCTCGACGCTGCCGGTGCCGAGCAGGACGGCGTCGGCGCCGGCGGCGTCCGCGGCCCGGACGACGGTGCCGGCGTTGCCGGGGTCCGCGGCCCGGACGAGGAGCGCGACGAGGCGGGGCGGCGCGCCGGTCAGCAGGTCGTCGACGGTGGGCGCGGGGTCGAGGGCGCGGGCGACAGCGAGGACGCCCTGGGCGTCCGGGCTCATCGCGGTGAGCACCTCGGCCGTGGCCAGGTGCAGGTGGAGGCCGGCGGCGTCGTCGACGATCTCGGGGTGGCGCCCTGCGGCGTCCTCGGTGAGGTAGAGGTCGCGCACCTGGTCGCGACGGTGCCGGACGAGCTCGCGCACGCCCTGGGGGCCCTCGACGAGGAACTGGCCGTACCGCAGACGCGCCGGACGCCCGGACAGTGCCCTGACCGTTCGCACGCGCTCAGCGCGTGGGTTGGTCAGGGTGTCCGGGCGTCCGGTCATGTCGCTCCCGCGGTGCGGGGTGCGCTCGGCTCAGGCGGCCGGGGCGTTGACGTCCGCGGGCAGGGCGGCGCGGGCGGTGGCGACGAGCGCGTTGAACGCGGCGATGTCGGTCACGGCCAGCTCGGCCAGCATGCGGCGGTCGACCTCGACGCCCGCGGCCTTGAGGCCCTGGACGAAGCGGTTGTAGGTCATGCCCTCGGCGCGCACCGCGGCGTTGATGCGCTGGATCCACAGCCGGCGGAAGTCACCCTTGCGGGCGCGCCGGTCGCGGTAGGCGTAGGTCATCGAGTGGGTGACCTGCTCCTTGGCCTTGCGGTACAGCCGCGAGCGCTGGCCGCGGTAACCGGCGGCGCGCTCGAGGGTCGTGCGGCGCTTCTTCTGGGCGTTGACCGCCCGCTTGACGCGTGCCACGTCAGTCTCCTTCGTTCGGGGCGGCTTACTTGCCGAGCAGCTTCTTGATCTTCTTCACGTCGGCGCTGGAGACCACCTGGTCCTGGGCGAGACGTCGGGTGCGCTTGGAGGACTTGTGCTCGAGCAGGTGGCGCTTGTTGGCCTGCTCGCGCATGAGCTTCCCGCTGCCGGTGACCCGGAAGCGCTTCTTGGCACCGGAGTGCGTCTTGTTCTTCGGCATGTTCGTCCCTCGGTCGACTGCGCCGGTGGCACAGATCTGTCCTGCCCTGGGCCCGGGTGGTGGGCCAGGACGTCTTTGCAGGTATGTGGGCTAGCTGGCGTCCGCGGCGCTGTCGGCGGGCGCGTCCGCCGCGGGGGCGGTCGGGGCTGCCGGCTCGGCGGCCGCTTCGGGGGCGGCCGGCGCAGCGGTCGCAGGGGCGGCGTCCTTGGCCGCCTGCTCCTGCTCGCGCTTGCGGCGCTGCTCGCTCTTGGCCTCGGCCTTCTTCTTGTGCGGGCCGATCACCATGGTCATGTTGCGCCCGTCCAGCCGCGGGGAGGACTCGACCGAGCCGAGCTCGGCGACGTCCTCGGCCAGCCGCTGGAGCAGCCGCATGCCCATCTCGGGGCGGGACTGCTCACGGCCGCGGAACATGATCATGACCTTGACCTTGTCGCCGCCCGTGAGGAAGCGCTCGACGTGACCCTTCTTGGTCGCGTAGTCGTGCGCGTCGATCTTGAGGCGGAACCGGATCTCCTTGAGGACCGTGTTCGCCTGGTTGCGGCGGGCGTCACGGGCCTTCATGGCGGACTCGTACTTGAACTTCCCGTAGTCCATGAGCTTGGCCACGGGCGGGCGCGCGTCGGGCGCGACCTCGACCAGGTCGAGGTCGGCCTCCTGGGCCAGCCGCAGGGCGTCCTCGACGCGGACGACACCGACCTGCTCGCCGCCGGGGCCGACCAGCCGGACCTCGGGCACGCGGATCCGCTCGTTGATGCGGGGCTCGCTGATGCTGTGCTCCTCTACCTCGTTCGCGGTGACCGTCGCGAGACGAAGAAGGCCTCCGTCGTGCTCGCGCACGCGGAGGCCCACAGAGGTCGTCACCCCCGCAGCGCTGGGCCGCACGGGTACACGGGGACCAGCCCCGTCGACCTGAACCCGGTCACTGCGGCCGCCTCTCGGCGGCCGACGTCACCCAGGTGGGAGGATCTCCACTTGCGCACCAGGGACAGGCCCTGGTCGGTCAGTGGACAAGACTAGCACGCACGCCCCGTCGGGCACCGCCGCCCGGTGGTGGCCCGGGCCACACGGCAGGACCATGGTCGCCATGCTCCTCGCCGACCTGGTCGCAGCCTCCCAGGCCGTGGCCGCCACACGTTCCCGCCTGGCCAAGCGCCACGCCCTCGCCGACGCGCTGCGCCAGGCCGGCCCCGAGGCGGCGCTCGTCGCAGGCTACCTCTCCGGGACGGTGCGCCAGCGTCGCACGGGGCTGGGGTGGCACTCGCTCGAGACGCTGCCGGCACCGGCGGACGCCCCCACCCTGACGGTCGCGGAGGTCGACGCCGCCCTGGAGTCCCTCGCGGCGCTGTCCGGCAGCGGGTCCCAGGCCCGGCGGACCGCGGCCGTCGCCGACCTCTTCGGCCGGGCGACCCCCGCCGAGCAGCGGTTCCTGCGGCTGCTCGTCCTCGGTGAGCTGCGCCAGGGCGCGCTGGACTCGCTCATGCTCGACGCCGTCGCCGAGGCGGCCTCGGTCCCGCTCGCGGCGGTGCGCCGGGCGGCGATGTTCTCCGGCGAGACGGGACCGGTCGCCGTCGCCGCCCTCACCGGCGCGGAGGCCGCCCTCGCGGCGTTCACCCTCGCGGTGGGCACCCCGGTGCGGCCCATGCTCGCCTCGGCCGCGCCCGACCTGGCCGGGGCGCTCGAGCGTCTCGGCGGGGAGGTCGCGGTGGACGCCAAGCTCGACGGCATCCGCATCCAGGTGCACAGACGCGGGCGGGAGGTCGTCGTGTTCACCAGGTCCCTGGACGACATCACCGCGCGGCTGCCCGAGGTGGTCGAGGCCACCCGGGGGCTGGGCGGCGGTGACCTCGTCCTCGACGGCGAGGCGATCGCCCTGCTCGCCGACGGTCGGCCTCGCCCCTTCCAGGAGACGGCGGCGCGGACGATGAGCAGCGCCGACGTCACGGCCCTGCGTGAGCAGGTGCCGGTCACGACGGTCTTCTTCGACGTCCTGCACGTCGCGGGCCAGGACCTGCTCGACACGCCCGCCGGGACCCGGTTCGCCGCGCTCGGGGAGGTGGCGCCCGGTGACCTGGTCGTGCCCAGGCTCCTCACGGAGGACCCCGGCGCTGCCGCGGACTTCTACGCCCGGACCCTCGCGGGCGGGCACGAGGGCGTCGTCGTCAAGAGCCTCGACGCGCCCTACGAGGCCGGGCGGCGCGGTGCCGCCTGGGTCAAGGTCAAGCCGCGGCACACCCTGGACCTCGTCGTGCTGGCCGTCGAGTGGGGCTCGGGCCGCCGGAGCGGCACGCTGTCGAACATCCACCTCGGTGCCGCGGACGGTGCGGGCGGGTTCGTCATGCTCGGGAAGACGTTCAAGGGCATGACGGACGAGATGCTCGCCTGGCAGACCGAACGGTTCCTCGCGCTGGAGACCCACCGCGAGGGCCACGTGGTGCACGTGCGGCCCGAGCAGGTGGTCGAGATCGCCTTCGACGGCGTCCAGCGCTCTCCCCGCTACCCCGGCGGGGTCGCGCTGCGGTTCGCGCGGGTGCTGCGCTACCGCGAGGACAAGCCGGCGGCGGAGGCCGACACCCTCGAGGCGGTGCGGGTGCTCGCCGGGCTCTGACCGCCCGCGCCGAGCCGTCGCGGGGGCGTCAGCCGCGGGTGGTGTCAGGCGACGACGGTGGGGGCGAGCTCGAGGGAGTCCACCCGCTCGCGCAGCGCGTGCTCGGCGCCGAGGGCCTCGCTCGCCCGGGTCACGGCCGCGCGGACCGTCTCGGCGTCGAGACCGGCCCGCACGGCCAGGACCACCCGCAGCTCGGCGCGCTCACCGCGTTCGAGCCGCACGCCGACGAGCTCGGTGATGCCGCGCAGGGCCGCCGCGACGAGTCCCGGCAGCTCGGGGTCGGCCCAGGAGGGCACCCAGGGGCGCTGCTGGGCGACGGCCCAGACCGCCGGCCGGGGCACGAGGACGGTCGTCGGCGCACCGGGGTCGAGGACGAGCAGGGAGTCCGACTCCCCCACCGCCGACAGGGCCGCCCGGGCGGCCTCGACCGGGACGGGCCGGGCGGCCGGGTCCCAGCGCAGGAGCGCCTCGACCGAGGAGAAGACGGGCAGGGCGGAGCGCCCGTCAGCGGTCCGGACCGAGACCATCGCCGCCGAGGCCATGGCGTCGCCGCCGCGGTCACCGGTGCGGAACCGGTCGGCGTCGTGGGCGCGGACGTGCCCGTCGTCGTCGGTGCCGGGGTGCTCGTGCGCGACCACGGGGACCACGACACGTCCGGTGCGCAGCTCCGCCACGACCGCGACGACCCGCTCGCCCGGGTCGGTCAGCGCCAGGGCCGCGGCCATGCCGGGCTGGACCTTGCCGTCGTCGCCGGCGAAGGGGTTGGGCCGGAGCGTGCGCCCGGCCCACGCCTGCCCGGCGGAGTCGGCCAGGGCGGCGTCGGTGAGCCCCTCGGCGATGCGCAGCGGCGCACGCCCGCCGGGGCCGGGGCGTCCGGAGTGGTGGGGGTGGACCACGGCGGGACGGGCGTCCTCGTCGTGCCGCGGGCCGGTCGGCGTGCCGGTCACGGGCGGCCCGCGACGTCGAGCGCCTGGCCGAGCGTGAAGGCCCCGGAGTACAGGGCCTTGCCGACGATGGCGCCCTCGACGCCGATGCCGGTCAGCTCCCGCAGGGCCTCGATGTCGTGGAGGTTCGCGACCCCGCCGGAGGCGACCACGGGGGCGGAGGTGCGCTCGCACACCTCCTGGAGCAGCTCGACGTTGGGCCCGCGCAGGGTGCCGTCCTTGGTGACGTCCGTGAGGACGTAGCGGGCGCAGCCGTCGGCGTCGAGGCGCTCGAGGACCTCCCACAGGTCGCCGCCCTCCCGGGTCCACCCGCGCGCGGCCAGCGTGGTGCCGCGCACGTCGAGCCCGACGGCGATCTGCTCGCCGTGACGGGCGATGACCCGCGCGGTCCACTCGGGGTCCTCCAGGGCGGCGGTGCCGAGGTTGACCCGGGTGGCGCCCGAGCCGAGCGCCCGGGCGAGGGACTCGTCGTCGCGGATGCCGCCGGAGAGCTCGACCTTGACGTCGAGCTCTCCGACGATCCGGGCGAGGAGCTCGTGGTTGGAGCCGCGGCCGAAGGCCGCGTCGAGGTCGACGAGGTGGATCCACTCCGCCCCCTCGGCGACGAAGGCGGCGGCCGCCTCGCCCGGGTCGCCGTAGGTGGTCTCGGAGCCCGCGGCGCCCTGGAAGAGGCGCACGGCCTGGCCCGCGACGACGTCGACGGCCGGCAGCAGCTCGAGGCGGGGGGTGGAGGTCATCGGGTCTCCTACAGGCTGGTGACCCAGTTGCGGAGCAGCTGGGCGCCGGCGTCGCCGGACTTCTCGGGGTGGAACTGGGTGGCGGACAGCGCTCCGTTCTCGACCGCGGCGACGAACCGTCCGCCGTGCTCGGACCAGGTGACGAGCGGGCGCGGGAACGGGCTGTCCTCGCCGCCGTCGAGGGCCGCGGCGGGGTCGGACTGGGCGGCGTAGGAGTGGACGAAGTAGAACCGCTCGTCGCCGACGCCCTCGAACAGGACGCTGCCCTGGGGGGCCTCGACGGTCGACCAGCCCATGTGGGGGACGACGGGGGCGTGGAGCCGGTCCACGGTGCCGGGCCACTGGTCGAGGCCGGGGGTGGTGACCCCGTGCTCCTCCCCCGCGGTGAACATCACCTGCATCCCCACGCAGATGCCCAGCACGGGGCGGCCGCCGGCGAGGCGGCGCTCGATGATGCGGGCGCCGTCGACCGAGCGCAGCTGGTCCATCACGGCGGCGAAGGCCCCCACGCCGGGGACGACCAGGCCGTGCGCGGCGGCCGCGGCGTCAGGGTCCGCGGTGAGCTCGACGTCCGCGCCGACGCGCTCGAGGGCGCGCACCGCGGAGCGGACGTTGCCCGAGCCGTAGTCCAGGACGACGACCCGCCGGCCGGCGCTCACGGCTTCTTCCTGCGCAGTCCGCGGGTGAACATGCGGGTGGCCTTCCACCGCGGCAGGTTGCCCGAGCGCTGGTGGCCGGGGACCTCCCCGGCCCGGACCCGGCCCAGGACGAGGTCCTCGACCACCTGGTCCGCGCCGGCCAGGACGAGCCCGGCGGGCATGTCGCCCTCGGCGGTGCCGCCGACGTAGCGGCGGGCGCTGACGTGCCCGGACAGCCCCGGCTCGATGCCGACGTCGGTCGCGAGGTCGGCGGTGAGCAGGACCACCCCGGTGCGGGCGAGCCGGGAGAGGGCGCCGGCGACCTCCTCCGCCTCGGGCGGGAAGGCGCCGGGCATCTCGCCGCCGCCGAGCAGCTCAGTGATGTCCCAGTCGGCCGGAGCCTCCTTGGCGGGCACCTCGAGCACCGCGACGGCGCCCGAGGCCGACGGCACGACGTCGACGTCGATCCCGGCCATCGCGCACAGGCCCGCGAGGGCCGGCGCGGACGCCACGGGGGTCAGGACCAGGGCCAGCCGGGCGGGCGTCTGTTGCGTGGTCGCGCCGGGCCTGGCCGGGCCGTCGCCGGAGGCCGGACCCGGGCCGGCGGCCCGGTCGGGCTCCGGCTCGCCGGTGCCGTCGCTCGCAGGGCCGCCGGTCCCGTCAGGGCCGCCGGTCCCGTCGGGGCCGTCGCTCGCGTCCGGGCCGAGCGCACGGAGCATGCGCTCGATGTCGGCCTCGGTGAGGGGCTCGTCGTCGCCGTGCTCCGGCCCGGTGGTGCTCACAGCGCTCCCTTGGTGGACGGCACGCCCTCGACGCGCGGGTCGGGCTCGACGGCCGCGCGCAGGGCGCGGGCGAGGGCCTTGAACTGGGCCTCGACGATGTGGTGGGGGTCGCGGCCGGCCAGGACCCGCACGTGCAGGCAGATCCCGGCGTGGTGGGCGATCGACTCGAGCACGTGCCGGGTGAGCGAGCCGGTGAAGTGCCCGCCGATGAGGTGGTACTCCTGCCCGGCGGGCTCACCCTCGTGGACGAGGTAGGGGCGCCCGGAGACGTCGACGACGGCCTGGGCGAGGGCCTCGTCCAGCGGGACGAGCGCGTCGCCGAAGCGGGAGATGCCGCGCTTGTCGCCCAGCGCCTGCCGCAGCGCCTGGCCGAGGCAGATCGCGACGTCCTCCACGGTGTGGTGGACGTCGATGTCGGTGTCACCCGTGGCCCGCACGGTGAGGTCGACGAGGGAGTGCTTGCCCAGGGCGGTGAGCATGTGGTCGTAGAACGGCACGGAGGTGGAGATGTCCGTCCGGCCGCTCCCGTCGAGGTCGAGCTCGACGAGGACGTCGGACTCCGAGGTCTTCCGCTCGATCCGCGCCGTCCGGCCCGTCAGCTCGCTCATCGACCCAGCACCTCCACCAGGGCCGCCCGGAAGGCGGCCGTCTCCTCCGGGGTGCCGACCGACACCCGGAGCCAACCGTCGGGTCCGACCTCACGGATGAGGACGCCCCGCTCCAGCAGACCCTGCCACACGGCGCTGCGGTCGTCGAAGCGCCCGAACAGGACGAAGTTCGCGTCGGAGTCGGCGACCTCCAGCCCCTGGCCGCGCAGCCACACCACGAGGGCGTCGCGCTCGGCGCGCAGGGACGCGACCTGGCCCATGAGCTCCTCGCGGTGGCGCAGCGCCGCCAGGGCCGCGGCCTGGGTGAGCGCGGAGAGGTGGTACGGCAGGCGGACGACCCGCAGGTGTTCCACCAGCTCCGGCGCCGCGGCGAGGTAGCCCAGCCGCAGGCCGGCCATCCCGAACGCCTTGGACATCGTCCGCGAGACAGCCAGGTGGCGGTACCGGGCGAGGAGGGTCAGCGCGGACGGGGTCCCCGCGCGGCGGAACTCCCCGTAGGCCTCGTCGACGACGACGACGCTCGCCGTCGGTGCGCCGTCGGGACCGGCCGGTCCGGAGGCGAGGGTGGCCTCGCACACGGCCTCGACGGTGGCCAGGTCCAGCGCGGTGCCGGTCGGGTTGTTCGGGCTGGCGAGGAGCACCACGGCGGGACGGACCTCGTCGATGAGCGCACGGACGTGGCCGACGTCGAGCGAGAAGTCCTCCTCCCGGCGGCCCGCGACCCAGCCCGTGAGGGTGTCCCGGGCGTACTCGGGGTACATCGAGTAGGTGGGCGCGAAGGACAGGACCGTGCGCCCCGGCCCGCCGAAGGCCTGGAGGAGGTGGAGCATGACCTCGTTGGACCCGTTGGCCGCCCACACCTGCCCGGGGTCGAGCTCGACGCCGGACTCCGCCGCGAGGTAGGCGGCGAGCTCCTCGCGCAGCCGGGGGAAGTCCCGGTCGGGGTAGCGGTTGAGCCCGCCGGCCGCCTCGGCGACGGCCGCGGCGATGTCCGCGACGACGCCGGCCGACGGCGGGTAGGGGTTCTCGTTGACGTTGAGGAGGACCGGCACGGCGAGCTGGGGGGCGCCGTACGGGGTCAGCCCCTCCAGGCCGGGGCGCAGGGGCAGGCGCACGGCGTTGTCGGGCGGTGTGGTCACCCCAGGATTCTAGGCCGCGCGGTCCACCGGGGGCGTCCGGCGTCCGGACGGCCGCGGACGGGACGGACCACCGACGTGCGCGGAGGTGGGCGCCGGTGGCTCACTCGCGCACGTGCCGCACCACCGCGACGACCGGGGCGCGGTGCAGCAGGGCACGACTGACGGACCCGAGCAGGAGCCCGGCCAGTCCGCCGTGCCCGCGGCTGCCCACCACCACGACGGCGCACTCGGCGGCCGCCTCGGCGAGCGCGTCGACCGGGTGCTCGCGCACCTGGCGCAGCTCGACGGGCACGTCGGGGTACCGCTCCCGCCAGGCGTCGAGCCGGTCCCGGACGCGTCCCTCCCCCGCCTCGACGGCCTCGGTCAGCCGCCGGACGTAGACGTCGTCGGGGTGCTCGGCGCTGAGCTGCACCCCCTGGACGGCGAGGAGGCCCACATGGCGACGGCGGGCGTCGTCGAGGGCGTAGCGCAGGGTCTTGCCATCGTCGTCGTGGGGATCCAGGCCCACGGCCACGCGCCGGGTGTCGTCGGCGAACCCGTCGGCGCGGACGACGACGACCGGGGCGTACGCGTGCTCGGCCACCCGCAGGGACACCGAGCCGAGGACCTCGGCCACCGCGCCCAGCCCACGCGCGCCCACCACGACCACGGCGGCGTCGCACGATGCGAGGGTGATGGCCACCGACGGGTCGTCGACCACGACCTCGGTGGTCACCGCCAGGCCCGGGCGGGCGGACCGGGCGCGCGCGGCCGCGGCGGCGGCGACGTCGTCGCCGTGGGTGAGCTCGGCGAGGTCGGGGGCGAACTCCCAGGCCCGCGCCCGGGCGAGCCAGGGGTAGGCGTAGAGGACGTGCAGGCCGGTCCCGCGCCGGGTGGCCTCCGCGGCCGCCCAGTCGAGCGCGACCTCGGCGTGGGCGGAGCCGTCGGTCCCGACGACCACGCTGCCGACCGGTGCCGTGGTGGTGGACATGGGGTCCTCCTCCGTGCCGTGCGGTCGCGGGACCACGCCGCGCCCCCAGCGTGGCACGGCTCCCGGGGCCTCGCGGGTGACGAATGTCCCCGTCGTCCACACCCGGGCGCCGGCGCGTCGGTGGGGTGTGAGAGCGTGGGCGACGTGGAGACGACGAGGGCACCGAGCGACCTGCGGGACCGGGCCGAGGAGGCGCTGCGCGCCCTCGTGGGCCGTCCCGACGCGCGGCTGCGCGAGGACCAGTGGAGCGCTGTCGAGGCCCTCGTGGCGCACCGGCGCAGGGCGCTGGTGGTCGAGGCGACCGGCTGGGGGAAGTCGGCGGTGTACTTCGTCGCGACGGCGCTGCTCCGTGCCAGTACCGGGGACGGACCGCCGGCCGGCCCGACCGTCATCGTCTCGCCGCTGCTCGCCCTCATGCGCGACCAGATCGCGGCGGCGGCCCGGGCGGGCATCCGCGCGGTGACCATCAACTCGGCGAACGTCACCGAGTGGGAGGCCGTCCACGCGGCGATCGCCGCCGGCGAGGTGGACGTGCTGCTGTGCTCGCCGGAGCGGCTGAACAACCCCGGCTTCCGGGACGAGGTCCTCCCCCGGCTCGCCGCGAGCGCCGGTCTGGTGGTCGTCGACGAGGCGCACTGCATCTCCGACTGGGGGCACGACTTCCGGCCCGACTACCGGCGTATCCGCACCCTGCTCGAGGACCTGCCGACCGGCATCCCGGTGCTGGCCACCACTGCCACCGCCAACGCGCGGGTGAGCGCCGACGTCGCCGAGCAGCTGGGCGTGGGCCACGACGAGGACGGCGTCCTGGTCCTGCGCGGCGGTCTCGACCGGCCCTCCCTCCACCTCGGCGTGCTGGAGCTGGCCGACCAGGCGGCCCGGGTGGCGTGGCTCGCCGGCCAGCTGGGCCGGTGGTCCGGCTCGGGCATCGTCTACGCGATGACGGTCTCGTCGGCGCAGCAGGTGGCCGAGCAGCTGCGGCTGGCCGGCCACGAGGTGCGTGCCTACACCGGTCAGACCGACACCGCCGAGCGCGAGCAGCTCGAGGCCGATCTCAAGGAGAACCGCGTCAAGGCCCTCGTGGCGACCTCGGCGCTCGGGATGGGCTTCGACAAGCCCGACCTCGCCTTCGTCGTCCACCTCGGCGCCCCGTCCTCCCCGGTCGCCTACTACCAGCAGGTCGGTCGTGCCGGACGCGGCGTCGACCGGGCCGACGTCGTCCTGCTCCCCGGCCGTGAGGACCAGGACATCTGGGCGTACTTCGGCTCCCTCGCCTTCCCGCCGGAGCCTGCCGTGCGGGCCACCCTGGCGACCCTCGCCGACGGCGGGACGATGTCGACGGCGGCGCTCGAGCCGATGGTCGACCTGCGCCGCAACCGGCTCGAGACGATGCTCAAGGTCCTCGACGTGGACGGTGCGGTGCGCCGGGTGCGCGGTGGCTGGGAGACCACCGGGGCGCCGTGGACCTATGACACCGAGCGGTACGCGCGGGTGAGCGCGACCCGCCGGGCCGAGCAGGACGCCATGGTGGCCTACCAGCGCCTCGGCGCCGGTGAGTGCCGGATGGCCTACCTGCGCGACCAGCTCGACGACCCGGACCTCGAGCCCGGGTGGCGCTGCGGCCGGTGCGACCTGTGCGGCGGGCTGGACCTCGTCGCCGAGGTCGACGACGGCGCCCTGCGCGACGCCCGTGCGGCCATGGACCGTCCCGGGATCGGGGTGGCCCCCAGGCGGCAGTGGCCCTCGGGCATGGAGACGCTCGGCATCTCGGTGCGGGGCAGGATCTCCGTCGAGGAGCGGGCCGAGGACGGCAGGGCGCTCGCCCGTCTGGACGGGCTGGGCTGGTCGGGCCCGCTGCGCGACCTCTTCGAGCCCGCCCGGGGGGACACCTCGGGCGGGGCGGCTCCGCCGAGTCCGGCCGGGACGGCCGCGGACCACGAGACCTCCGGCGCCCCCGGCTCCGGCGCCCAGGAGGCCGCGCACGGAGCGGACGGGATGCTCCCCGCCGCCCTGCGCCGGCCGGTCGAGACGGTGCTGCGCGAGTGGGCCCCGGCGCTGACGCGCGGTGACGGCTCCCCCGGCGTGGACGGGGTGGTGGTGGTCGGCTCGGCCACCCGGCCGCGGCTGGTGGCGCACCTCGCGGCCGGCGTCGCCAAGATCCTCGGGGTCCCGGTGGTGGGCGCCGTCTCACCGGACCCGCAGCAGCCGCCGGGCCGCCACGACGTCAACTCGGCGCAGCGCCTGGCGGCCGTCGAGCGCCGGCTGCGCCTCGACCTCAGCGAGGCCGCCCTGGCCGGGCTGCCCGGCCGCACCGTCGTCCTGGTGGACGACCTCACCGACTCGGGGTGGACCCTCACCGTCGCGGCCCGGCTGCTGCGTCGCGCGGGCGCGGGCGCCGTCCACCCCTTCGTCCTCGGCGTGCGCTGAGGCTAGGGTCTGTCCATGGACGCCAGACGTGCCGTCCTGCTCGACGTCGACGGCGTGCTCACGGTCTCGTGGCAACCGCTGCCCGGCGCGGTGGAGGCTCTCGCCGCCCTGCGCGAGCGCGACCTGGACGTGCTCCTCGTCACCAACACCACCTCGCGCCCGCGCGCCGCCGTCGTCGCCGCGCTGCGGACCGCGGGCTTCGACGTCACCGCCCCGGAGGTGCTCACCGCCCCCGTCCTCACCGCCGCCTACCTCGCCGAGCACCACCCCGGCGCCCGGTGCCTCCTGCTGAGCAGCGGCGACATCACCGAGGACCTCCCCGGCATCGACCTCGTCACCGACCCCGACGCGCACGCCGACGTGGTGCTGCTCGGCGGCGCCGGGCCGGAGCTCTCCTACGAGGCCCTCGACCGGGCCTTCCGCGCACTCCGGGCCGGTGCCGTCCTCGTGGCGATGCACCGCAACCTGTTCTGGCGCACCGACGCCGGCCTCCAGCTCGACACCGGTGCCTTCCTCGCCGGGCTCGAGCGGGCCGCCGGCGTCGAGGCCGTGGTCGTGGGCAAACCCGCTCGGGCGTTCTTCACCACCGCCCTCGCCGTGCTCGGGGCGGCACCGGGCGACGCGGTCATGGTCGGCGACGACGTCGACGCCGACGTGCTCGCCGCCCAGGCGTGCGGACTGACCGGCGTCCTCGTGCGCACCGGCAAGTACCTGCCGGGCGCGGAGACCTCCGCCCACGGCGAGGCCGACGTCGTCCTCGACTCGATCGCCGACCTCCCGGCCTGGCTCGACCGCTGAGCGGCGGCTCAGCCGACCGGCCGCACCAGGGTGCCGCCCGGGAGCGAGCCGAGGCCGACGCGGAGAAGCGGCACCTGGGCGCGGGCGAGGGCCCGCGGGAGCCGGCGCACTAGACGAACCGCGCGTTGACCGCCTCGGCGTGCCCGGGCAGGTCCTCGGACCCGGCGAGGGCCGTCAGGGGCGCGGCGAGCCCCTTGAGGGCCCGCTCGTCGTACTCGATGACCTGCACGGACCGGATGAACGCCATGACGTTCAGGCCCGAGGCGAACCGGGCGGTCCCGCCCGTGGGCAGGACGTGGTTGGACCCTGCGATGTAGTCGCCGAGCGGCACCGGGGAGAACGGCCCGACGAAGATGGCGCCCGCGTTGCGGATCCGGGCCGCAACCCCCGCGGCGTCAGTGGTCTGGACCTCCAGGTGCTCGGCGCCGTAGGCGTCGGCCACCGCGACGGCCTGGTCGAGGTCGGCGACCAGGACGGTACCGGACTGCAGACCACCGAGCGCGGTGCGCATCCGCTCGGCGTGACGGGCCGCGGGGACCCGCGCGGCGATCTCGGCGTCGACGGCGTCGGCGAGGTCGACCGAGTCGGTGATGAGCACCGATGCCGCCGCGGGGTCGTGCTCCGCCTGGGACATGAGGTCCACCGCCACGTGGGCAGGGTTCGCGGTGGAGTCGGCCAGGACGGCGATCTCGGTGGTGCCGGCCTCCGCGTCGATGCCCACGGTGCCCATGACGGCCCGCTTGGCCGCCGCGACGTAGACGTTGCCCGGACCCGTCACGACGTCCACGGGCTCGCACAGCAGGTGGCCCTCGAGCCCGGCCGCCGCGAGGTCCGCCCGGTCCGTCTCGTCCTCGGCCGCGGCCCCGTACGCGAACATGGCCACCGCCTGGGCGCCTCCGGCCGCGTAGACCTCGTGCACGCCCAGGAGCTCGCACGCGGCCAGGATGACCGGGTGCGGCAGACCGCCGAACCCGCGCTGCGGGGGGCTCGCCACCGCGAGCTCGGCCACACCGGCCACCTGGGCCGCGACGGCGTTCATCACCACGCTCGAGGGGTACACGGCCAGCCCGCCGGGGACGTAGAGGCCCACCCGGCGCACCGGCACCCACCGCTGGCGGACGAACCCGCCCGGGGTGATCTCGGTGCTCGTCTCGCGCGGGAGCTGCGCGGCGTGGCCGGCGCGGTTGTTGGCGATGGAGATCTCCAGCGCCTCGCGGACCTCCGGGTCGAGCCCGGCCAGGGCGTCCGTCAGGGCCTGGCGAGGCACCCGCAGGTGCTCGGGCCGGACCCCGTCGAAGCGCTCGGCGAGCTCGCGCAGCGCCGCGGCCCCCCGCGCCCGGACGTCGTCGATCACCGGCCGGATCTGCTCCATGGCCCGCTCGACGTCCAGCGCCGCCCGCGGCAGGACCGCGGCGAGCTCCGCGGCGGTGAGTCTCTGGCCTCGCAGGTCGATGCGCTTGAGCATGACCTCGATCCTAGTGGTGCGGCCCCACCGGTCCCGGGCCTGCCCGCGGCCGGCCGGCCCCGCCGCCCCGTCGCCGTGCCCACCTGGCAGGATCGGGGCATGACCGAGCCCGTTCCCACCGTCCCCGCCAGCGGCACCATCCGCCTGGGCCAGTTCCTCAAGCTGGCCGGCCTCGCCGACTCCGGCGCCCAGGCCCGCGAGCTGATCGCGGAGGGGGAGGTCTGCGTCGACGGCGAGGTCGAGACCCGCCGCGGCCGCCAGCTCGCCACGGGTGACCTCGTCGAGGTCGCGGTGCCGACCGGGACCCGGGCCGCCCGCGTCGGCTGAGGACGGCCAGGTGGCGGGCGCCCCACCGGCCGGGTGCCCGGGCCGGGCGGCCTGGGCCGCCCGCGGCCGTCAGCCCGGCCCGGGGCCGGGCCGCCCGCGGCCGTCAGTGGGTGAGGCAGCTCGGCCCGAGGAGGGCCTTGAGGTCGCCGAAGAGCGCGGGGCTGGGGTCGACCCGGAACCGGTCGGCGAGCTGGACGACCTGCGCCTTGTTCCCACGCGTGAGGCGCAGGCGGACCTCGGCGGTGCCCGGGTGGTTGCCCAGGACCACCCGGAGCTGCTCCACCACCGGGCCCGTGCAGCGCGACTCGACCATCGTCAGGCTCACCGGCCCGTTCTGGGCGTCGGAGACGTCCGGGAGGGTGAGCTCCTGGGCGTAGACGGTGGGGATGTCGTCGCGGCGGTTGAGACGGCCCCGCACCGTGACGATGGTGTCCTCGGCCAGCGCGGTGGAGACGGTGGCGAACGTCTGCGGGAAGAACAGGACCTCGATCGACCCGGCCAGGTCCTCCACGGTGGCGATGGCCCAGGGGTTGCCGTTCTTGGTCATCTTGCGCTGCAGCGACGTCACCAGCCCCGCGATGTGGACGCTCGAGCCGTCGGGGCGCGCCTCGTCCTCGAGGAGGGCGGAGATCTGGGTGTCGGCCGCGCGCTGGAGCACGTGCTCGAGGCCGGCCAGCGGGTGGTCGGAGACGTAGAGCCCGAGCATCTGCCGCTCGAACGCGAGCTTCTGCTTCTTGTCCCACTCGGGCAGGTCCGGGATCTCGACGCTGAAGCCGGAGCCCGGTGCCGCCTCGCCGCCGAGACCGGCGAAGAGGTCGAACTGGCCGACGGCCTCGTTGCGCTTGACGTCGACGACCGCGTCGATGGCCTCCTCGTGCCTGGCCACCAGGGCCCGGCGGGTGTGCCCGAGGGAGTCGAACGCCCCGGCCTTGACGAGGGACTCCACCGTGCGCTTGTTGCACACCACCGCGGGGACCTTGTCGAGGAAGTCCTGGAAGGAGGTGAAGTCCCCCTTCTCGGTCCGGGCGTCGACGATCGCCTGGACCACGTTCGCGCCGACGTTGCGGATGGCCGCCAGCCCGAAGCGGATGTCGGACCCCACGGGCGTGAAGTCCGCCGCGGAGGTGTTGACGTCCGGCGGGAGCACGGTGATGCCCATGTGCCGGCACTCGCCGAGGTAGAGCCCCAGCCGGTCCTTGTTGTCCTGCGTGGAGGTGAGCAGGGCGGCCATGTACTCGGTGGGGTGGTTGGCCTTGAGGTAGGCCGTCCAGTACGACACCACCCCGTAGGCGGCCGAGTGCGCCTTGTTGAAGGCGTAGTCGGAGAACGGCAGGAGGATGTCCCACAGGGTCTTCACGGCCGCGGCGGAGTACCCGCGCTCGAGCATGCCGGCCTCGAACCCGGCGTACTGCTTGTCGAGCTCGGCCTTCTTCTTCTTGCCCATGGCCCGGCGCAGCAGGTCGGCCTGGCCGAGGGTGAACCCGGCGACCTTCTGCGCGATGGCCATGACCTGCTCCTGGTAGACGATCAGGCCGTAGGTGGTGCCGAGGATGTCCTTGAGGGGCTCCTCCAGCTCGGGGTGGATCGGGTCGATCCGCTGCTGGCCGTTCTTGCGCAGCGCGTAGTTGGTGTGGGAGTTCGCGCCCATCGGGCCGGGGCGGTACAGGGCGCCGACGGCGGAGATGTCCTCGAAGTTGTCCGGGCGCATGAGCCGCAGGAGGGTGCGCATGCCGCCGCCGTCGAGCTGGAAGACGCCGAGGGTGTCGCCGCGGGAGAGGAGCTCGTAGGCCGCGGGGTCGTCCAGGCCGAGCGTCTCCAGGTCCACCGGCTCCTTGCCGTTGCGGGCCATGTTGCGCAGGGCGTCGTCCAGGACGGTGAGGTTGCGCAGGCCCAGGAAGTCCATCTTGAGCAGGCCGAGGGTCTCGCACGTCGGGTAGTCGAACTGGGTGATGATCGCCCCGTCCTGGGGGCGCCGCATGATCGGGATGATGTCGATCAGCGGGTCCGAGGACATGATGACGGCGCAGGCGTGGACGCCCCACTGGCGCTTGATGCCCTCCAGGCCCTGGGCGGTGGCGACGATCTTCTGCGCCTCCGGGTCGGCGGCGTGGACCTGGCGGAACTCCTCGGCCTCGGCGTAGCGCTTGTCCGTGGGGTCGAAGATGCCCGAGAGCGTGATGTCCTTGCCCATGACCGACGGCGGCATGGCCTTGGTGAGCTTCTCCCCCATCGCGTAGGGGTAGCCGAGCACCCGTGAGGAGTCCTTGAGGGCCTGCTTGGCCTTGATCGTGCCGTAGGTGACGACCTGGGCGACCCGGTCGTCGCCGTACTTGCGCGTGACGTAGTCGATGACCTCCCCGCGCCGGCGCTCGTCGAAGTCGACGTCGAAGTCGGGCATCGAGACACGGTCGGGGTTGAGGAACCGCTCGAAGATCAGGCCGTGGTGCAGGGGGTTGAGGTCGGTGATGCGCATGGCGTAGGCGACCATCGACCCGGCGCCGGAGCCCCGCCCGGGGCCGACGCGGATGCCGCGCGACTTCGCCCAGTTGATGAAGTCGGCGACCACGAGGAAGTACCCGGGGAAGCCCATCTGGGTGATGATGCCGACCTCGTACTCGGCCTGGCGGCGTACGTCGTCGGGGATCCCGCCGGGGAAGCGGTAGCGCAGGCCGCGCTCGACCTCCTTGACGAACCAGGAGTGCTCGTCCTCCCCGGCCGGCACCTCGAAGCGGGGCATGTAGTTCGCGCCCTGGGCCGCGGTGCGGAAGTCGACGTCGCACTGCTCGGCGACGACGAGGGTGTTGTCGCAGGCCTTGGGCAGCTCGCTCCACTGCCGGCGCATCTCCGCCGCGGAACGGATGTAGTAGGTGTCACCGGTGAAGGCGAACCGGTCCGGGTCGGCCAGGGTCGAGCCGGAGTTGATGCACAGCAGCGCGTCGTGGGTGGGCTGGTCCTGGGCGGTGACGTAGTGGGAGTCGTTCGTGGCCAGGAGCGGGGCGCCGATGTCCCGGGCCAGGCGCAGCAGGTCGGCGATGACCCGCTTCTCCAGGTCGAGGCCGTGGTCCATCAGCTCGACGTAGTAGTTCTCCCTGCCGAAGATGTCCTGGAACTCGGCCGCGGCGCGGACCGCCTCGTCGTACTGGCCGAGCCGGATGCGCGTCTGGACCTCGCCGGAGGGGCACCCGGTCGTGGCGATCAGGCCCTTGCCGTAGGTGGTGAGCAGCTCGCGGTCCATCCGCGGCGCCTTGCCCATCTGGCCGTCGAGGGACGCCAGGGAGTCCATCCGGAAGAGGTTGTGCATCCCCTCCGTCGTCGCCGCCAGCAAGGTCATGTGGGTGTAGGAGCCGCGGGCGGAGACGTCGTCGTCGCTCTGGGAGTCGTCCCCCCAGCGCACGCGGGTCTTGTCCGCCCGGGCCGTGCCGGGGGTGAGGTAGGCCTCGACGCCGATGATCGGCTTGATCCCGGCGCCGCGCGCCTTGTTCCAGAAGTCGTACGCGCCGAACATGTAGCCGTGGTCCGTCATGGCGACGGCCTTCTGGCCGAGCCGGCCGACCTCGGCGAACAGCGGGTCGAGCTTGGCGGCGCCGTCGAGCATCGAGTACTCGGTGTGGACGTGGAGGTGGACGAAGTCTTCAGTTCCCCCGGCAGCCATGCGCACCAGTGTAATTCGGTGCGCCGACACCTCCGGCGAGGCCGGGCGGGTCGCCCCGGCGCGCCGCCCCGGACCGGCGTGTCGCCCGGCGCGTCACGCCGTGACGGTCCGGGCCATGTCCTGGTGCCAGATGCCGGCGTCGAGGTAGCGCTCGCCCGTGCGGACCTCGTACCCCAGCCGCCGGTAGAAGCCCATGGCGGACTCCTGGGCGGAGAGGACCACGGTGACGGCGAGCGGGCCGTCGTTGCCGACGGCGTGCTCGGCGAGCGCGATGGCCTCGATGGCGACGACCAGGCGGGCGCCCAGGCCCGTGCCGCGGGCGGCGGCGCGCACCGCCAGCCGGCCGAGGTGGACCTCGCCGGGGTGCGCGGGGTCGGCCAGCAGCCGGCCGGTGCCCAGGGGCGCGCCGCTCGCCCGGTCCACCGCCAGGACGTGGGTGGTGGTGGGCGCGGTGTCGAGGTCGTCGACCTCCTCCTCCGCGGGCACGCCCTGCTCGCCGACGAAGACCTCCATCCGTACCGTCCAGGCGTCCTCGAGCTGGTCGCGGCGGGTGACCCGGACGACGTCGACCCCGCTCACCGCACGCCCTCGCGCATCAGCTCGAGCGCGTGGCGCAGGTCCTGGGGGTACTCGCTGGTCACCTCGACCCGGCGCCGCGTCGCCGGGTGCTCGAAGCCGAGCCGCACGGCGTGGAGCCACTGACGTCCCAGGCCCAGGCGCTCGGCCAGCCGCGGGTCGGCGCCGTAGGTGACGTCACCCACGCACGGGTGACGCACGGCAGCGGTGTGGACGCGGATCTGGTGCGTCCGGCCGGTCTCGAGGTGGATCTCCAGCAGCGAGGCGCCCGGCATCGCCTCGATCGTCTCGTAGTGCGTGACGGACTCCTTGCCGCCGGCGACCACCGCCATCTTGTAGGACTGGCTCGGGTGCCGGCCGATCGGCGCCTCGATGGTCCCGGTCGAGGGGTCGGGGTGGCCCTGGACGAGGGCGTGGTAGACCTTCTCGACCGTGCGTTCCTTGAAGGCGCGCTTGAGGACCGAGTAGGCGAGCTCGGACTTCGCCACGACCATGAGCCCCGAGGTGCCGACGTCCAGGCGGTGCACGACCCCCTGGCGCTCGGCCGGGCCGGACGTCGCGACCCGGTGCCCGGCGGCGGCGAGGGCGCCGACGACGGTCGGGCCGTCCCACCCGGGGCTGGCGTGCGCGGCGACGCCCACCGGCTTGTCGACGACGACGACGTCGTCGTCCTCGAGGACGACCCGCATGCCGGCGACGACCACCGGGGCCACGGGCGCCGGCGCCGCGGGCAGGGTGACCTCGAGCCAGCCGTCCGCGGTGAGCCGGTCCGACTTGCCCACGGCCCGGCCGTCGAGGAGCACGTGGCCGCCCGCCGCGAGCTCGGCGGCGCGGGTGCGCGACAAGCCGAGGAGCCGGGCGAGGGCGGCGTCGACCCGCTCGCCGGCCAGCCCCTCCGGCACGGGCAGGGAGCGCGTCTCAGACATGGTCGGTCCCGCTCGTCCCGGGCGCGTTGCGCCCGCCGCCGGTGTCGCTCCGCCGGCTCGTGCGGGCGGCCGCGCCGGCGTCGTCGGCCCGCGAGCCGTCGACCTCGCGACCCAGCAGCGCCAGCACAGCGATGAGGACGGCGGCGGCAACGATGGCGATGTCCGCGACGTTGCCGACGAACCAGCCGTTGTAGCTGATGAAGTCCACGACGTGACCGCGCGCGAAGGCGGGCTCGCGGAAGAGCCGGTCGACCAGGTTGCCCAGCGAGCCACCGAGGAGCAGCCCCAGGGCGACCGCCCACCCGGTCGAGCCGAGCCGGCGCGAGGTCCGCGCGATGACCACCACGACGGCCACGGAGACGAGGGTGAAGACCCACGTCATCCCCGTGGCGAAGGAGAACGCGGCACCGGGGTTGTAGACGAGCTGCAGGCCCAGCACCGTGCCGAGCACGGGGACCAGCTCGCCCGGGGTCAGCCCGGCCTCGGCCAGGTACTTGGTGACCTGGTCGACGACGGCGACGACGGCGGTCAGCGCGAGCAGGAGGGTCAGCAGGCGCCGGCGTCGGGCGGGCGCGACGAGGGGCAGGGCGGCGCTCGGCGCGTCGGGCTGGGTGTCCATCGGGGAAGAGTCTCCCACGCACAAACGAGACGGACGGCGGCGAGTGCTCGCCGCCGTCCGTCGTGCGCGTGAGGTCCTAGAGGCCCTCGGCCTGGGGCCGACCGGCCTCGACGTTGCTCAGGAGCGACTCGAGGTAGCTCTTCAGGCGGGTGCGGTAGTCCCGCTCGAACGTGCGCAGCTCGTCGATCTTGCGCTCGAGGAGCGAGCGCTCCTGCTCGAGCTGGGTGAGGGTCCGGTTGTGCTGGTCCTCGGCCTCCTTGACGATGCGGGCGCCCTCGGCCTTGGCCTCGGAGACGATGCGGTCGCCCTCCTCCTTGCCGTTGCGCACGTACTCGTCGTGCAGGCGCTGGGCCAGGGCGAGCATCCCCGTGGCCGACTCCGGCTCGCCACCGCCGCTCGTGACGGCGGCCGCGGCCGGGACGGCGGCGACCGGCGCGGCGGGGGCCGCCTGAGCGACGGGGGCGGGCTGCGGCGCGGGCGCCGGCTGCTCCTCCTCGGGCTCCTCGACGGGGGCCTCCTCGGTGGGGCGCTCACCCTCCCCGCGGGAGAGCTCGCCGACGCGGCGCTCGCAGGCCGCGAGCTTGGCCTTGAGCTCCTCGTTCTCGCCCTGCACCACGCGGAGCGTGTTGACGACCTCGTCAAGGAAGTCGTCGACCTCGTCCTGGTCGTAGCCCTCCCGGAACTTGGTGGGCTGGAACTTCTTGTTGAGGACGTCGTCTGCCGTGAGCAGCGCCATGTGTCGTCACCTCGGTGTCGTGTCGTTCGGTCATGAGCTCTCGGTCCTGCTGCTCACGGAGCAACCGTAGCGGACCGGCCGCGGGATGTGCCTGCTGATGACCCTATTGGGCAACGGCGCGGCGGGCGTGCACGTGCCCGGCGCGGCGCCGGGGCCTCAGCCGATGCTGCGGGCCAGGGTCGCGACCACGGCCCGGAGGATCTGCACCCCGATGAACAGGATGATGAAGCCGAGGTCGAGCTGGACCTGCCCGAGCCGCAGCGGCGGGATGAGGCGCCGCAGGAACCGCAGGGGCGGGTCGGTGAGCGCGTACGCACCGTTGGCGACGACCAGGACGAGGCCGGTCGGGCGCCACGAGCGCGCGAACAGCTGGACCCAGTCGAGCACGAGGCGCACGAGCAGGACGAGGATGTACAGGACGAGCAGGAGATCGAGGATCCCGAAGAAAAGTGACAATGCTCAGCTCTGGTTGAAGAAGCGGCCCGGCCGGTCCACGCCGTCGTTGTCGGACTCTACCTCGACCGTGGCGGGGGAGAGCAGGAAGACCCGGTTCGTCACCCGCTCGATGGCGCCGCGCAGTCCGAACACCAGGCCCGCGGAGAAGTCGACCATGCGCTTGGCGTCGGCCTCGCTCATGCCGGTGAGGTTCATGATGACCGGGGTGCCCTCGCGGAAGGCCTCACCGATGACGCGGGCCTCGTTGTAGCTCGACGGGTGCACGGTGACGATCCGGCGCAGGTCCTCCACCACGGGAGCCTCCTCGACGTGCAGGGCCGCGGCCCGCGAGATGGGGGTGACCTCGGCGTGCCGCTCGGTCCGCTCGGTCCGCTCGGCGCGATCGTGCTGCTCCGGCTCCTCCTCGCGGCGGTGCTCACCCTCGGGGACCTCGTCGTAGAACTCGTCCTCCGGCTCCGCCAGGGACAGGTACTCCATCATCTTGCGCATCGTTCCGGCCATCGGTGCTCCTCGTTGCTCATCCCGCGGCGCGGCGCCGCGCCCTGCCCCGACGCTAGACCAGCGCCGTGGCGCGTCCCGGCACGTCACCGCGGCGTGTCGCCGCGGGTCAGCGGGTGCGGACCACTCCCGCGAACCGGCCGGTGACGGTCGTGCCGTCGCGGCCCGCCCGGCGGTAGGAGTAGAACCGCTCGTCCTCGAGCGTGCACGCGTCGACGTGGTCCACGGCACGCACCCCGGCGGCGACCAGCCGGCCCCGCACGCCCGCCGGGACGTCGAGCGCCGGGGTCCCCCACGAGGTGGTGGAGGCGGTGCCGGGGACGACGTCGGCCACCTCCTCGCGCATGGGCGCAGGCACCTCGTAGCAGCGCCCGCACACCGCGGGGCCGACGGCGGCGAACAGGTCCGCGGTGTCGACGCCTCGCGCCGCCACGGCCGTCAGGGTGGCCTCGAGGACGCCCGCCACGAGACCGCGGCGGCCCACGTGCACCGCGGCCACGACGTCGCCGGAGCGGGCCGCGAGCAGGACGGGCACGCAGTCGGCCACGAGGACGCCCACGGCCAGGGCGCGGTCGTGACGCACGGCCACGGCGCCGTCGCACCGGCCGAGGTCCGCGCCCCCGGGCGTCTCCACGACGGCGACGTCGGTGCCGTGGACCTGGTCCATCCACGACACCGCCACCCCCAGGCTCGCGGCGAGCCGCTCCCGGTTGCGGGCCACCCGGTGGGGGTCATCACCGACGTGCACGGCCAGGTCGAGACCGCCGGCCCCGCCGGCGGCGCCGAAGGGCCCGGTGGAGACGCCACCGGCGCGCGTGGTGAAAGCACCACGCGCGCCGGGGCCAAGACTCGCGGGCAGGAGCGGGAGCACTCCTGCCGGGCTCACTTGAGGAAGTCGGGGATGTCGAGGTCCTCGTCGCGGCGCGAGCGGGCCGGCTCCTCGTCGAAGACCCGGGGCACCTCCAGCCCGCGGGACTGCTGACCGCCCGCGGACTCGCCGATGAAGGCCGGGACCCGCTCGGGGGCGGGCTCGGGGGCCGGGGCGGCGGGCGCGCCGGGGGTGGGCAGCTCGGCCCGGTGCGCGGCGGCGTCGGCGGGTGCGGCCGCCGGGGCGGGCTCGGCCGCGGCGCGCGGCGCCACCTGGCCGACCTGGCGCCCGGTGATCTTCGCGGTGGACCCGCTGGGTCCGCTGCCCTCGTCGAACCCCGCGGCGATGACGGTCACGCGGACCTCGTCGCCCAGGGCGTCGTCGATGACGGCGCCGAAGATGATGTTCGCCTCGGGGTGCGCGGCCTCCTGCACGAGGCGAGCGGCCTCATGGATCTCGAACAGCCCCAGGTCGGAGCCGCCCTGGATGGACAGCAGGACCCCGTGCGCGCCGTCGATGCTCGCCTCGAGCAGCGGCGAGGAGATGGCGAGCTCCGAGGCCTGGACCGCACGGTCCTCCCCGCGCGCGGAGCCGATGCCCATGAGGGCGCTGCCGGCGCCCTGCATGACCGACTTGACGTCGGCGAAGTCGAGGTTGATCAGGCCCGGCGTCGTGATGAGGTCGGTGATCCCCTGGACACCGGAGAGCAGCACCTGGTCGGCGGACTTGAACGCGTCCAGGACGGAGACGCCGCGGTCGCTGATCGAGAGCAGCCGGTCGTTGGGGATGACGATGAGGGTGTCGACCTCGGCGCGCAGCGCCTCGATGCCCGACTCCGCCTGCACGCCGCGGCGGCGGCCCTCGAACGTGAAGGGGCGGGTGACGACACCGATCGTCAGGGCGCCGAGCGAACGTGCGATCCGGGCGACGACGGGCGCGCCCCCGGTACCGGTCCCGCCCCCCTCGCCGGCGGTGACGAAGACCATGTCGGCCCCGCGCAGGACCTCCTCGATCTCCTCCGCGTGGTCCTCGGCCGCCTTCTTGCCGACCTCGGGGTCCGCCCCGGCGCCCAGGCCGCGGGTGAGCTCGCGGCCGACGTCCAGCTTGACGTCGGCGTCGCTCATGAGGAGGGCCTGAGCGTCGGTGTTGACGGCGATGAACTCCACGCCCTTCAACCCGACCTCGATCATGCGGTTCACGGCGTTCACGCCGCCGCCGCCGATGCCCACCACCTTGATCACTGCCAGGTAGTTCTGCGGTGCCGCCACGTCGGTCCCTCTCGTCGTCCTGCCGAGCCAACCCTGAACCTCTACTTCAGAGTTAGACTTATGTCATCTTCTGCCACCCGTGACGCTAGGTCCACGACCCCCTCCGGGCAACGACCGCCGCGGGTGTGTCGCGCGCGTCGGACCCGCCGGTGCGGCGCAGACGTCAGGACGTGGTCGGGGCGCGCGGGACGGAGACGTCGTAGACCCCCGCGGGCTGCTGGCGCAGCACCGCCAGGACAGCCGCCTTGAGCTCGCTCTCGTCCGCGCTCCCCCAGCGCACCTGCGCGCCGTCGACCAGGGTGAGCGTCACCTGCTCGCGGGAGGCGGCGCCGGCCTCGGCCACCTGCGTCAGCAGGTCCGGCGGGAGCGTGCCCAGCACCGCCAGGACCGCCTCGACCGCCGGCGCCGTCTCGTCGCTCTCGCCGAGCGGGACGGTGACCCGCGGGATGCCCGGAGGAACCTCGTCGGCGGACCCGACCTGCACGCCGTCGGCGTCGACGAGGACCCATCCGTCCGGCGTCGACGCGGCGGCGACGGGGACGCGGGGGACGACGGTGACGACGAGGCCGTCCGGCCAGGACCGGGCGACCAGGGCCTCCTTGACGGTGGTCAGGGCCCCGACCCGGTCCGCGACCGCGCCGGTGTCCACCCGCAGCAGCGGTGTGCCGACCTCCGGCTCGACGAGGTCGGTGACGGCCGCCGGGTCGACGGTGCCGCTCGCACCGACGACCTCGATCCTCTCCCCGTCGAGGGCGAGCACCGGGGAGACGAGCAGCAGCCAGCCCAGGGCCAGCAGCGCGACCAGCGCCCCCGCGGCGACGAGCACGCGACGCCGCAGGAGGTGGCGCGAGGCCCGGGCGCGCTCGGCCATCCGGGCGGCGAGACCGGTGCTCACGACCGGTGTATGCGGGCCGCTCCCCCGCGGGATGATCACGCGCGGCAGCGCCGCGGACGGGGCCGGCGCGGGATCCGCCGTGACCTCGCGTCCCCGTGCGGGCGCGGTCCCTCGGGTGGCCACGGCCGTGGACGGTCCCGCCGGCGTCCTCGGGCCGGCCCCGCCCGACCGGGCGGGCCGGGCGGCGGGCTCGCGCGTCGGGGCCGCCCCGGGCGGCTCACGGCGCGGCTGGCGGGGCGGCTCACGGCGCGGCTGCCGGGGCGGCGCGGGCGGCCTCATGCGCCGGCCCCGAGCCGCTCGAGGATCACCGGGCCGAGCTCGGTGACGTCCCCCGCCCCGACCGTCAGGACGAGGTCGCCGGGCCGGGCGAGCCGCGCGACGGCGGACGCGGCCTCGAGCCGGTCGGCGACGAACCGGGCGGGGTGGCCGGCGCGCCCCATGGCGTCGGCGATGACCGAGCCCTCGACGCCGGGGTGGTCGGCACGGTCCTCGCGGGCCGCGTACACCCCGGTGACGACGACCTCGTCCGCCGCCGCGAGGGCCGCGGCGAACTCCGCGGCGAAGGTGCGGGTGCGGGAGAACAGGTGGGGCTGGAACAGCACGAGGACCCGGCCGGTCCCGGCGGCCAGCCGGGCCGTGCGCAGGGTGGCGGCCACCTCGGTGGGGTGGTGGGCGTAGTCGTCGACGACACGCACGCCGCCGGCGGTGCCGCGGTCCTCGAACCGGCGCCCGGTCCCGGTGAACGCGCCCAGCGCCGTGGCCATCGCCGGGCCGTCGACGCCGAGCTCGACCCCGGCGCACCAGGCGCCGGCGGCGTTGAGGAGCATGTGGGCGCCCCCCACCGCCAGGCGCAGCGGCACCGCGGCGTGCTCGGCCAGCAGGGTCGCGGTGGACCCGGTGGCCGTGAGCTCGACGTCGGTGAGCCGCACGTGCGCGGCGAGCGGCGCGGGCCCGGTGCCGTAGGTCAGGACCCGGACGCCCCGCCCGGCGGCCGCGCGGGCCAGGGCGAGCGCGCCGTCGTCGTCGGCGCAGGCCACGAGCACGCCACCCGGCACGATCCGCCCGGCGAACTCCTCGAAGGCGCGGCGGAAGGCGGCCTCGGAGCCGTGGTGGTCGAGGTGGTCGGGCTCGATGTTGGTCACCAGGGCCAGGCGGGGGGTGTAGTTGAGGAAGGAGCCGTCGGACTCGTCGGCCTCGGCGACGAAGGCCCGCCCCCCGCCCAGGTGGGCACCGGTGCCGAGCGCCAGGACGGTGCCGCCGATGGCGTAGGAGGGGTCCTGCCCGGCCGCGCGCAGCGCCACGGCGAGCATGGCCGAGGTGGAGGTCTTGCCGTGCGCACCGGCGACGGCGACGAAGTCGCGTCCCTCGGCCGCCCGGGCCAGGGCCTGGGAGCGGTGCAGGACGGGCAGCCCCAGCTCGCGGGCTCGGCGGAGCTCGGGGTTGGTCTCGCGCACCGCGGTGGAGACCACGAGCGACCCGGCGGCCGGGACGTGGGCGGCGTCGTGGCCGAGGTAGGTGCGAACCCCGAGGCGGCGCAGCCGCTCCAGGGTCGCCGAGTCGTGCTGGTCCGAGCCGGAGACGTCGTGGCCGGCGGCCAGGAGGAGCTCGGCGACCGCGGACATGCCGGCGCCGCCGACCCCGACGAGGTGGAACCGCTCAGCCATGCCCGCCCCCGCGGGCGACGGCCAGGACGAGATCGGCCAGGCGGGCGGCACCGTCGCGCGGGCCCGCCTCGGCCGCGGCGCGGCCCATGGCGGCGAGCCGGTCGCGGTCGGCCAGGAGGGCCGGGACGTGTG
This sequence comes from Georgenia muralis, assembly GCF_003814705.1. NCBI lineage: Bacteria > Bacillati > Actinomycetota > Actinomycetes > Allobogoriellales > Allobogoriellaceae > Georgenia > Georgenia muralis. The sequence continues at coordinate 2,686,146 of NZ_RKRA01000001.1, read as the reverse complement.
CTCGCACCCACGCCCGGTCGAGGTCGCCGTCCTCGACCACCGTCCCGCCACCGGCGGCGACGACGTCGACGGCGTTGAGCCGCTGCTCGCCGTTGCCCACGGGCAGGGGCACGTAGACGGCCGGCAGGCCCAGGGCGGCGAGCTCACTGACGCTGCCGGCGCCGGAACGGCACACGACGAGGTCGGCGACGGCGTAGGCGAGCTCCATGCGGCCCAGGTAGTCCCGGACCTGGTAGTGGGCGGCCACGCCCGGTCCCTGCGCGGTCACGGCACCGCGGACGTCGGCGTCCTTGCCGCGGCCGGTCAGGTGCAGCACCTGCGCACCGGCCGCGACGAGCGCGGACGCCTCGGGGGCGAAGGCCTCGTTGAGCCGCTGCGCGCCGAGCGAGCCGCCGGTGACGACGAGGGTCGGGCGGTCCGGGTCGAGGCCGAGCTCCGCCGCGGCGAGGCGGCGCCGGTCGGCGGCGCCGTCGTCGGTGGCGCGGTCCTCGACGAGCGCGGCGACGGCGGGGCGCAGCGGGAGCCCGGTGACCTCCGTGCGGCCCTGGGCCGCGCGCAGCGGCGTCGAGGCGAAGGTCAGTGCGACGGCCGCGGCCCACCGGGCGCCGAGGCGGTTGGCCAGACCGGGCCGGGCGTTCTGCTCGTGGACGACGACCGGGACCCCCGCCCGCCGCGCGGCGATGTAGGCGGGAGTGGCGACGTACCCGCCGAAGCCGACCACCACCTCGGCGTCGGTCTCGGCGATGGCCGCGGCCGCGGCCCGCACGGCGGCCGTCAGGCGGGCCGGCAGGCGCAGGAGGTCGGTGGAGGGGCGCCGCGGCAGCGGGACGCGCGGGACGATCCGCAACGGCAGCCCGGCGTCGGGGACGAGGGTGTGCTCCAGGCCGGAAGCGGTGCCGAGCACGGTGATGCGGGCACCGCCGGGGCGCTCGGCCAGCTCGGCGGCCGTGGCCAGGAGGGGGTTGACGTGCCCGGCGGTCCCGCCGCCGGCCAGGAGGGCGCGCAGGGGCTCAGCCACGTCGGCCCCTCCCCACCACCGCGAGGGATCGGCGCACCACGCCGCCACGGGTGGCCAGGGCCTGCGCGGCACCCGGCTCCGACCGTGCGAAGGCCAGCACGACGCCGATGGCCAGCAGCGTGGAGATCATCGCGGAGCCGCCCGCGGAGACCAGGGGCAGCGGGATCCCGATGACGGGCAGGAGCCCGATGACCACGCCGATGTTGATGAGCGACTGGGCGAGGATCCACGTGGCGACGGCACCGGTGGTGATCTGGACGAAGGGGTCGCGGTGGCGCCGGACGACCCGGAACATCCCCACGGCCAGCGCGCCGAGGAGCCCGAGGACGAGGAGGGTGCCGAGCAGGCCCAGCTCCTCGCCGACGATCGCGAAGATGAAGTCGTTCTGCGCCTCGGGCAGGTAGGACCACTTCTCGCGCGACGCGCCCAGGCCGACGCCGGAGATGCCGCCGGTGCCCAGCCCCCACAGCCCGTGCTGGGTCTGGAAGCCCACCCCGGACGGGTCGGCCTCGGAGAGCCCGAGGAAGCTCATGACGCGGTTCATGCGGGAGGGCTTGAGGGCGACGAGGAAGGCCGCGGCCCCCGCCCCGGCGACGGCGGCGCCGGCGAACCAGCGCAGCGGCAGGCCCGCGACGAAGAACGCCCCGCCGATGAGCGCGACGATGACGAGGCCGGTGCCCATGTCGTGCCCGGCGAGGACGAGGCCCAGGCCGGCGCCGGCCCCCAGTCCCCCGGGGACCAGGACGTGGCGCCACTGCTCGAGGAGGCGGCCCTTGCGGGACAGGACCAGCCCGAGCCACAGCGCGAGCCCGAGCTTGACGAACTCCGAGGGCTGGACGCTCTGACCGGTGCCGGGGATCTCGATCCAGTTGGTGTTGCCGTTCACCTCCACCCCGAGGGGGGTGAAGATGAGCATCTGCATCCCCAGGGCGCCGAGGAGCGCCGGCCAGGCCAGGCGGCGGTACCAGCGCACGGGGATGCGGGAGGCGACGACCGCCAGGGGCAGGCCGAGCAGGACGAACGTCATCTGGCCGAGGAACCCGTCGTAGGGGCTGCCGGTGGTCCGGATGGAGTCGATGGTCGAGGCGGAGAGGACCATGACCACCCCGATGGCCAGCAGGAGCAGGGACGCCCCGCCGACGAGGTAGTAGCTCAGCGCCGCGATCTCGGTGCGCCCTCCCTCCCGGGCGGTCGCCCGGGCGGTGGTGGTCCGGCCGGTGCGGACGCGGCGCGTGCCGTCGAGGGTCGTCATCGGCCGATCCTCCCCTCGAGCTCCCGCGCCGCGCGGGTGAACGCCTCACCCCGCGCGGCGTAGCCGGCGAACTGGTCCATCGACGCGCACGCCGGGGCCAGCAGCACCGTGTCACCGGGCCGGGCGAGCCGGGCCGCCTCGGTGACGGCGCACGGCATCACGCTGCCATCCTCGCCGGGGACCACCTCGATCACCGGGACGTCGGCCGCGTGTCGTGCCAGGGCCGAGCGCAGCGGCTCGCGGTCGGTGCCGATGAGGACGACGGCGCGCAGCCGGTCGGCGTGGGCGCGGACGAGGTCGTCGAACCGGGCGCCCTTCGCGAGCCCGCCGGCCACCCACACCACCGTGCCGGCGGGCTGGGCGCCGAGGGAGGCGGCGGCGGCGTGGGCGTTGGTCGCCTTGGAGTCGTCGACGAAGCTGACCCCGCCGGCCCGGGCGACGAGCTCGATGCGGTGCCCGCCGCCGGCGTAGGCGCGCAGACCGTCGCGCACGTGCTCCGGGGCGACCCCGTGGGCCCGGGCGAGGGCGGCCGCCGCCAGGGCGTTGGCGACGACGTGGGCCGGGACCTCCGTGCCCTGCGGGGCGAGGTGGGCCAGGTCCGCCAGGGTGGCGAGCTCGGCGGCGCTGTGCCGGCGCTCGGCGCCGAAGGCCCGGTCGACGAGGTAGTCCTCGACGAGGCCGAGCTGCCCGAGACCGGGGGTGCCGCGGGTGAAGCCGACGGCCCGGGCGCCCTCGACGACGTCGGCCTCCTCGACCATGGCGCGGGTGGCGGGGTCGGCCTCGTTGTAGACGCACGCGACCTGGGTGCGCTCGTACACCTTCGCCTTGTCTGCGGCGTAGGCCTCGTACGAGCCGTGCCAGTCGATGTGGTCGGGGGCGATGTTCAGGCACGCGGCGGCCTGGGGGCTGACGCTGAGGGTGGAGTGCAGCTGGAAGCTGGACAGCTCCACCGCCAGGACGTCCGGGGCGTCGGGCCCCCGCCGGGTCGCGACCCGCACGATGGGGGTGCCGACGTTGCCCACGGCCTCGGCCCGCTCACCCGCGGCGGTGAGGATCGACTCGAGCATCCCCACCGTCGTCGTCTTGCCGTTGGTGCCGGTGAGGGTGAGCCAGGGGGCGAAGGTGCCGTCCGGCCGCGGGGCGCGCAGCCGCCACGCCAGCTCCACCTCGCTCCACACCGTCAGGCCGGCGGCGGCCGCCCCGGTGTGCAGCGGGGAGACGGCCGGGACGCCCGGGGAGACGACGACGACGTCGGGGCGGGAGTCGATCACCGCCGCCGCCAGGGCGTCCGGTCCGGCCGCGTGGTGCAGCGCCGTCCCGGCGGGCACCTCCGCGCCGGTCCGGGCGGCCTCGAGCGCGGCCTCGCTGACGTCGTGGCCGGCCGGCGTCGCACCCGCCGCGGCGAGCGCCTCGATCGCGGCCCTGCCCGAGGTGCCCAGACCGACGACGGCGACCCGCGCCCCGCTGAGCCCGCTCACGCGACCGACACCCACTCGGCGTAGAAGAGGCCGAGCCCTGCGGAGGCGAACAGCGCGGCGATGATCCAGAACCGCACGACGATCGTCACCTCGCCCCAGCCCTTGAGCTCGAAGTGGTGGTGCAGGGGCGCCATGCGGAACACCCGCTTCCCGGTCGCCTTGAAGAAGCCGATCTGGATGACGTCGGACATGACGATGATGACGAAGAGCCCGCCGATGACGGCACCGAGGATCTCGGTGCGCGTGAGGATCGACAGGCCCGCCAGCGCCCCGCCGAGCGCGAGGGACCCGGTGTCACCCATGAAGATCTGCGCGGGCGAGGTGTTCCACCACAGGAACCCGAAGCTGGCACCGACGATGGCGGCGGTGACGATGGCGAGGTCGCGGGGGTCGCGGACCTCGTAGCAGCCCTGGCCCGGCTCGGTGAGGAACTGGCAGGACTGGTTGGACTGCCAGATCGTGATGACGGTGTACGCCCCGAAGACCAGCATCGAGGTGCCCGTCGCGAGGCCGTCGAGGCCGTCGGTGAGGTTGACGGCGTTGGACCAGGCGGTGATGAGGAAGTTCGCCCACAGGACGAACAGGACGAGCCCGAGCCCGGCCCCGGCCCACGCCAGGTCGATGCCGGTGTCCCGGATGAGCGAGATCTCCGTGGAGGCCGGGGTGCGGAAGTTCTCGTTGGGGAACTGCAGCGCCAGCACGGCCCAGCCGACGCCGATGACGGCCTGCCCGATGATCTTGCCGCGCTCGTCCAGGCCCAGGGAGCGCTGCCGGGAGATCTTGATGTAGTCGTCGAGGAAGCCGATGAAGCCCATGCCGACCATGAGCAGCAGCAGGAGCAGGCCGGAGGCGTTGGGCAGGCGGCCGGTGGCGAGGTTCGCCGCGGCGTAGCCCAGCACGGTGGCCGCGATGATGACGACCCCGCCCATGGTCGGCGTGCCGCGCTTGGTGAAGTGGGCCGTCGGGCCGTCCTGGCGGATGAACTGGCCGTAGTTCTTGGCCACGAGGAGGCGGATGAACAGCGGTGTGCCGCCCATCGAGAGCACGAGCGCGACCGCGCCGGCGATGAGCACGGCCATCATGAGGGCATCCTCCCGCGGGTGTCGGTGCCGGTGAGCAGGGCGTCCGCGAGCCGCCAGATCCCCGAGCCGTTGGAGCCCTTGAGGAGCACGACGTCGCCCGGGCGGAGCCGGTCGCGCAGGTCCGCCTCGGCGGCGTCGACGTCGGGCACCTCGACGACCTCCACGGCGGGCCTGTCGGACCCGGCCGAGCCGGTGGTCCCGGCGCCCGCGGCACGGCGTGCCCCGGCGGCGAGCGGCGCGGTCCCCGCGCCGACGGCGAGGACGACGTCGGCCCCGAGGGCGACGGCGTCCGCCCCGGCGGCGTCGTGCTCGGCGGCGGAGTCCGCGCCGAGCTCGAGCATCTCCCCCAGCACCGCGACCCTGCGCCGGCCCGCACCGAGGGTGGCCAGCGCCCGCAGGCCCGCGCGCACCGAGTCGGGGTTGGCGTTGTAGGAGTCGTCGACCACCCGCACGCCGTCGGCCCGGTCGGTCACGGCCATGCGGTGCGGGCTGGCCGCCGGCGCGGCGGCGAGCAGGTCGGCCACCTGCGCCGGGGTCAGGCCGAGCTCGAGGGCGACCGCGGCGGCGGCGAGGGCGTTGTGGACGTGGTGCTCCCCCACCAGCGCCAGGCGCACGCGCGCCGCGCCGGCCGGCGAGGTGAGCGTGAAGGAGGCGCGGCCGGCGTCGTCCAGGACGACGTCGGTGGCCACGACGTCGGCGTCGCCGCGGCCGAAGGTGCGCACCGGCCCGGGAGCCAGGGGCGCCATGGCCGCCACGCGACGGTCGTCGGCGTTGAGCACGGCCGTGCCGGTGGGCCGCAGGCCGGCGACGAGCTCGGACTTGGCCCTGGCGACGTTCTCGATGCCGCCGAACTCCCCGAGGTGGGCCCGGCCGACCGCCAGGACGACCGCGACGTCCGGCGGCGCGACCGAGGTGAGGTACTCGAGGTTGCCCACGTGGTCCGCGCCCATCTCCAGGACGAGGGTGGCGGTGGAGGGCCGCGCGCGCAGCACGGTCAGCGGCAGGCCGATCTCGTTGTTGAACGAGCCCGGCGGGGCGATGAGGTCCCCGAGCGGGGCGAGGAGGTGGGCGAGGAGGTCCTTGGTCGTGGTCTTGCCGACCGAGCCGGTCACCGCCACGACCCGCGGTCCGTCGCCGTCGCCGCGCAGGCTCGCCAGGACGTGCCGGGCGAGCCGGCCCAGGGCGGCGGCGACGTCGTCGACGACGACCAGGCGGGCGGGGTCCGCGCCGGCGGCCTCGGCCACGTCCGGACGGCTGACCAGGGCGCCGGCCGCACCGGCGGCCAGGGCCCCGGGGACGTGCTCGTGGCCGTCGGCCGTGGAGCCGACGAACGCCGCGACGAGCGTGCCGGGGCCGGCCTGGCGCGAGTCGATGACGACCTCGCCGTCGACGACCACCTCCGGCCCGTCCGCCGCGAGCCGGCCGCCGGTGACGGCGGCGACCTCGCGCAGGGTCATCGTGATCATGCGTGCTGTCCTCCCGCGCGCAGCGCCAGGGCGGCGCGCACCTCCTCGCGGTCGTCGAGGTGGTGGTCCACCCCGGCGACCTCCTGGACCGTCTCGTGGCCGCGGCCGGCCACGAGCACGGTGTCGTCGTCGGCGGCCTCGAGGACCGCCGTGCGGATGGCCTCGGCCCGGTCGGCGATCTCGCGCACCGCTGCGCCCGTGGTGCCGGCGAGGACCTCGGCGCGGATCTGTGCCGCGGGCTCGTCGTGGGGGTCGTCGTCGGTGACGATGACCGTGTCGGCGCCGTCGACGGCGGCCCGGCCCATCTCGGGCCGCTTCGCACGGTCGCGGTCGCCGGCCGCGCCGATCACGACGTGGAGGCGGCCGGTGGTCGTCGGGCGCAGGGCCGCGAGGGCCTGGACGAGGGCGTCGGTGTTGTGCGCGAAGTCGACGACCACGCGGGGGCGGTCGCCGAGCTGCTCCATGCGTCCGGGCACCTGCGGGCTCAGCCCGCCGGCGCCCGCGAGGGCGTCCTCGAGCTCGGCCGGGGCCACCCCGGAGGTGAGGACCATGGCGGCGGCGAGAGCGGCGTTCGCCACGTTGAACGCCCCCGGCAGGTCCGTCCGGGTGCGCAGGCTCCGTCCGTCGCGGTGGGCGAGGGTGAACGCCGAGCCGGTGGCGTCGGCCTCGACGCCGGTGACGGTCCAGTCCCCGCCGGGCCCGGTCGTCAGGGCCGCGACGGCGTCGCCGGTCTCGGCCGCGAGGCGTCGCCCCCACCGGTCGTCCGCGACCACCACGCCCGTGCGTGAGATGTCGAACAGGGAGGCCTTGGCGGCGTAGTAGCCCTCGAGGTCGCCGTGGAAGTCGAGGTGGTCGGCGGTGAGGTTGGTGAACCCGGCGACGTCGTAGACGAGCGGGTCGACCCGGCCGAGCGCCAGGGCGTGGGAGGAGACCTCCATGACGAGGTCGTCGACGCCGTCGGCGACCATCGCCGCGAGCAGGGCCTGGAGGTCGGCGGGCTGCGGGGTGGTGAGGGTGGCGGGGACCGCGCGGTCACCGACACGGACCTCCACGGTGCCGATGAGCCCCGTCCGGCGCCCCAGCGACCGCAGGGCGTGGTCGACCATGAACGCCGTCGTCGTCTTGCCGTTCGTGCCGGTGACGGCAAAGGTCCCCAGCGCCCGGCCCGGGTGGCCGTAGAGGTCGGCGGCGAGCCGTCCGAGCAGGGCCGGGACGTCGGGGGTCACCAGGACCGGGACGCCGGGGTCCGCCGCCGCGAGCAGCTCCGCGCCCGCGGGGTCGGTCAGGACGGCCCGGGCGCCGGCGGCGACCGCCGCGGGGACGAAGCGGGCGCCGTGGACGTGGGCGCCGGCGTGGGCGGCGAACAGCTCACCGCCGCGCACGAGGCGGTTGTCCGCGCTCACGCCGGTGACCTCGACGCACGCCCACCCCTCGCCGGGACCGGCGGGTGACAGGGCGAACGCCCCGGCGAGGTCGCCGAGGCGCCGGGGTGCGGGCGCGGCCGGGCGCAGGGGGTCATCGGGGCTGGCGGTCACCGCCCCATTGTTCCCCCCCGCGCGGCGACGGCCATCCGGGAGGGCCCGGCTCACCCCTGCTCCGGGGTCAGGGCCAGCGTGGGCGGGGGCTCGGTGCTGGGCGCGACGCCCATCTCGCGCAGGGCGAACGCCGTCACCTCACGGAACGTGGGAGCGGCGACGGTGCCGCCGTAGGAGGTGCCCGCGCCTCGGTAGACGACCACGCCGACCGCGACGCGCGGGTCCTCCGCCGGCGCGACGCCGACGAAGGACCCGAGCCGGTTGCTCAGTCCGCCCGCGGCGTCGAGGATCTCGGCGGTGCCGGTCTTGGCGGCCACCCGGTAGCCGGGCACCGCCCCCTGCGGGCCGGTGCCGCCGTCGGCGACCACCGTCTCCATCATCGCCAGCATGGTCTCGGCGGTGGCAGGGCTGAGGACCTCCTCGCCGTCGGCGACCTCGGTGGGGGTGAAGACGCCGTCACCGTCGGTGGTGCCGTCCACGACGTGCGGGGCCATCCGGACGCCGTCGTTGCCGAGGGTGGCCACCATGGAGGTGTTCTGCAGCAGGGTCACCGACATGCCCTGGCCGAACATCGTCGTGTAGCGGGTGCGCCGGTCCCACGTGTCCGGGTCGCGCACGATGCCGGCGCTCTCGCCGGGCAGCTCGATCCCGGTCCGCTCCCCGAAGCCGAAGGCGCGCAGGAGCTCGAAGCGCTCGCGGTCGTCGACCAGGTCGCCGATCTGGACCGTCCCGGTGTTCGACGACATCTGGAGCACGCCGGTGGTGGTGAGGGTCTCGGTGGCGTGGGGGCTGTTGTCGCGGAAGGTCTGGCCGTTGGGCATGGTGAGCGTGTCCGGGACGGTGAAGACGGTGTCCGGGGTGACGAGGCCCTGCTCGAGCGCGATGGCGAACGTGGGCAGCTTGCCCGTCGAGCCCGGCTCGTAGGGGCTCTGGACCGCCCGGGAGCCGCGGTCCTGCGCATCCCAGGACTGGAAGTCGTTGGGGTCGACGGTGCCGGAGTCGGCCAGCGCGAGGATGCGCCCGGTGCCGACCTCCTCCACGACGACGGCGCCCCACGCACCACCGTGGGTGGCCACGGCCTCGTCGATGCTGCGCTGGGCGAAGTACTGCAGGTCCCGGTCGATGGTGGTGTGCACCGTCTGTCCGGGGGCCGCGGGCACCTCCTCGCGGTGGCCGGTGGGGATGACCTGGCCCGTGCCGCCGATCTCCACCGTGAGCGAGCCGTCGGTGCCCGTGAGGGCGTCGTCGTAGGTGAGCTCGAGCCCCGCGAGGCCCTGGCCGTCCGCGCCGACGAAGCCCAGGACGTTCCCGGCGGTGGTGCCGTTGGGGTAGATGCGCTCCGTCGTCTCCTCCGGCTCGATGCCCGGGATCCGCAGCGCGTCGATCTCGCGCCACTGCTCCGGGGTCAGGCCCTTGGCGAGGTAGACGAACGTGGAGTCGCCCACGAGCTGGGCGCCGAGCTCGGCCTTGTCCCGGCCCAGCAGCGGCGCGAGGGCCTCGGCCGCCGCGGCCGCGCCGCCGCCGACGACCTCGCCGTCCTCGTCCTTGACCACGTAGTTCCTGATGAGCCGCTGGTTGACGCCGACGTTGAAACGCTCGACGGAGGTGGCCAGCACCTCGCCGTCAGCGTCGAGGATGTCACCGCGCGGGGCCCGGATCGCCGAGGTCCGGGTGCGGTCGTCCTTGGCCTGCTCGGCCAGCTCGGGCCCCTGGAAGGCCTGGACGTAGACGAGGCGGCCGGAGAAGACGAGCAGCACCGTCAGCACCGCGACGAGCGCGGCCTGCCGCCGCACGTGGGTGCGGGTGCGCACGGCGCCGGCGCTCACGGCGCACCCTCCTCCGGGAGACCGAGGAGCCGGCCGTCGGCGAGCTGGACGAAGCGCATCCCCTCCGCCGGGACCATGCCGAGGCCGTCCGCGCGGCGCTGCAGCTCGGCGGGCGAGCCGGCCTGCTCGACCTGGGCCCGGAGCGAGGCCTCCGCCTCGTCGAGGCGGTTCAGCGCCACCTGCTGGTCGTGGATCTCGTAGGCCGTGGCGGCCATCTGGGTGTTGAGCAGGAGGGCGCCGAGCAGCGCCGCCCCGAGGACCGCCGCGCACAGGAGGAGGAAGGGCACGACGCTGCGCGCCGGGACGGGGCTGGCCACGACCTCCAGCCGCGGGCGCCAGCTGTGCTGCGGGCGGGGCGCGGTCTGCGCGCGGACCGGGACGGCGCTCATGCGTCGTTCCTCCTTCGGGTGGCCGGGAGCAGGTGGTCGGGGGTGGGGCGGAGGCGTTCCGCGGCGCGCAGGCGGACCGAGGTGGCGCGAGGGTTGCGGGCCCGTTCGGCCTCGTCGGCCTCCTCCGCGCCGCGGGTCAGCAGGCGCAGGTAGGGGCGGTGCGACTCGGGCTCGACCGGCATGTCCGGCGGCGCCGACGACGTGGCGCCGCGCGCGAGGACGGTCTTGACGGCCCGGTCCTCCAGGGAGTGGTACGACTCCACGACGATCCGCCCGCCGACGGCGAGGGCCTCGACCGCGCGCGGCAGGGCCCGCTCGAGCACCTCGAGCTCGCCGTTGACCGCGATCCGCAGCGCCTGGAAGGTGCGCTTGGCCGGGTTCCCACCCGTCCGGCGCGCCGCCTGGGGGATGTTCGCGCGGACGATCTCCACGAGCTCGCCCGTCCGGGCCAGCGGACGGCTCTCGCGGCGCCGCACGATGGCCGCGGCGATCCGGCCGGCGAACTTCTCCTCGCCGTACACCCGGAGGATGCGCCGCAGCTCGGCCTGGTCGGCGGTGGCGAGGAGCTCGGCGGCCGAGATGCCCGTGCTCTGGTCCATCCGCATGTCCAGCGGGGCGTCCCGGGCGTAGGCGAAGCCGCGGTCGGCGGCGTCGAGCTGGAGGGAGGAGACGCCCAGGTCCATGAGCACGCCCTGGACCGTCCCGGCGCGGCCGTGCTCGGCGGCGACGTCGTCGACGTGGTCGTAGGTGGTGTGCACGGCGGTGAACCGGTCGGCGAAGGGCGCCAGCCGCGCCGAGGCGAGGGCGATGGCCTGGGGGTCCCGGTCGATGCCGACGACCCTCAGCGCGGGGAAGCGTCGCAGCGCGGCCTCGGCGTGCCCACCCATCCCCAGGGTCGCGTCGACGAGCACGGCGCCGGGCGCGTCGACCGCGGGCGCGAGGAGGTCGAGGCAGCGCTCGGCGAGCACCGGGACGTGCAGCGCCGCTGCGTCGGCCTCACTCATGCCATCTCCTCAGGTTGCCGCGTCGCGGCGGGTGCGTTGCTGGTCGGGGGCCCTCCACCGCCCGACCAGGACTCCCTCCGCTGCTCTGGCGCCGGGGAAGTGCGCCAGAGGTGCGGTGAGAGACCTCGTCGTGCGGGGGCTGGGGTGGTGCGTCGTCGTGTCGGTCGGTCGGGGCGGTTCGTCAGAAGAGGCCGGGGATGACCTCCTCGGCGGTCTCGGCGAAGGCCTGCTCCTGCTCGGCCAGGTAGGCCTCCCAGGCACCGGCGTCCCAGATCTCGATGCGGGAGCCAGCGCCGATGACGGCGAGGTCGCGCTCGAGCCCGGCGTAGCGGCGCAGCGGGGGCGGGATCGTGATCCGGCCCTGCTTGTCGGGGAGGTCGTCGGTCGCACCGGAGAGGAAGACCCTCAGGTAGTCGCGGGCCTGCTTGCTCGCCAGGGGGGCCTGGCGCAGGCGCTGGTGCATCTCCTCGAAGTCGCGGGTGGGGAAGGCGTACAGGCACCGCTCCTGGCCCTTGGTCAGGACGACACCGGTGGCGAGCTGGTCACGGAACTTCGCGGGCAGGATCAGCCGACCCTTGTCGTCGAGACGAGGTGCATGGGTTCCCAGGAACACACCAGCACCCCCTTCCCGGTCGGAGCACCACCCGTTGCCCCCACATTACTCCACTTCCCTCCCCCGTCAACGACAAACTGCTCCGATGTGTACCAAGGTCCCCATGACTGCGCAGGTCAGCCCGGGTGGTGCGGAGTGGAGGACTTCCGTCCGGATGGTGCCCGGGTCACACGGGCCGTCGGGGGGTCCGCGCAAGGCTCGGCCGGACGAACGGCGGAAACGTCGGCACCGTGGCAGCACCGGACGCCGACGGGCCCGGTCCGTGCGGGTGCCGGTGGAGAGAAGTGGGGACGCCCCGGCGTGCCCCGGTCCGTGCAGGTGGAGGTGGAGCCAGGTGGAGGACCCGGGCGCGGTCCGTGCGGGCGGAGGTGGAGCGAGGACGCCGGGCCTCACGGGGCGGCGGCGGACGTGGTGGGCGCCGGCACGACGAAGCCCGCGGCCATCAGGCCGCGGGCTTCGTCGGACAGGGAGGGGCTAGCGGTTGCCCCGCTCCTCGTTGCGCCGGTTCCACCGGTCCTCCTGGCGCTGCATGAACCCCGCCGAGGACGAGCCCGAGCCCGCGGGGCGGCGGCCGCCCTTGACGGTGGGGCCCGCTCCGCCGCGCGGGCCGGAGATCGCGAGAAGGACGCCGCCCAGCATGGCGAGGAAGCCGAGGATGCCCAGCCAGACCCACCCGGTCGCCACGCCGCCGACCAGCCCGCCGAGCCCCAGGAGGAAGAGCAGCGCGCCCAGGCTCAGGCGGCGCACGTCCGGGCGCTGACGGTCGGCGAGCGTGTTCGCGAGCTTGGGGTCGTCGGAGCGAAGCTGCTGCTCCATCTGCTGGAGCATGCGCTGCTCGTACTCGGAGAGAGGCATGAGACCCTCCAGTCGTCCCGCCGTCCCGTCGCTGGGGTGTGGACGACGGTGTTGGGTCCAGGATAGGTCGCCGGAGCCGCGCGCGAAAGCGGGAACGGACCCGTGTGCGCCGGGACCGGCTCGTCGGCCCGTCAGCGGGTCTCGGGACGCCCGCCCGGCCGCCCGCCGAGCAGCGACGCCGGCCGGAGCACGGCCGGCCCGAACCGCGCACGGACGCCGTCCATCGCCCGTTCGGCGCGCGCCTGCTGCGGGTCGTCGTCGAGCATCGACTGGACCCCGGCCGATGCGCTCACCAGCCGCTCGGCACGGACCCCGAGGAGTCGGACCCCGGCGGCCGGCACCGTCACCCCGGCGAGGAGGTCGCGCGCGGCGGCTGCGAGGTCGCGGGCGAGGTCGGTGGGGGCCGGGAGCGTGCGGGACCTGGTCAGCGTGGTGAAGTCGGCCATCCGGACCTTGACCGAGACGGTCGAGCAGAGCATGCCGTCGGCCCGGAGGCGGGCGGCGCACTGGTGGGACTGGTCGAGCAGGACCCGGTCGAGGAGCTGCCGGTCGGTGACGTCCTCGGCGAAGGTCGTCTCCGTGCCCACGGACTTCTCCACCCGCCCCGGCGTCACCGGCCGCGGGTCGACGCCCCACGCGAGGTCGTGCAGGCGCTGACCCGCGGCGACGCCAAGCGTGCGGTGGAGCACGGGCAGCGGTGTGGCGGCGAGCTCGGCGACCGTGTCCCAGCCGCGCCGCTCGAGCACCTGTCGGGTCTTCTCCCCCACGCCCCACAGCGCCCCGACGGGGAGCGAGTGGAGGAAGGGGACGGTGGCCGCGGCGGGGACGAGGAGGAGCCCGTCGGGCTTGGCGTGGGTCGAGGCGAGCTTGGCCACGTGCTTCGTCGCCGCCACGCCGACCGAGGCCGTCACCCCGGTGCGCGCCCGCACCTCGCGGCGGACCCACCCGGCGATCGTCACCGGCGGGCCCATGCGCCGCAGGGCGCCCGAGACGTCGAGGAAGGCCTCGTCGATGCTCACCTGCTCCATCACCGGCGTGACCTCCGCCAGGACGGCCATCACCTGGCGCGAGACCTCGGAGTAGCGCCCGTGGCGGGTGGGCAGGAAGACCGCCTGCGGGCACAGGGCCCGCGCGCGGGCCACGGGCATGGCCGAATGCACGCCGAAGGCACGGGCCTCGTACGTCGCCGAGGTCACCACCCCCCGGTGCTCACCGCCCACGACGACGGGCAGCCCGCGCAGCTCGGGGTGGTCGAGGACCTCCACGGCGGCGAAGAACGCGTCCATGTCCACGTGCAGGACGGTGCACCCGGTGTCGTCGTCGCCCCAGGACCGTCCGGCCCGCTCACTGCGCGGAGCCCGGCTCACGCCCACCACCTCCGCCTCGGCCGACAGGGCCCAGGCTAACGTGGGTCGGTGCCCGACCGCCCCCGACGCCGCCCCGCGCCGCGCACCCCGGCCGCCGAGCTTCCCACCGAGCCGGTCACCACCTCCATGGCCACGGCCACGCTGCGCCGGGAGCCCGGGGCACCGACGCTGGTCACGCTCGTCCTCGACGGCGCCGAGAGCTCGTGCCTCGACCTGGCCGCCCCGGCCCACCTGGAGTTCGAGTACATGGAGCAGATGGCGCTCGTCGTCGAGGCGGCCCGCCCGACGGGGCCGCTGCGCGCCCTGCACCTGGGGGCCGCGGGGTGCGCCCTGCCGCGGGCGCTCGAGGCGCGCCGGCCCGGCTCCACCCAGGTCGCCGTCGAGATCGACGAGGTGCTCGCCCGCCTCGTCCGCGAGTGGTTCGACCTGCCCCGCTCCCCCCGCCTGCGCATCCGCACCGGCGACGCCCGCGCAGTCCTCGACTCGCTGCCGGACCGCTCGTGGGACGTGGTCGTGCGGGACGTGTTCGCCCGCGGCGAGGTCCCGCGCCACGTCCGCACCGTCGAGGCGGCCCGGTCCGCCCACCGGGTGCTGACGGCGGACGGGCTCTACCTCGTCAACCTCACGGACCACCCGCCCCTGCACCGGGCCCGCGCGGAGGTGGCGGCGCTCCAGGACACCTTCGCCCACGTGCTGCTCGTCGCCGACCCGGCCATCCTGCGAGGACGCCGGTACGGCAACGTCCTGCTCGCGGCGAGCGCGGCGCCGCTGCCGGTGGCCGCGCTCGACCGCGCGCTGCGCCGTCTGCCCCTGCCCGTGCGCCTGGTCGAGGGCAGCGCGCTGCGCGACTTCCGCGGCAGCGTCCCGGCCGCGCACGACGGGCCCGCAGGTCCGCAGCCGGCGCCCGCCGGCTGACGGTGCGACGGCCGCGGGCACGTCCGGGTCAGGACCGGTCGCGCCGTTCGGCGAGGATCCGGGCGACGACGTCGCGCACCGGCGGCACGACCACGCCGCGCGCGGCCATGCGACGGCGGGTGGCGCGCCGCGCCAGGACGAACCCGGTGAGGCCGACCGCCCACACCAGGGCCTGGGTGCTCAGCGCGAGGCGGAAGTCGTCGAGCACGTAGTCGCCGTCGGGCCGGACGAGGTCGAGGACGAGCCCGACGAGGTAGATCGAGATCAGGGACGCGACGAACCCCCCGACGTTGACCAGGCCCGTCGCGGTGCCCAGCCGCGCGGGCGGGACGAAGGTGCGCGCGAAGTCGAAGCCCACGTTGGACGCGGTGGCGGAGACGGTGAGGAGGACCACGAGCAGGGCGAGCTGCCAGACCGGGCGGGGCGTGCTCGCCGCCAGCACCGAGGCCCAGCCCAGGATCGTCGCCGCGACCGCCCCGGCCACGAGCCAGGAGCGGCGCAGGGGGTGGCGCGCGGTCAGCTCCCCGGTGACCGGTCCGACGACGATCCCCGACAGGGCGGCGACGGTGAGCAGGGTGCTCGCGGCGACCGGGGTCAGGCCCTGCCCGGCCGTGAGGAACGGCACGCCCCACAGCAGCGTGAACGTGTTGGCGGGGAACAGCCCGACGAAGTGGGTGAAGAACCCCAGCCAGGTCCCCGGCTCGCGCAGCACGGCACGCATCGGGACCCTGGTCCGCGGCGGGACGGCCACCGCAGCGGGCGGCACCTCGGGGCCCGTGCCGACGGGCTGGACCGAGTCCCGCTCGCGAGCGGGACGGTCGCGCACGACGACCGCGGCCAGGGTGCCGAGGAGGACGCCGAGGGCGGCGAGCGAGGTGAACGCGGTGGTCCAGCCCGCAGCGAGGAGGAGCGCCATGAAGGGCACGGCCGAGAGGATCTGCCCGGTGGCGCCGACGAGGCCGGTGACCTGGTTGAGCAGGGGCACCCGGCGGGCGGGGAACCACGCCGGCACCAGCCGCAGGACCGAGACGAACGCGGTCGCGTCGCCGGCTCCGACGAGCACGCGTGCCGCGAGCGCGAGGGGCAGGGTGTCCACGACCGCGAGCATCACCTGGCCGGCGGCGAGCAGGAGGGCCCCGGCCGCGAGCACGGTCCGGCTGCCGATCCGGTCGAGCAGGACCCCGACGGGCACCTGCGCGGCGGCGTAGACCGCGAGCTGGACGACCGAGAAGAGCGAGAGCGTGGTGGCCGAGATGTCGAACCGCTCGGCGGCCTGCAGCCCGGCGACGCCCAGGGACGTCCGGCCCGTGACGGCGACGACGTACACCGCCAGGGCCGCCGCCCACACGAGGTAGGCCGCGCGGGCGGGCGCGGGGGCGGTGAGGGACGGCACGTGGTCATTGTCCCCCGCCCGAGGCGGGTGCCGGCGCGCCGCCCGGGCCGCAGGACGGCGCCGCTCTCAGGCCTCGGGGTCGTCCTCGGGACGCTCGCCGGCGTGCTCGGCGAGGAACGCCTCCAGCTCGGCGCCGATCTGCTCGGCCGTGGGCATGTCCCCGTGGTCGGCGAGGAGGGTCTTCTGGTTCGGCTGGGCCGCGGCCTCCATGAAGGCGTCGTACTGCTGCTCGAGCGCGTGGACGACGGCACCGACCTCGGCCGACGCCGAGACCTGCGCCTCGATCTGCGCGGCCGTCTCGGCCGCCGCGGCCTCCAGCTCACCCACCGGCAGCGCGAGACCGGCGTGCGCCGCGATCTGGCGGACCAGCTCGGCGGCCGCGAGCGGGTACTCGGCCTGGGCGAGGTAGTGCGGGACGTGCGCGGCGAAGCCCAGCGCGTCGTGCCCGGCCCGGCCGAGCCGGAGCTCCAGCAGGGCCGCGACGTTGCCGGGCACCTGGACGGTGCCCATGAAGTGACGCTGGGTGTCCACGAGACCGCTCCGGCTGGCGTGCGACGTCACCGTCGTCGGCCGGGTGTGCGGGACCGCCATGGGGATGCCGTGCACACCGATCGTCCGCTCGACCCCGAGGTCCTCGACGAGTCCGACGACCGCGGCGGTGAAGCGGTCCCACTGCAGGTCCGGCTCGGGGCCGTGGAGGAGCAGCAGGGCGGTGCCCTCGTCGTCGCGAAGGAGGTCCAGCGCGATGACCGGCTCGTCGTACTCGGTGAACCGCCAGTCCTCGAAGGTCATCGCCGGGCGCCGCGAGCGGTAGTCGACCAGCTCGTCGGGCTCGAAGGTGGCGACCCGCTCGACCTGGAGGGAGCCGAGGAGGTGCCGCGAGACCAGCGCACCGGCCTGCCCGGCGTCGAGGGAGCCCCGCATGGCGTGCACGAGCACGGGGGTGGACTCCTGCGGCCGGGCAGCCAGCGTGTAGAGCTCATGGGGGTCGCGCATCGGCCGACTCCTCTCGTTCTGGTGGGTCGAGGTCTACCTCTGCCAACACTGCGGTGCCGCCCGGCATTCCGCGAGCGGACCGGTCCGGCCTCGCGCGCGGCCGGTCGAGCCGGTCCGCGGGACGTCCGGCCCGGACATGCCTGCACGGACCGCCCTGAGGACGGATAATGGATGGCCGTGCCGACGGCACGTCAGGCGCACCGCCGGTGCGCACGAGGAGAAGGAGCACGCGTGCAGCAGGCCCCCACGCCCGACCCGGCCGGCCCCGCCCAGGACACGGTGGCGGCCGCCGTCGGCGAGGAGCAGACCTACGTCGACCGCGTGTACACCCGCCTCGACGAGCTGCGCGCCTCCTACGGGTCCCGGCTGGCGGAGGTCCGCCGCGAGGGCCCCTCGGGGTCGCCGCAGAACCGCTCTGAGCGCGACGCGTTCGCGGCCCACTACTCCGACGCCGTGGCCCGGCTCGACCACGTCGAGAACCGGCTGGTCTTCGGCCGGCTGGACCTGCGGGCGGGCGAGGAGCCCCGCTACGTCGGACGCATCGGCATGTCCGACGCCGAGCACGACCAGCTCCTCGTGGACTGGCGCGCCCCCTCGGCCCAGCCGTTCTACCAGGCCACGGCGGCCCACCCGGGCGACGTCGTGCGGCGCCGGCACCTCATGACCCGCGCCCGCACGGTGGTCGGGGTCGAGGACGAGCTGCTCGACCACGCCCACCTCGACGCCGACGTCGCCGACGGTCTCACCGGCGAGGGGGCGCTCTTCGCCGCGATGTCCGCCGCCCGCGAGGGCCACATGAGCGACATCGTCGCGACGATCCAGGCCGAGCAGGACGCCGTGATCCGCTCCCCCCTCGACGGCGTCCTCGTCGTCCAGGGCGGGCCGGGCACGGGCAAGACCGCGGTGGCGCTCCACCGCACCGCCTACCTCCTCTACGCCCACCGCCAGCGGCTCGAGCGGTCGGGCGTCCTCCTCGTGGGGCCGTCCCGGGTGTTCCTGCGCTACATCGACCAGGTGCTGCCCTCCCTGGGCGAGAGCGACGTCGTCGCCACCACGATGGCGGACCTCCTGCCCGGCACGACGGCGGACGCCCCCGAGGACGAGGAGGTCGCGGCCGTCAAGGGCCGGCTCGTCATGGCCGACGTCCTCGCCCGCGCCGTGCGCGGCCTGCAGCGGGTGCCCGAGCAGGTCCAGGAGCTCGACGTGGAGGGCGTGCGGCTGCGCCTCGACCCCGCCGACGTGCGCACCGCGATGGGCCGGGCCCGGCGCTCCGGGCTGCCCCACAACCAGGCGCGCGACACCTTCGCCCTGGCGATGCTCGACGTCCTCGTCCGCCAGTACGCCGCGGCGCGCGGGGCGGACGACCCGGAGGAGCGGCCCTACCTCTTCGAGGACGTGCGTAGCGCGCGGGACGTGCGCGTCGCGATCAACCTGTGCTGGATGCCGACGACGGCGCACGGGCTGCTCGAGCGCCTCTACGACCGGCCGGACCTGCTGGCCCGCCACGCCCCCCGGCTGGGCGCCGCCGACCGCGCCCTCCTGGCGCGCGAGCGGGGATCCGCCTGGACGGTGGCCGACGTGCCGCTCCTCGACGAGCTCGCCGAGCTCCTCGGCCCCCACCAGCAGGCCGAGGCCTCCCGCGCCCGGTCCGAGGCGCGGCAGCAGGCGGCCGAGGAGCTGCGCTACGCGCAGGAGGCGATCAGCTCGCAGGAGCTGGGGATGGGGATGGTCAGCGCGGAGATGCTCGCCGAGCGCTTCGCGGCGACGGGGCCCCGCCTGACGACGGCCGAGCGCGCCTCGGCCGAACGGTCCTGGACCTACGGCCACATCGTCGTCGACGAGGCGCAGGAGCTCAGCCCCATGGCGTGGCGCTCGCTGCTGCGCCGATGCCCCTCGCGCTCGATGACCGTCGTCGGCGACCTCGCCCAGCGCAGCGGGCACCGGCCCGCCCGGTCCTGGGCGGACGTGCTCGGCGGCGCGGGGAGCGAGCACGTGCGTGAGTCGGTCCTCACCATCAGCTACCGGACGCCGGCCACGGTGATGGATGCGGCCACGGCGGTGATGACCGCCGCCGGGGCGGCCCCGGCGTACCCGGTCCGCGCGGCGCGGGACCTGCCCGGCTCGCTGGTGGTCACCCGGGCGGGCGACCTCGCCGGCACGGCGGCCGACGTCGTGCGCGAGGAGCTCGCGGCGCTGGACCGCGCCGACGGCCCCGGCCGCGGCCGGCTGGCGGTGCTGGCGCCCCGCGGCGAGGAGGCGCTGGTGGTCCGGGCGCTCGCCGCGGACCCCGCGCTGGCGGCGGCGCTGCGCGGACCGGACGGGGACCCGCTCGACGCCCGCGTGGTGGTGGTCGACGCGGTGGCGGCCAAGGGCCTGGAGTTCGACGTCGTCGTCCTCGTGGAGCCGGCCCGGATCGGCGCGGGCGGCCACGGCGACCTGTACGTCGCCATGACGCGCCCGACGCGCCGGCTCCACGTCGTCCACGCCGGGGACCTGCCGGCCGGGCTGCGCTGAGCTCGCGCCGGGCTCGGCGCGGGCGCGGCGGTGCTGGCCCACGGAGTGGACGGACTTGCTCCGGATCGCGAGACGGGCGGACGATGACGCCGTGGCCAAGGCACTGCTCCTCGAGAACCCGCACCCCGACGCCGACCCGATCCTGGCCGCCGCCGGGTACGAGGTCGTGCGCCACCCCGGCGCGCTCGAGGAGGACGAGCTCATCGCCGCCCTCGACGGCGTGAGCCTGCTGGGCATCCGCTCGCGCACGCAGGTCACCGAGCGCGTGCTCGCCGCCCGGCCGGACCTGCTCGCCGTCGGCGCCTTCTGCATCGGGACCAACCAGATCGACCTGCGCGCCGCAGCGCGCCGCGGCATCGCGGTGTTCAACGCCCCGTTCTCCAACACCCGCTCGGTGGTCGAGCTGGCCGTGGGCGAGATCATCGCCCTGACGCGCCGGCTGACGGTGCGTGACCGCGCCCTGCACGCCGGCGTGTGGGACAAGTCCGCCGCCGGCTCGCACGAGGTGCGCGGCCGGACGCTGGGCATCATCGGCTACGGCAACATCGGCACCCAGCTCTCCGTCGTCGCCGAGGCGCTGGGCATGCGGGTGGTCTTCCACGACACCGCCGAGAAGCTGGCGCTGGGCAACGCCCAGCGCATGGGGTCGATGGCCGAGCTCCTCGCCGTCGCCGACGTCGTGAGCCTCCACGTCGACGGACGGGCCGGCAACGCCGGGATGTTCGGGGCCGAGCAGTTCGAGCAGATGAAGCACGGCGCGAGCTTCCTCAACCTCTCGCGCGGCTTCCTCGTCGACTACGGCACGCTCCGGGAGAAGATCCTGGACGGGTCGCTCTCGGGTGCCGCCGTCGACGTCTTCCCCGAGGAGCCGGCGAAGAACGGCGACCCCTTCGACTCCCCGCTGCGCGGCCTGCCCAACGTCATCCTCACCCCGCACGTGGGCGGGTCGACCCAGGAGGCGCAGGAGAACATCGGGCACTTCGTGGCCGTCAAGCTCGTCAAGTACGCCCGCACCGGCTCGACGGACCTGTCGGTCAACGTCCCCCGGCTGCACCTCGAGCCCTCGGAGAACGCCCGCTACCGCGTGGTCTTCCTCCACCGCAACACCCCTGGCGTCCTCGCGCTGGTCAACCAGACCTTCGCCGAGCACGGCGCCAACATCGAGGGCCAGATCCTGGGCACCCTGGGCGAGCTCGGCTACGTCGTCACCGACATCAGCTCCGAGCTCCCCCGCGAGGCCGTCGAGGCCGTGCGCCAGATGGAGGACACGATCCGCCTGCGCGTGATGGTGCGGCCGGAGGCGGAGCGCGGGCGCGACGACGACTGAGTCCTCGCAGTACGGTCAGGGGATGTTCACCCCCGCACCCGGGCGCTACGGGGCGATGCCCTACCGACGCTGCGGCCGCAGCGGGCTGGACCTGCCCGCGGTCGCGCTGGGCCTCTGGCAGAACTTCGGCGAGGGCACGCCCGAGACCCGCCGGCGCGAGATCGTCCGGCGCGCGGTCGACCTGGGCATCACCCACCTGGACCTGGCCAACAACTACGGCCCCCCGCCGGGTGCGGCCGAGGCGGCGCTCGGCCGGCTGCTCGCCGGCGACCTGGCCGGCCTGCGCGACGAGCTGGTCATCTCCACCAAGGCCGGCTACACCCAGTGGCCCGGCCCCTACGGCGAGGGCGGCTCACGCAAGTACCTCCTCGCCTCCCTCGACCAGTCGCTGGGCCGGCTCGGCCTGGACCACGTCGACATCTTCTACTCCCACCGCTTCGACCCCACGACGCCCCTGCACGAGACGCTCGGGGCGCTGCTCACGGCGGTGCGGTCGGGACGGGCACGGTACGCGGGGATCTCCTCGTACTCCGCCGAGCGCACCGTCCAGGCCCTGGCGGTCGCCGCCGAGATCGGTCTCGACCTGCTCGTCCACCAGCCGTCGTACTCGATGGTCAACCGCTGGGTCGAGGACGGCGACCCCAGCCTGCTCGACGTCGTCGGCGACGCGGGGCTGGGCACCGTGGTGTTCTCCCCGCTCGCCCAGGGCCTGCTGACCGACAAGTACCTCGACGGCGTCCCCGAGGACTCGCGGGCCGCCCGTGGCGGGCCCTTCCGCCGGGAGTTCCTCACCGAGGAGACCCTCGGCCACGTCCGGGCGCTCAACGAGATCGCGGCGGCCCGCGGGCAGACCCTGGCGCAGATGGCGATCGCCTGGGTCCTGCGCGACCCGCGGGTGACCACCGCCCTGGTCGGTGCCTCGAGCCCCGCCCAGCTCGACAGCTCCGTGGCGGCCCTCGACGGACCGGGCTTCTCGCAGGACGAGCTCATGGCGATCGACAGCCACGCGGTCGACGCCGGCGTCAACATCTGGGGGCCGCGCTCGTCGGACCTGTGACGGGCGCCGGGACCTACGGCGGCGTAGGTTGGCCTGCGGGACCGACGGTCCCGCGAACGGAGGAGGACGTTGATGGCGACGCAGGGAACCGACACCCCGACCGAGATCACGGTGCCCGAGCACGGGGTGGCCGAGCTGCTGCGCCGGGCGACGCAGCGCCACGGCGACCGGGTGGCGCTGGACTTCCTCGGCAGGTCGACCACCTACGCCGAGCTCGCCGAGCAGGTCCGACGGGCGGCGGGACTCCTCGCGGCCGCCGGGGTGGGGCCGGGCGACCGCGTGGCGCTCGTGCTGCCCAACTGCCCCCAGCACGTCGTCGCGTTCTACGCCGTCCTGCGGCTCGGCGCCGTGGTGGCCGAGCACAACCCCCTCGCGCCGGCCGCCGAGCTGCGCGAGCAGCTCGAGGGTCACGGCGCCCGGGTGGTCATCGCGTGGGAGAAGGTCGTCGGCAACGTCGTCGGCGGGGGGCGGGCCGTCTTCGCGGTGGACCTCACCGCGGCGCTGCCCCTGCGGTCCCGGCTCCTCCTCAGGCTGCCGGTCGCGGCGGCCCGGGCCCAGCGCGAGACGATGCGCGGGCCGGTGCCGGCAGGCGTGCGCAGCTGGGACCGCGACCTGCGCGGCGCCACCCCCCTGGCCGCCAACCACCCCGCGCCGGGAGCTGCGGACCTCGCGGTCCTCCTCCACACCGGCGGCACGACCGGCACCCCCAAGGCGGTCGCCCTCACGCACCGCAACGTGCTGGCCAACGCCGAGCAGGGCCGCGCCTGGGTCGCGGGCCTGCGAGAGGGCGAGGAGACCATCTACGGCGTCCTGCCGTACTTCCACGCCTTCGGCCTCACCCTGTGCCTGACCTTCGCCGTCGACATGGGGGCCACGCAGGTCGTCCTGCCGCGCTTCGACGTCGACATGGTCCTCTCCGCGATGCGCCGCCACCCGGCGACCTTCTTCCCCGGCGTCCCCCCCATGTTCGACCGCCTGGCGACCGCGGCGCGCGAGCGAGGCACCGACATGTCGTCGGTCCGCTACTCGATCTCCGGCGCCATGGCCCTGGACGGCGACGTCGCCCGACGGTGGGAGGAGGTCACCGGTGGCCTCATCATCGAGGGGTACGGCATGACCGAGTGCTCCCCCGTCATCCTCGGCAACCCCTTCAACGAGACGCGGCGCCCGGGCGCCCTCGGCGTGCCCTTCCCCTCCACCGAGGTCCGCCTGGTCGACCCGGAGGAGCCGACCCGGGACGTCCCCGACGGCGAGGTCGGCGAGCTGATCGTGCGAGGCCCGCAGGTCTTCGCCGGGTACTACGGCAAGCCCGACGAGACGGCGGAGGTCATGCTCGAGGGCGGCTGGCTGCGCACCGGCGACCTGGTCCGGCGCGACCCCGACGGCTTCTACGTCCTGGCCGACCGCCGCAAGGAGCTCATCATCACCGGCGGCTTCAACGTCTACCCCTCCCAGGTCGAGGACGCCGTCCGGTCGATGCCCGGCGTGATCGACGTCGCCGTCGTCGGGCTCCCGGACTCCTCCCGCGGCGAGAGCGTCGTGGCCGCCCTGGTCCTCGAGCCCGGCGCCAGCGTCGACCTCGAGGCGGTCCGCCACTGGACGCGCGAACGCCTCTCCGCGTACGCGATGCCCCGCTCGATCGCCGTGCTCGAGGAGCTCCCGCGGTCCCAGCTCGGCAAGGTGCTGCGACGCTCGGTCCGGGACCGCCTGCTCGAGGTCGGCGTGCACGTCCGGGAGATGGGCGAGCACGTCCGCGAGGGCCATCTCGCCGACCACCTGCCCGGACCGCTCCGTGGACGAGACACCGGGGCCGAGCCCGGCGAGAAGCCGGGCGAGAAACCGGGCGAGAGGCCCGGCGGCGACCCGGCCGCAGACTGAGAACGAGGACGGCCGCCGGTGACGGCGGCTTCCCCTCCGCCGTCACCGACGGCTGTCGGTGCGCCGGAGCCCCGAAGGACTCGACGGCAGACCCAGGTTAGCGGACCCCTGACCGCCCCGCCTGGTCTTCGGGGCCACCGTCGGCGGCCGTCCGGCCGGCACCGTCGGCAGCCCCGGCGGCAGTGTCCGACGTGGGGAGGTGATCGTCGGTGCCGGCACCGTCGTGCCCGGCGCGCAGCGCCCCGATGGCCGCCTCGAAGTCCTCGAGGGAGGCGAAGGAGGAGTAGACGCTGGCGAAGCGCAGGTACGCGACCTCGTCGAGGTCGCGCAGCGGGCCGAGGATCGCCAGCCCGATCTCGTGCGCGTCGATCTGGGCGCTACCACTCGCCCGGACCGCCTCCTCGACCTGCTGGGCGAGGAGCGCCAGGTCGTCGTCTGAGACGGGGCGCCCCTGGCAGGCCTTGCGCACGCCGGCGACGACCTTGTCCCGGCTGAAGGCCTCGGTGGCGCCGGACCGCTTGACCACCGTGAGGCTCGAGGTCTCCAGCGTGGTGAAGCGTCGTCCGCAGCTGGGGCACTGACGGCGGCGCCGGATGGACATGCCGTCCTCGGCGGTACGCGAGTCGATCACCCGGGAGTCGGCATGACGACAGAACGGACAGTGCACCGGAGCCTCCTCACCGGGCCCCCGAGGGCCGGTCCGGACGGCGGCACCGCCCGGTCCGTCCCCGCGCGGGGACCGCTCGGAACGGTAGGTCGCGGCGGCCGTCCGGCGCAAACCCGCAGCGGCCGGCCCAGGCCACCAGCTGCCGGCCCACCGGTCAGGTGCCGGCCGCGGGTCAGCTCTCGGCCGGCGCGAGGCGGGTCAGCCGGCGGCCGGGACGAGCAGGGCCTGACCCGGCTCGAGGACCTCCGTGGCCAGCGCGTTGAGCTGAACGATCTGGGCGACGACGTCGCGCACGTCCTGCCCCGGCCCGGCCGCTGAGCCGGCCACCGCCCACAGGGTCTCCCCCGGTACCACGGTGTGGGTGACCGTCTGGGCCGTGGCGCCGGACGAGACCGCCTGCCCGGCGGCCGTTCCCAGCGCGAGCGCGAGCACGAGCGCCACGAGGAGGGCGGCGACCGCGGCGACGCGTCTTCCCAGCGCCGTCAGGCGCAACGGCGCCGCACGCCGCGCGGCGGGTCGCGCCGCCACGGCCGGGCCGGGGTCGGCGCTCGGCGCGGAGGACGGGGCCGGCGACGGGACGAAGCCCGGGCCCACCAGCTGCAGGCGAGGCCGCCGCGGGTCGGCCGACACCCCCGGGCGTGGCCGGGTCTGCGGGGACGGCTGCCAGGCCGGGTGGGCCACCAGTGCACTCATCTTGTCCTCCTCGAACTGCTGTTCGTCGAACGTCTGTACGTCACAGTAGTGCGGGCCGGGGCGAATGTCGACACACCGTCGAACAGATGTTTGAGATTCGCGCTCCCGACTCCTACGCTGCTGTTACGAAGCCCATCACCGACCACTGACATCGCCCGGTCGCCCACCCTGGGCGGCGGTCAGGAAGGACCACGGCCGTGAACACTCCCGAGGACACCGGCACCACCACCCCGCCGCCCGCACTGACGGGCCGCGACCTCACCGAGCGTCAGCGCCGCGTGCTCGAGACCATCCGGTCGGCGGTGCACGCGCACGGCTACCCGCCGAGCATGCGCGAGATCGGTGAGGCCGTGGGGCTGACGAGCCCGTCGTCGGTCAAGCACCAGCTGGGTGTGCTCGAGCGCAAGGGCTACGTCCGGCGGGACCCGAACCGGCCGCGCGCGATGGAGCTCATGGACGAGGTCCGCGAGGTCCGCGACGTCGCGGGCGGCCCGACGGACGGCGACGGCCTGCGTGCCGGCGCGCCCACGTACGTCCCGGTGGTGGGCCGGATCGCCGCGGGCGGGCCGATCCTCGCCGAGCAGGCGGTCGAGGACGTGTTCCCCCTGCCGCGCCAGCTCGTGGGCGACGGGGAGCTGTTCATGCTCAAGGTCGTCGGGGAGTCCATGATCGACGCGGCGATCTGCGACGGCGACTGGGTGGTGGTGCGCCGTCAGCCGGTGGCCGAGAACGGGGAGATCGTCGCGGCGATGCTCGACGGCGAGGCGACCGTGAAGACGTTCCAGCACCGCGACGGGCACGTGTGGCTGCTGCCGCACAACCCGGCCTTCGCCCCGATCCCGGGCGACGACGCCCAGGTGCTCGGCCGGGTCGTCACCGTCCTGCGGAGCCTGTAGGCACCCGCCTAGAAGCCGAAGCGCTGCGCCACGGACCGGATCGACTCCGCGCTGCGGCGCAGCCCCGCCCGCTCGGTCTCGGTGACCACGGGCACGAGACGGCGCCCCACACCCGCCCGGCCGACGACCGTGGGCACCGACATGCAGACGTCGGAGATCTCCAGGTAGTCCTCGAGGAGGGAGGAGACCGAGAGCACGCGGTGCTCGTCGCGCAGCACCGCCTCGATGATGCGCACCACGGCCAGGCCGACGGCGTAGTTGGTGGCCCCCTTGCCCGCGATGATGCGGTACGCCGCCCCCACCACCTCCTCGCTGATGCGGGCGCGCCGGGCCTCGTCGAGCAGGCCGCCGTCGACCGTGAACCCCCACTGCAGCAGCGGTACGGCGCCGATCATCGCCGAGCTCCACAGCGGGATCTCGGAGTCGCCGTGCTCCCCGGCGATGTAGGCGTGGACGTTCTGCACCGCCACGCCGCACTCACGGGCGACGAGGTAGCGCAGCCGCGAGGAGTCCAGCACGGTCCCGGAGCCGAAGAACTGCTCGGCCGGCAGGCCGGAGATCTTCAGGCCCGCGTACGTCACGACGTCCACGGGGTTGGCGACCATGATGTACACCGCGTCCGGTGCGACCTCGACCAGCCGCGGGACGAGCGCCCGCATGATGTCGATCGTGGCGCCGGCCAGGTCCAGGCGGGACTGCCCGGGCCGCTGCTTGGCGCCGGCGGTGATGACGACGACGTCGGCGTCGGCGCAGATCGCGATGTCGTCCGAGCCGGAGACGGTCCCCATCGGCGTGAACTGGATGCCGTGGGCGATGTCCAGCGCCTCGGCCTCGACCTTGGCCTTGTCGAGGTCGTACAGGACGACCTCGCGCGCAGCCCCACGCAGCAGCGAGGCGTAGGCGAGGGTCGAGCCGACGGCACCGGCCCCGACGATGGCCACCTTGCTGCGCCGGGGCTCGGTGCTCCGGCCCTCACCGCCGAGCAGCTCCTGACGGCCTGGGACGTCGTCGTGGTGGGTCATCCGGGACCTCCTGGTCGGCGCGGGGACGGTGCAGCCAAGAGCCTAGTGGGACACCGCCGCGGTGCCCGCGGAGAGGCGGCGCAGCGCCGCACGGGTGAGCTCGCCGTCGCTGGTGGGCCACAGCGGCGGCATCGAGCGGGTGAGGAAGGTGCCGTAGCGGGCGGTGGCCAGCCGTGGGTCGAGCACCGCCACGACGCCGCGGTCATCGATGCGGCGCACGAGCCGGCCGGCGCCCTGGGCGAGCAGGAGCGCCGCGTGGGTGGCGGCCACCGACATGAAGGCGTTTCCCCCCGCCGCCGCCACGACCTCCGAACGGGCCTGCTTGACCGGGTCGTCGGGCCGGGGGAAGGGGATGCGGTCGATGACGACGAGCCGGCACGTCGGTCCGGGGACGTCGACGCCCTGCCACAGGGAGAGGGTGCCCATGAGGGAGGTCGCCTCGTCCTCGACGAAACGCCGGACGAGCGTGGGCAGCTGGTCCTCGCCCTGGCACAGGACCGGGGTGTCGAGCTCGGCGCGCAGCCGCTCCGTGGCGGCCTCGGCCGCCCGGCGGGACGAGAAGAGCCCGAGGGTGGCCCCGCCGGCTGCCCGGACGAGCGCGACCAGCTCCTCGAGCGCCTGCTCGCTCGTCCCGTCGCGGCCCGGCGGCGGCAGGTGACGTGCGGTGTAGAGGATGCCCTGCCGGGCGTAGTCGAAGGGTGAGCCGACGTCGAGGCCGCGCCAGGGCGTCGCGTCGTCGAGGGTGAGCCCGAGGGAGCGCGCCATCGGGTCGAACGTGCCGCCGAGGGCCAGGGTCGCCGAGGTGAGAACCGCCGCCCGGCCGGCGAGGAGCTGGGTGGCGACCGGGCCGGCGACGTCGAGCGGGGCCAGCCGCAGCCGGGGCTGCTCCAGGCCCCCGCGGGGACGTTCGCACCACAGGACGTCCCGGCGCGCGGCGACGGAGTCACCGAGGAGCCGTTCGGCGATCTCGTGCAGCACGACCATGGCGGAGCGGGCCATCGCTCGGCCGCCGGCGTCCTCGGCGCCCGGTTCGGGCTTCATCGCGCCGACCGCCTCGCGGGCCCCGGCCTCGACGAGGATCACCGCGTCGCGCAGGTCCGCGGGCAGCCCGTGGACGAGGCGGCCGTCGGGCACGACCTCGAGCCGGGCGCGCAAGGACGTCGCGGCGGCCTCGAGGTTCGCCAGGCCGACACCGGCGTGCCGGCGGGCGAGCCGGGCGGTCCGCTCGACGACGCTCGCGCTCAACTCGGCGGTGGCCTGGGCGGTGACCCGCTCGGCGAGCTCGTGGGCCTCGTCGACGACCAAGACGTCGTGCTCGGGGAGCACCCCCGGGGAGCCCGAGGCGGCGATGCCGAGCATCGCGTGGTTCGTCACGACGACGTCGGCCTCCCGGGCGCTGACGCGCGCCGCCTCGGGGAAGCACTCCGAGATCATCGGGCACCGCTGACCCAGACACTCCATCCTCGTGACCGAGACCTGCCGCCAGGCCCGCTCGCTCACCCCGGGCACGAGGTCGTCGCGGTCACCCGTCCCGGTCTCCTCCGACCAGGCCCGCAGACGGAGCACCTGCTCGCCCAGACCCTCCCGGCCCGCGAGGGCCGGCTCCGACCCGTGCCGGTCGGTCGGCGGCTCGACCGGCGCTCCGCCGGCGGGCAGGCCGCCGTCGGTGGCGGCGGAGACGGCGAAGAGCCCCGGCTCCTCCTCCACGGGGTAGCCGCCGGCGACCTTGTGCAGGCAGAGGTAGTTCTGCCAGCCCTTGAGCAGGGCCACCTTCGGTCGCGCACCGGTGCGCTCGGCGACGATGTCCGCCACGAGGGGCGCGTCGTGGGCGAGCACCTGGCGCTGGAGCGCCAGCGTGGCCGTGGAGACGACGGCCCGCTCGCCCTTCTCGACGGCGTGGGCGAGCACCGGCACGAGGTAGGCGAGGGACTTGCCGGTGCCGGTCCCGGCCTGGACGAGCAGGTGCGTGCGGTCGTCCAGGGTCTGCGCGACGGCCTCCGCCATGCGCAACTGCCCCTCGCGCCGGGCCCCACTGACCGCCGCGACCGCGGCGTCGAGCAGGGCGCCGGTGTCGGCCCCCACGCTCAGGAGGCCGAGCGGGCCGCCGGGGCGCCCGCGACCGTGCGCAGCTCGGCCGCGAGGGCGGGGTCCACGCGGGCGTGCAGCCGGGTCCCGCCCTCGGCGTACGACTCGGTCAGCACCTCGCCGTCGGTGTGGGCCCGCGAGACGAGGTCGCCGCGCGAGTACGGCACCACCAGGTCCACCTCCTCCGAGGGGCGCGGGAGCATCTCGGCGACGAGCCGAGCCAGCTCCTCGATCCCCTCACCGGTGCGGGCGGAGACCGCCACCGACGTCGGGTACCGGGTGCGCAGGGCCGCGAGGTCCTCCGGGGCGGCGAGGTCGGCCTTGTTCAGGACGATGAGCTCAGGGACGTCGGCGCCGCCGGGGATGTCGGCGATGACCGAGCGGACGGCGCCGACCTGGCCCTCCGGGTCGGGGTGCGCGGCGTCGACGACGTGCAGGACGAGGTCCGCCTCGGCGACCTCCTCCAGCGTGGACCGGAACGCCTCGACGAGCTCGGTGGGCAGCGAGCGCACGAACCCGACGGTGTCGGTGAGGGTGTACTCGCGCCCGTCCGGGGTCGTCGCCCGGCGCACGGTGGGGTCCAGCGTGGCGAAGAGCGCGTTCTCGACGAGGACGCCGGCGCCGGTGAGCCGGTTGAGCAGCGAGGACTTGCCCGCGTTGGTGTACCCGGCGATCGCCACCGACGGCACCTGGTGGTGGCGCCGCGCACCCCGCTTGGTCTCCCGCGAGGGCGCCATCTCCCGGATCTGACGGCGCAGGCGCGCCATGCGGGTGCGGATCCGACGCCGGTCGAGCTCGATCTTGGTCTCTCCGGGGCCGCGGGAGCCGATGCCCGCACCGCCCGCGACCCGGCCACCGGCCTGGCGCGACATCGACTCGCCCCAGCCACGAAGGCGCGGCAGCAGGTACTCGAGCTGGGCGAGCTCGACCTGTGCCTTGCCCTCCCGCGACTTCGCGTGCTGGGCGAAGATGTCGAGGATGAGGGCGGTGCGGTCGATGACCTTGACCTTGACGATGTCCTCCAGGCCGCGGCGCTGGGAGGGGCTGAGCTCGCCGTCCACGACGACGGTGTCGGCGCCGACCGAGGCGACGAGCTCGGCGAGCTCGGCGGCCTTGCCCGAGCCGAGGTAGGTGCCGGGGTCGGGGTTCTGCCGGCGCTGGAGGAGCCCGTCGAGCACCTCCGAGCCGGCGGTCTCGGCGAGGGCGGCGAGCTCACGGAGGGAGACCTCGGCCGTCTCCGCCGAGCCGGTGGACCACAGGCCCACGAGGACGACGCGCTCGAGGCGCAGCTGGCGGTACTCGACCTCGGTGACGTCCTGGAGCTCGGTGGACAGGCCCGACACGCGGCGCAGCGCGGCACGCTCCTCCCGCTCGAGCTGGTCGCCGTCGTAGGCCCCGTCGTGCTCACCGGCGGACCCGTCGGAACCGGACTGCAGCGCGGTGCCCTCGGTCGAGCGCACGCTCCCGGCGCGCGCGAGGATCCGGGCCACCACGTCCTCCGCGGCCTCCTGCGCACCTCGCCCGTCGGCGTCCGGGGTGTGCTGGGGCTGGCGGGTCGTGGTCATGGCGTCCTTCCGTCCGGTCGGCGCACGGCGCGCCGCTCCTCCCAGGGTCCCACGGGCGGCCGGGTGGTGCGAGGAATTATCCCCACGGCGGACCGCCGATACGGTGGGCGGGTGAGCACGCCCGAGCACTACTTCACCGCCAGCCCGGCCTCGCCCGCCGAGCTGCGCCCCCTCGAGGCGTCGCTCCGCGGCCGCCGGGTCCGGGTGCTCACGGCGCCCGGGGTCTTCTCGGGCGACCGGCTCGACCCGGGGACCCGGGTGCTCCTCGAGACCGTGGCGGACCCGCCGGCCAGGGGGCACCTCGCCGACGTCGGCTGCGGCTGGGGACCGGTCGCACTGGCGATGGCTGCCGCCTCCCCCGGCGCGACGGTCTGGGCGGCGGACGTCAACGAGCGGGCCGTGGACCTCACGGCCCGCAACGCTGCCGCGCTGGGCCTGACGAACGTGCGCGCGCTCGAGGCGGGCGAGGCCCTGCGCCGCCTGCGGGCCGACGGTGTCGAGCTCGACGAGATCTGGTCGAACCCGCCCATCCGGATCGGCAAGGCGGCCCTGCACGAGCTGCTGCGGTCCTGGCTCGCCCTCCTCGCGCCCGGCGGGCGGGCCCAGCTCGTCGTCGCGAAGAACCTCGGGGCGGACTCGCTGCACCGTTGGCTCGCCGAGGACGTGGGCGCGGACGTCACCCGCGCGGGCACCAGCGGCGGCTTCCGGGTGCTGACGGTCACACCTCAGGGCCCGACCAGGCCGACGGCGTAGGGCACCGCGGGGGCCACCTCCGGGGGCAGGACGTAGGCGTCGCCGCGCCGCTCGAGGACACCGACCTCGACGGCCACCGCGAGGTCGGCGCCGAGCCCCTCGGTGACGTCCGCGAGCGCGGGACCAAGACCGGCGGGGACGGTGAAGCCGCGCGGCTCCGCGGCGCGCACGAGAGCGCCGAGCGTGAGGCCCGGGACCCGCGCCCGGGTGGTGCCGGAGGGCGCCGGGCGGAGCAGCTCGGCCAGCACCGCCGCGTGCAGGGCCACCCCGTCCAGGACGACGGCCTCGTCGGGCCCCTCGTCGAGGGCGCGGGGCCCGGGTCGGACGCGGTCCCCGGTCGCCTCGAGAAGGCCGGTCGCGACCAGGGCGGGCCACAGCAGCGCGATCGGCGCCGGGTGTCCGGCAGGTGCGAGCCGGCCGAGGAGCTCGGCGGCGTCGGCGTCGCGCAGCCCGCCGTCGTCGGCCACCTCACGTGAGGTGCCCACCCAGTCCAGGACCCCCCGCGTCCAGCCCCACACCCGGGAGCCCCGCATCCACGCCGCGGCCCGGTCGGCGGGGACGTCCAGCCGGAGCACGACGGTGAGGTCGGGCACCGGCCCGAGGGCGTCGGGCCACAGCGCGGTGAAGGGGTTGGGTTCGGCACCGGGCGCAGGCTCGGCACCGGGCGCATGCTCGACGCCGTCGTGGCCGGAGCCGCGTCGGTACGCGCGGGGCACCTCGTCGGCGAGCTTCTCGACCAGGCCCGTCAGGGCGTCGAGCGGCACGGCGGAGGCGGGCCACCGTCCGGTCGTCCCGAGGAAGGACAGGTACAGGGCCATCGCCGGGCCGACGAGGCGCTGCTCATCGGCGTCGAGGGGCACGCGCGCGGGGAACGTCCGGGTGAGCACCGTGGTGAGGTCCTCGGGCGACCACCGCGCCGGGTCCGCCGCGCCCGGGAGCTCTTCCTTGAGCGCGAGGGCGGTCGCGACCAGCCGGCGCAGCCCGGCGGGGTCGAGGTCGAGGGACCGGCACCACCGCTCGAACTCCGCGAGGAGGTCCGCGGGGTCGGCGGAACCCGGACCTTCGGACGGCGACACGGCGCTGCCGGTTGGGGACCCGGCCTGCGCGGGGGCCCCGTGGGCGGGCACGCCATGCGCGGCGGCGCCTCGGGGACCCGCTCCCGGACGGGGCCGGGCCGGGGGCCGGTCGTGGCGCGG
Source organism: Georgenia muralis (assembly GCF_003814705.1). NCBI lineage: Bacteria > Bacillati > Actinomycetota > Actinomycetes > Allobogoriellales > Allobogoriellaceae > Georgenia > Georgenia muralis. The sequence continues at coordinate 2,653,304 of NZ_RKRA01000001.1, read as the reverse complement.
TCGGCGCTTCCTCTTGGGCAACGGATCCCCTCTCGGGCCGGGCCGGTCAGCGCAGGACGACGTCGGCGGTGAGCACCGCGGGACCGGTGAGCGTGACCCGCTCCCCCTGGACGCGGACGAGCACCTCACCGCCCGGGACGAGGACCCGCCAGGTGTCCGGCGCGCCGGGCCCGCCCCACGCACGCACCGCGAGCGCCGCGGCACACGTCCCCGTCCCGCAGGACCGGGTCTCGCCCACGCCGCGCTCGAGCACGCGCATCCGCAGGGCACCGACGACCCCCGCGGCGTCGCTCTCCTCGCCCAGCGGCACCACCAGCTCGAGGTTCGTGCCCTCCGGCGGCTCCGGGTCGTAGGCGGCGGGCCGGGTGAGGTCGGCGGCGGCCAGGGTCTGCTCGTCGGGCAGGGCGACGACGGTGTGCGGGTTGGGGAGGGTGACCCCTAGCCCCGCACGGGGACCCTCGAGCCCGCCCACCTGGACGACGACGTCGTAGCCGGCCTGGACGGCGGCCAGCCCGCCGGGCATCTGCCAGCGTCCCATCTCGACCGTGTACAGCTCCCCCACGACGCTCACCCGCCGCGGGCCCCCGCGCGTCCCGACGACGATCGACCCGCCGTCGGCGATCGTGACGAGGCCGCTCTCGCGGAGGTAGTGGACGAAGACCCGCACGCCGTTGCCGCACATCTCCGCGACCGACCCGTCGGCGTTGCGGTAGTCCATGAACCACTCGGCCTCGCCGGACCCCGCGAGCACCTGCTCGGGCAGGGCGCGTGAGCGCACCACGCGGATGAGGCCGTCCGCCCCCACGCCGGCGTGCCGGTCGCAGACGGCGGCGACCTCGTCGGCACCGATCTCGAGCTCGCCGTCGGGGTCGGGCACGAGGACGAAGTCGTTCTCGGTGCCGTGACCGGTGGTGAGCGTCCGGCCGCGCAGGACCGGGAAGGGCGAGGTCATGGCCCCAGGGTACGCAGTGCGGCGGCCAGGACGTCCGCCCGGGGGCCGGGGGCGAGCCAGTGGATGCGGGGGTCGCGGCGGAACCACTTCTCCTGCCGCCGGGCCAGCTGCCGGGTCGCCACCGTGATGTCCTCGGTGGCCTCCTCGCGGGTGCGCCGGCTCGCGAGGACGTCCATCGCCTGCACGTACCCGACGGCGCGACGGGCGGTCACGCCCTCGGCGAGGCCGCGGCTGAGGAGCGCCTCCGTCTCCTCGACCAGTCCGCCCGCCATCATCGCGGCGGCGCGGCGGGCGATGCGCCCGTCCAGCTCGGGACGGGGCACGTCGATCGCGAGCTGGACCGCGGGGACGGCGTAGACGTGCTCGGGCAGCGCGGCGGAGAAGGGCCTGCCGGTCACGGCGATGACCTCGAGGGCACGGATCACCCGCCGGGCGTTGCGCGGGTCGATCCGGGCGGCCGCGCCCGGGTCCAACCGGGCGAGCTCGTCGTGCAGGGCACGCCGGCCCTCGGTCTCGGCGCGGCGCTCGAGCTCGGCGCGCACCTGCGGGTCCGTCCCCGGGAACTCCAGGTGGTCCAGGGCCGCGCGGACGTAGAGTCCGGAGCCACCGACGAGGAGCGGGCGGTGCCCCCGGGCCGCGACGGCGGCGAGGTCCTCGCGGGCGGCGCGCTGGTAGGCGGCGACGCGGGCCTCCTCGGTGACGTCGAGGACGTCGAGCTGGTGGTGGGGCACGCCCCGCCGCTCGGCGACCGGGAGCTTCGCCGTCCCGACGTCCATGCCGCGGTAGAGCTGCATGGCGTCGGCGTTGACGACCTCGCCGCCGAGCGCCTCGGCGAGGTCGAGGGCCAGGTCGGACTTCCCGGTCGCCGTCATCCCCACGACGGCGACGACGTGCCTGGGCCCCGGTTCCTGCACGCCGGTCAACCTACCCCGACCGGCCGGCCGGGAGGACCGCGGACTACCCTCGTCGTATGAGCGCGGCGGCGGAGGACGGCCGGGGCCGGGCCTCGGGCCCGGGCGCCGCGGACGCGGGCGCCCGGACGGCGCGGGACGTGGTCCACCCGCTGACGAGGGAACGGGTCGTCGCCGCCCTGGACGACCTGGGGTACCCGTGGTTCCGCGACCGCGCCGGCGACGTCGGGGCCATGTGGGCGCAGGCCGTCTTCCACGTCTACCTCCTCGGGCCGGAGGAGAACGTCCTCCAGGTCCGCGCGACGTGGCACCGCCGCCTGGCGATCGAGCGGCTCGCGGAGGTCCTGGAGCTGGTCGACGGCTGGAACCGGGACTTCGTCGGGCCCAAGTGCTACGTGCGGGTGCTCGACGACGGCATGGTCAGCGTCGTCGCCGAGGTGTCGACCCCGCTGGCGGCGGGCGTGAGCGAGGACCAGCTCACGACGCTCGTGCGCCGCGGCATCGGTCAGGGCATGCGGATGATGCACGACCTCGAGCAGGCCTACCCCGACCCGGCCGGTCGTGCGCCGTGAGGCTGCGACGGTGGCTGCGCGCCGTGCGTGGGCAGGCCCGGGCCGTGCCGGTGCGCGGGTCCGACCTGGCGACGACGGTCCGGGTGCTGCGCAGCGCCGGCTCGGTGCGGCGCACGTCCCCGGCCGCGCTGACCGGTCCGCTGCGCGCGACGACCCCGGTGACGCCCGAGCGGGTGCACGACGTCGTCGTCGACCGGGGCTACCACGTGCGTACCGAGCCGGACGGCTCCGTCGACGGGCTGTGGGACGGGTACCGGTTCCAGCTGCGCCTGGCCGGGGAGGAGGCCGACTTCCTCAGCGTGCGCGGCACGTGGGGGCGGGCCGTGCCGGAGGAGTACGCCGGTGCGCTGGCCCAGGCCGTCAACGACTGGAACCGGGACAAGATCTGGCCGACCGTGTACACGGCCGACTCGCCCGAGGGACCCGTGGTGCGCACCGAGGTCCTCGTCGACGTCGGTGCCGGCGCGACCGACCGTCAGCTCCTGGAGATCATCGAGGGAGGGCTGTCCGCCGGGGTGCAGTTCTTCCAGGCGCTCACCCGCTCGGTCCCGCCCGTCGGCGGGGACGAGCCGTAGCCCGCCCGGCGACGTCGCGGACGACTCAGCGGCGCCGGACGGGGATGCCGAGGCTGACGGGTCCGGCGGGGGCCGGCTCGCCGTGCCCGTGCGGCTCCTCGGCGAGCCCGGCCCGGCGCGCCCAGGCGTCGCCGGCCCGGGTGCGCCGCATCGCGTAGGTGCCGCCCGCGAGGGCGGAGTCCGCCACGAGGTGGTGCGGCGCCCCGTGCGTGACGGTCGCGGTGAGCATGTCGCCCGGGCGCGGCCGGTCCGCCTCCGCCAGGTCGACGGGCAGGGCGACGTGGACGAGGCGGTTGTCCGCGGCGCGGCCCGTGACGCGGTGGGTGGCGCCGTCCTTGCGCCCCTCTCCCTCGGCGACGAGCACCTCGACGGTGCGGCCGACCTGCGCCTCGTTCTCCTCGGTGGAGATGCGCTGCTGGAGGGCGGCCAGGCGCTGGTAGCGCTCGGTGACGACGTCGGCGGGCACCTGGTCGTCCCGGTCCGCCGCGGGGGTGCCCGGGCGCGGGGAGTACTGGAAGGTGAACGCCGAGGAGAACCGCGACGCCGCGACGACGTCGAGCGTGGCCTGGAAGTCCTCCTCGGTCTCGCCCGGGAACCCGACGATGATGTCGGTGGTGATCGCGGCGTCGGGGATGGCCGCCCGCACCCGGTCGAGGATGCCCAGGAAGCGGTCCGAGCGGTAGGACCGGCGCATCGCCCGGAGCACGGCGTCGGATCCGGACTGCAGCGGCATGTGCAGGGACGGCATGACGTTGGTGGTCTCTGCCATGGCGGCGATGACGTCGTCGGTGAACGCCGCGGGGTGCGGGGAGGTGAACCGGACCCGTTCGAGGCCCTCGATCCGGCCCGTCGCGCGCAGGAGCTTGGCGAAGGCCCCCCGGTCGCCGAAGCCGACGCCGTAGCTGTTGACGTTCTGGCCCAGCAGCGTCACCTCGATCGCGCCCTGCCCGACGACGGCGCCGACCTCGGCCAGGACCTCGCCCGGCCGGCGGTCGCGCTCCTTGCCGCGCAGGTGCGGGACGATGCAGAAGGTGCACGTGTTGTTGCAGCCCACCGAGATCGACACCCACGCGGCGTAGGCGGACTCGCGGCGGGTGGGCAGGGTGGAGGGGAAGACCTTGAGGGACTCCTCGATCTCGACCTGGGCCTCGGCGTTGTGCCGGGCCCGCTCGAGCAGGGCCGGGAGCACGTCGAGGTTGTGGGTGCCCAGGACGACGTCGACCCACGGCGCCTTCTCGACGATGCCCGTGCGCATCTGCTGCGCGAGGCACCCGCCGACGGCGATCTGCATCCCTGGCCGGCCGCGCTTGACCGAGGCGAGCTGGCCGAGGTTGCCGAAGAGCCGGGTGGCGGCGTTCTCGCGCACGGAGCAGGTGTTGATGATGACGACGTCCGCGCCGCCGTCGCCGGCGTCGGTGGCCCGGGCGGCAGCCTCGGGGACCTCCGCCACGGGGACGTAGCCCCGCTCCTCGAGCATGCCCGCGAGCCGCTCGGAGTCGTGGACGTTCATCTGGCAGCCGAGGGTGCGCACGAGGTAGGTGCGCGGCGCCGCGGCGGCCGCCGGTGCGGGGGCCGCCGGACCTGCTGCGGGGCCGGGCGGCGTGAGGGCGTGGGCGGGCGGAGCGGCAGTCATGATGGCCCAGTCTAGGCACCGGTGGACGGCGGTCCCCGGGGCCGGGCCCGACGTGGGAGACTCGGGCACGGCGGGACCGCCGCCGCGACAACTGCACACGCCGACGACCCGCGGCGGGAGAGTCCCGCAGCACCCGTGCGGGCGCCGTAGGAGCAACTCCTCCCAGGAATCTCTCAGGCACCCACACCGCCGCGGTCAGGCACCTCTGGAGAGCAGCGCGGCCGGCCGGGCGGCGCTCACCGACGGGGCAACCGGGCCGCGGCCCGGAAATCTCTCAGGTCACGTGACAGAGCGGGGAGGACCTCGACGCCGGCGCGCCCGCGCGCCCCCGACCCGGGAGCCACCCATGACCGAGCACACCACCCCGACCACCGCCGCGGACCGCGGCGCGGACTTCCTCCGCCGGCACGTGGGGGCCGGGCCGGACGACGTGGCCGTGATGCTCGACGCGCTGGGGCTGCCCGACCTCGACGCCCTCGCCGACGCGGCCGTCCCCGCGGGGATCCGCCAGCAGCGTCCGCTCGACCTGCCGCCGGCGCGCTCCGAGAGCGAGGTTCTCGCCGACCTGCGCGCCCTGGCGGCACGCAACACGGTGCGCGTGCAGATGATCGGTCAGGGCTACCACGAGACGATCACCCCGCCGGTGATCGAGCGCAACGTGCTGCAGTCCCCCGCCTGGTACACCGCCTACACCCCGTACCAGCCGGAGATCTCCCAGGGCCGGCTCGAGGCGCTGCTGAACTTCCAGACCATGGTCGAGGACCTCACCGGCCTGCCGGTCGCCAACGCGTCCCTGCTCGACGAGGCGACCGCCGTCGCCGAGGCCGTGCTCCTCATGCGGCGGGCGAACCGGGCCCACGCCGACGGCGCCGTGGTCCTCGACGCCGACCTGCTCCCCCAGTCCGTCGCCGTCGTCCGCGGCCGGGCCGCGGCGATGGGCATCGACGTCGTCGTCTCCGACCTCTCCGCGGGCCTGCCCGACGGCGACCTCGCCGGGGTGGTCCTCCAGCAGCCCGGCGCCTCCGGTCGGGTGTGGGACGTCTCCGCCGTCGTCGCCGAGGCGAAGGGCCGCGGCGCGATGGTCACCGTCGCCGCCGACCTCCTCGCCCTGACCCTCATCACCCCGCCCGGGGAGCAGGGCGCGGACATCGCCGTCGGCTCCAGCCAGCGCTTCGGCGTGCCCCTGTTCTTCGGCGGGCCGCACGCGGCGTACATGGCGGTCCGCTCCGGGCTGGAGCGCAACCTGCCCGGCCGGCTCGTGGGGGTCTCGCGCGACTCCGCCGGCGAGCCCGCCTACCGCCTCGCCCTGCAGACCCGCGAGCAGCACATCCGCCGGGAGAGGGCCACCTCCAACATCTGCACCGCGCAGGCGCTCCTCGCGGTGGCGGCGAGCATGTACGCCGTCTACCACGGCCCCGAGGGGCTGCGCGCCATCGCCCGGCACGCCCACGACGCCGCCCGCACCCTCGCCGAGACCCTGCGCGCCCACGGCGTCGAGCTCGTCCACGACTCCTACTTCGACACCCTCACCGTCCACGTGCCCGGCCGCGGGCCCGCGGTGGTCGCCGCCGCCGAGACCGCCGGGGTGAATTTGCGCGCCGTGGGGCCCGACCACGTGGGCGTGTCCTGCGCGGAGACCACGACCGAGGAGCACCTCGTCGCCGTCGCGGCGGCCGTCGGGGTGGACGACGCCGCCGCCGCGGTGCCCGCCGCCCGGGCCCGGCTCGACGGGGGCGTCGCGTTCGACCCGGCGCTGACCCGCACGTCGGCCTTCCTCACCCACCCGACCTTCCACCGCCACCGGTCCGAGACGCAGATGCTGCGCTACCTCCGGCGCCTCGCCGACAAGGACCTGGCGCTGGACCGCACGATGATCCCGCTCGGCTCGTGCACGATGAAGCTCAACGCCACCGCGCAGATGGAGGCGATGACGTGGCCGGCCTTCGCGGCCGTCCACCCCTTCGCCCCGGACGCGCAGACCGAGGGCTGGCGCGCGCTCATCGCCGACCTCGAGGAGCGGCTGGCTGTCATCACCGGCTACGACCGGGTCTCGGTCCAGCCCAACGCCGGCTCCCAGGGCGAGCTGGCCGGCCTCCTGGCGATCCGCGGCTACCACCGTGCGCGCGGGCAGGGGGCACGCGACGTCTGCCTCATCCCCGCCTCCGCCCACGGCACGAACGCAGCCTCCGCGGTGCTGGCAGGCATGAAGGTGGTCGTCGTCGCCACGGCCGCGGACGGCACCATCGACCACGCCGACCTGGGCGCCAAGATCGAGGCGCACGCCCAGGACCTCGCCGCGATCATGATCACCTACCCCTCCACGCACGGCGTCTACGACGGCGACGTGCGCGAGGTGTGCGACGCCGTGCACGCCGCCGGCGGCCAGGTCTACATCGACGGCGCCAACCTCAACGCGCTCGTGGGCCTGGCCCAGCCGGGTGCGTTCGGCGGGGACGTGTCCCACCTCAACCTCCACAAGACCTTCGCGATCCCCCACGGCGGGGGCGGTCCGGGGGTCGGCCCGGTCGCGGTGCGCGAGCACCTCGTGCCCTTCCTCCCCGGCGACCCCACCGACGAGGCCGCCGGCGGCGGGGCACCGGTCTCGGCGAGCAGGTTCGGCTCCGCCGGGGTGCTGCCGATCTCCTGGGCGTACATCGCCCTCCTGGGCGGCGAGGGCCTCACCACGGCGACGAAGGGCGCGCTCCTCACGGCGAACTACGTGGCCCGCCGCCTCGACGCGTCCTTCCCGGTGCTGTACACCGGCGCGGGCGGCCTGGTCGCCCACGAGTGCATCCTCGACCTGCGCGAGCTCACGGCCCGGACGGGGGTGACCGCCGAGGACGTGGCCAAGCGCCTCATCGACTACGGGTTCCACGCCCCGACGCTCGCCTTCCCGGTGCCCGGCACCCTCATGGTCGAGCCCACCGAGAGCGAGGACCGGGGCGAGCTCGACCGCTTCGTCGACGCCATGGTGGCCATCCGCGCCGAGATCGACCAGGTCGCCGCCGGCGAGGTCCCGGTCGCACGCAGCCCGCTGCGCCTCGCCCCGCACACCGCCGCCGACCTCGTCGGGGAGTGGGACCGGCCCTACGGCCGGGAGCGGGCGGTCTTCCCCCTGCCCGCACTGCGACACGACAAGTACTTCAGCCCGGTGGGGCGCATCGACGGCGCGCACGGCGACCGCAACCTCGTGTGCTCCTGCCCGCCCCTGACGTCCTACTCCTGAGAGGGTCAGTGCCATGAGCGACCTCCGCACCGCCCTGCACGCCGAGCACGCCGCCCTCGGGGCGTCCTTCACCGACTTCGGCGGTTGGCAGATGCCGCTGAAGTACGCCTCCGAGCTGGCCGAGCACCACGCGGTGCGCCGCGCCGCCGGCCTGTTCGACCTCAGCCACATGGGCGAGGTGTGGGTGGGCGGGCCCGGGGCCGCGGCGTTCCTCGACCACGCGCTGGTCGGGAGGCTCTCGGCCGTCGCCGTGGGCCGGGCGGGGTACTCCCTCCTGTGCGCCGAGGACGGCGGCATCGTCGACGACCTCATCACCTACCGCCGTGCCGAGGACCGGTTCCTCGTCGTCCCCAACGCCGGCAACGCCGCCGTCGTGGCCGCCGAGCTCGCCCGCCGCGCCGAGGGCTTCGACGTCACGGTCGACGACGCGTCGGCCGCCACCTCCCTCGTCGCCGTCCAGGGCCCCGCCGCCGCAGGCGTCGTCGCGGCCCTGGTGCCCGCGCAGCACCGGGCCGAGGTCGCGGACCTGCGCTACTACGCGGCGACCGAGCTGCCGGTGGCCGGCGTGGAGGTCCTGCTCGCCCGCACGGGGTACACCGGCGAGGACGGCTTCGAGCTGTTCGTGGCCGACGACGACGCGGCGGTGGTGCTGTGGCGCGCCCTCCTCGAGGCCGGGGCCCCCGCCGGTCTCGTCCCCGCGGGTCTGGCCGCCCGAGACTCGCTGCGCCTGGAGGCCGGGATGCCGCTGTACGGGCACGAGCTGACGCGCAGCACCGACCCCTTCGCGGCGGGCCTCGGCGCGGTGGTCGACCTGACGAAGCCGGCGTTCGTGGGACGGGAGGCGCTCGAGGCCGCGCGCACCGCCCACGAGGCCGGTGCGCGCCGGGTCCTCGTCGCCCTCGAGGGCCGCGGGCCCCGGGCCGGCCGGGCCGGCTACCCGGTCCTGGCCGGCGGGACCGTCGTCGGGGAGGTCACCTCCGGCGCGCCGAGCCCCACCCTGGGTCGGCCCGTCGCCCTCGCCTACGTCGACCCCGCCCACGCGGCGGTCGGCACCGCGGTCGAGGTCGACGTGCGCGGCCGCGCCCAGCCGTACGACGTCGTCCGCGGGCCGTTCTACCGCCGTCCCCGGTAGCCGGACGGCTCGGCGCGAGCGACAGCCCTCCGGACGGCGAGCGCCGGCGTGACCGGAGGGCCCGGGCCGCGACGCGGAAAAGTCCGAAAGGCCAGGTCAACTGCGGGTCAAGACGCGCTATTGTGGCCAGACTGTTACCGACTCGTCACCGACGACGAATCAATCCGTAGCTAGGTTGACGCCCATGGCCCACCCGCACGACCCCCCCGCGGCGACCGAGAACGCCGAGCGCCTCGGCGGACCGCTCGTCGTCCTCACCGACGTCAACAAGCACTTCGGCGAGCTGCACGTCCTCAAGGACATCGACATGACGGTGCGCCGGGGCGAGGTCGTCGTCGTCATCGGTCCGTCCGGGTCGGGCAAGTCCACCCTGTGCCGGGCCATCAACCGCCTGGAGCCGATCGACTCCGGCACCATCTCCATCGACGGCAAGGAGCTGCCCGCCGAGGGCAAGGACCTCGCCCGGCTGCGGGCCGACGTCGGGATGGTCTTCCAGTCGTTCAACCTCTTCGCCCACAAGACGATCCTGGAGAACGTCACCCTCGGTCCCACCAAGGTCCGCGGCCTCAAGGGTCACGAGGCGAAGAAGCAGGCGATGGACCTCCTCGAGCGGGTCGGGGTCGCCAACCAGGCGGGCAAGCACCCCGCCCAGCTCTCCGGCGGGCAGCAGCAGCGCGTCGCGATCGCGAGGGCGCTGGCCATGCGGCCCAAGGTCATGCTCTTCGACGAGCCGACCTCCGCGCTCGACCCGGAGATGATCACCGAGGTCCTCGACGTCATGACCTCCCTCGCCCGTGAGGGGATGACGATGATCGTCGTCACCCACGAGATGGGGTTTGCCCGCAAGGCCGCCGACCGCGTGATCTTCATGGACGCCGGCCAGATCGTCGAGGAGGCCACCCCCGAGGAGTTCTTCACCAACCCCCGCTCCGAGCGGGCGAAGGACTTCCTGTCCAAGCTGCTCAGCCACTGACCATCCGCACGGCCCCACCCGGGGAACGAGAAGAGGAGACGACATGCGACGCACGCGCACAGCAATCGCCCTGAGCCTGGCCGCGGCTCTGACCCTGGCCGCCTGCGGCGGCGGGGGCGACGACGAGCCCGCCGAGGGTGGCGGCGCCGAGGAGACCTCCGCGGCGGGCGGGGACGGTGGTGGCGAGGGCGTCACCATCGGCATCAAGTTCGACCAGCCCGGCCTGGGCCTGCAGGAGGGCGCGGAGTACACCGGTTTCGACGTCGACGTCGCCCGTTACGTCGCCGACAAGCTGGGTTACTCCGAGGACCAGATCGAGTTCGTCGAGTCGATCTCCTCCCAGCGCGAGACGCTGCTGGAGAACGGCTCGGTCGACATGATCTTCGCGACCTACTCGATCACCGACGCCCGCAAGGAGCGCGTCGCCTTCGCCGGACCGTACTTCGTCGCCGGTCAGGACCTCCTGGTCGCGGCGGACGACGAGGAGATCACCGGCCCCGAGGCCCTGTCCGGGAAGGTGCTGTGCTCCGTCGAGGGCTCCACGTCCGCCGAGCGCATCCGTGACGAGTACGCCGAGGACGTCGAGCTCTACCCGGCGCAGACCTACTCCGAGTGCGTCGAGCTCCTCAGCGCCGGCACGGTCGACGCCGTGACGACCGACGACATCATCCTCGCCGGCTTCGCCGCGCAGGACCAGTACGAGGGCCAGTTCAAGGTCGTGGGCAACACCTTCTCCGAGGAGAACTACGGCGTGGGTCTGCCCAAGGAGAACGACGTCTGCGAGGACGTCAACGCCGCCATCACCGAGATGATCGAGGACGGCACGTGGGAGGAGCTCCTCGCCGAGCACACCCCTGAGGGGTTCACCCCCGACGCGAGCCTCAACCCGCCCGAGGTCGACGGCTGCGCCTGACCGAGGAGAGGTGCGCCGGGACGCCAGTCGCGTCCCGGCGCACCCGTCCGGGCCCTGAGCGGCCCCTCGACCCACGAAGGAGGACCGGGTGAGCGGATACCTCGCCGACATGGGCGAGCTGCTGGGCTCGTACGACATCCTCGGCGCGTTCCTCGTCAACGTCCGCCTGACCCTGTGGTCCGCCTTGTTCGCGTTCGTCCTGGGGACGGTGCTGGCGGTCATGCGCGTCTCCCCCGCCCCCAGCCTGCGCTGGGCCGGCGCCGCGTACGTCAACACCGTGCGCAACATCCCCCTGACGCTCATCATCCTCGCCGCCTCCCTGGGCCTGTGGGGCCAGCTGGGGGTGGAGCTGGCCGGGCGCGACAGCGGCGACTTCATTGCCACCAACAGCTTCCGCCTGGCGGTGCTGGGACTGTCGGTCTACACCGCGGCCTTCGTCTGCGAGGCGCTGCGCTCCGGCGTCAACACCGTCCCGGCCGGGCAGGCCGAGGCCGCCCGCGCGATCGGCCTCGGCTTCGGCGCGACGATGCGGCTGATCATCCTGCCGCAGGCCTTCCGCGGGGCGATCGCACCGCTGGGCAACACGCTCATCGCCCTGGCCAAGAACACGACCGTCGCCCAGGCGGCCGGCGTCGTCCAGGCCGCGTCGGTGATGAACACGATGATGGAGTTCCGGCCCGACCTGGCGGTGGCGATCTTCCTCATCATCGCGCTGGGCTGGGTGGCGATCGTGCTGCCGACCGGCCTGGTCACGACCCATCTGTCCCGCCGGCTGGGGGTGGCCCGATGAGCTCGGTGATCTTCGACGCGCCGGGGCCGCGCGGCCGGCGCCGCATCATGGCCGTCAACGTCGTCGGCGTCCTCGTCGTCCTGGGCGTCCTCGCCTGGGTGGTGTGGGGCCTGGCCCGGCAGGGCCAGCTCACGGCGACGAAGTGGGAGCCCTTCGCCACCGCGTCGGCGTGGGAGAACTACCTCCTCCCTGGCCTCGTCGCCACCCTCAAGGCGGCGGCCATCGCGATCGTCACCGCGAACGTCTTCGGCCTCCTCTTCGGCCTGGGCCGGCTCTCCGAGCACGCGGCGCTGCGCTGGGTCTCGGGGGCGGTCGTGGAGTTCTTCCGCGCCGTGCCGGTCCTCATCATGATGCTGTTCTTCTACAACGTCTTCGCCTTCTCCGGCGCCGTCGGCGACCCGGCCTTCTACGGGGTCGTCGTCGCGCTGACCCTGTACAACGGCTCGGTCATCGCCGAGCTCGTCCGCTCCGGCGTCCACAACCTGCCCCGCGGGCAGCGCGAGGCCGGCCTCGCGATCGGGCTGACGCCGGCCGCGAGCCTGCGTCTGGTGGAGCTGCCGCAGGCGCTCATCGCGATGATGCCCTCGATGATCAGCCAGCTCGTCGTCATCCTCAAGGACACGGGCCTGGGCTATCTCATCAACTACGCCGAGCTGCTGCGGCAGGCCCGGCTGCTCGGGTCCTCCAACGCCAACCTGCTGCCGGCCCTCATCGTGGCCGCGGTGCTGTTCATCGCCATCAACTACACCCTCACGACGGTGGCCGAGCGGGTCGCACGCCGCCTGGACAACCGGGTCGCGGGCGGCGCCACGATCCAGGAGCCCTCCATCGAGATGGAGACGCCGATGCCCCGGAGCCGCACGTGAGGACGAGGGCGTGAGCACCCCGGGCGTGCTCGTCCTCATCGACGAGCCCCGCCACGGTCACCCCGACCGGCCGCTGCGCCGGGTGCCCGCCGACGAGCCGCACATCCTCGTGACCGACCTCGGCATCACCCGCGGCGACGGCGTCTTCGAGACGGTGGGGATCGCCGCCGGCCGGCCCCAGGCCCTCGACGCCCACCTCGCGCGCCTCGCACGCTCCGCCACGCTCCTGGAGCTGCCGCCGCCGGACCTCGGCGTCTTCCGCGCCGCCACGCTGGAGGTGGCCGACGCCCTCGCGGCCGCCCCGTCGTCGTGGTGCAAGCTGGTCCTGACCCGTGGTCCGGAGGGGGCCGACCGCGCCACCGGATGGGCGTACGGCGAGGTGAGCCGCGACTGGCCCGAACGCACCGACGGCATCGCGGTCGTGACGCTCACGCGGGGGTACGCCTCGGACGTCACGACCTCCGCACCATGGCTCCTCCAGGGCGCGAAGTCGCTGTCCTACGCACTCAACCGGGCGGCCCTGCGCGAGGCGCAGCGTCGCGGGGCCGACGACGTCGTCTTCACCAGCACCGACGGCTACGTGCTCGAGGGCCCCACCTCGACGGTCGTGCTGCGGCTCGGCGGAGAGCTGGTCACCCCGCCGGTCGAGGCCGGGATCCTGCCGGGCACCACGCAGGCCGACGCGTTCGAGCTCCTGGCCGCGCGTGGCGCGGCCACCCGCACCCGTCCGGTGCGGGTGGCCGAGCTCGCGGACGCCGACGCCCTCTGGCTCATGAGCAGCACCCGGCTGGCCGCACCGGTGCGCGAGCTCGACGGCCGGCTGGTCGCCGTCGACGTACGCCTCACCGCCGACATCAACGACGCCCTCGCCGCCCGGACCTCCTGAGGCGCGGAGAACCTGACCCGGCCGCCCGGCCCGGCACCGCCCGGCCCGGCACCGCCCGGCCCGGCACCGCCCGGCCCTGCACCGCCCGGCCCGGCGTCCCGACGCCTGGGCGCTCTACTCCTCCTCGGCGAGGACGGTCTCGACCGCGCGCATCGCGACTCCCGCCGGGAAGCCCTTGCGGCCGAGCAGCGCTGCCATGCGCCGGCGCCGGACCTGTGCGTCGAGCCCGCGCGTCGAGCGCGCCTTCTTGCGCACGAGCGCCAGGGCGGCGGCCTCCTCGTCGGCGTCGTCCACCTGCTCGAGGGCACCCGCCGCCACGTCGGGCGCGATGCCCTTGCGCCGCAGCTCCTCGGCCAGGGCGCGGCGGGCGAGGCCCCGCTCGGCGTGGCGGGTGCGCACGAGCATCTCGGCGTAGGCGCCGTCGTCGACGAGCCCGACCTCGGTGAACCGGTCGAGCACCCGGCCCGCGACGTCCTCCGGGACGTCGCGCCGGGCCATCGCGACCTCGAGCTGGGCGCGGCTGCGCGGCGCGGCGGTGAGCTGGCGCAGGGCGATCGTCCGCGCCACCTCCTCGGCGTCGGGCTCACGGTCCTGCGCGGCGGAGCCGGCGGGCGGGGGCTCGAGCTCGGCCCGTCGCCGCCCGCCACGCCGCCGCGGGGTGGGGTCGGTCATCGGATCAGAAGTCGACCGCGACCTCGTCGACGTCGGCCGGCACCTCTGCCACCGCCTCGCCGATCCCGAGCTTGGTGAGGATCTTCTTCTCGATCTCCTCGGCGAGCTCGGGGTTGTCCTTGAGGAACTGGCGGGACTTCTCCTTGCCCTGCCCGAGCTGGTCGCCCTCGTAGGTGTACCAGGCGCCGGACTTGCGCACGATGCCGTTCTCGACGCCGAGGTCGATGAGCCCGCCCTCACGGGAGATGCCCTGGCCGTAGAGGATGTCGAACTCGGCCTGCTTGAACGGCGGGGCCATCTTGTTCTTGACCACCTTGACGCGGGTGCGGTTGCCCACCGCGTCGGAGCCCTCCTTGAGGGTCTCGATGCGGCGCACGTCGAGGCGGACCGAGGCGTAGAACTTCAGCGCCTTGCCGCCGGTGGTGGTCTCGGGCGAGCCGAAGAACACCCCGATCTTCTCGCGCAGCTGGTTGATGAAGATGGCCGTGGTCCCCGAGGCCGAGAGCGCACCGGTGATCTTGCGCAGCGCCTGGGACATGAGGCGGGCCTGGAGGCCCACGTGGGAGTCACCCATCTCGCCCTCGATCTCCGCCTTGGGCACGAGGGCGGCGACGGAGTCGATGACGACGATGTCCAGCGCCCCGGAGCGGATGAGCATGTCCATGATCTCCAGCGCCTGCTCACCGGTGTCCGGCTGGGAGACGAGGAGGGCGTCGGTGTCCACGCCGAGCTTCTTGGCGTACTCGGGGTCGAGGGCGTGCTCGGCGTCGATGAACGCGGCGATGCCGCCGGCGCGCTGGGCGCTGGCGACGGCGTGCAGGGCCACGGTGGTCTTGCCGGAGGACTCCGGGCCGTAGATCTCCACGACGCGGCCGCGCGGCAGCCCGCCGATGCCCAGCGCGACGTCGAGGGCGACCGACCCTGTGGGGATCACCTGGACCTTGGGCCGGGTGTCGTCACCCAGGCGCATGACCGACCCCTTGCCGAACTGGCGGTCGATCTGGCTGAGCGCGGCCTCCAGGGCCTTGCTGCGGTCTGCTACGGGAGCGGGCATGTCAACTCACCTCTCGGTGCACGGGCGCCCCGATGGGCGGCCCGTTCGGATCGGACAGGGCTGGTCTGTGGCAGGGCCCGCCCTCTCCGGACGGCTACCTGCTGGCGACGCTATGCCCGACCACTGACATCCGTCAG
Source organism: Georgenia muralis (assembly GCF_003814705.1). Taxonomy (NCBI): domain Bacteria; kingdom Bacillati; phylum Actinomycetota; class Actinomycetes; order Allobogoriellales; family Allobogoriellaceae; genus Georgenia; species Georgenia muralis. Next base: position 2,638,012 of record NZ_RKRA01000001.1, on the reverse strand, counting down.
CGGGCCCTCGCACTCCTGTGGAAACCCGCCGCCGTCGGCGCCTGGGAAGACCCTACGACGAACGGTTGTTCGAAGCCAGCTCCGACACGCCGCGTGTCAGCGCCGGCCGCCGCCGAGCAGACCGTCGAGGAGACCGCCGAGCCCGCCGAGGCCTCCCCCGCCGCCGGAGCCGCCGAGGAGGTCGCCGAGGATCTGGTCGAGCCCGCCGCCCGAAGGGCCCCGCCCGCCGCCCTCCTGGCCGCCCATCCGCCTGGCGAGGTAGGACATGACGATCGGCGCGAGGATCGGCAGCAGCCTGGCGACGAGCGCGCCTCCGCCGAGCCCACCGGCACCACCGAGAGGGGCGGCACCGAGCCCGCCCGCGCCGAGGGTGGCCGCACCGCGGAGCGGGGCGGCCTCCTCCAGGCGCCCGGTGACGTCGTCGGTGCGGTCCCCGAAGACGTGCCGCACGATCTTCTCCCCGTCCGCGGTGTCGACCTCGTCCAGGTCCACCCCGCCCTCGACGAGCGAGGCGGGGTGACGCTCGACCGCGGCGCCGAGGGAGGCCGCACCGGCGGGGTCGGCGGCGTTGGCCCGCATGCCCCCCAGGAGCGCGGGCAGGGCCTGACGGGCGGCCTTCTCCGCCGTCGCCTCGTCCACGCCCAGGCGCCCGGCCAGGTCGGCCATGGGGATCTGCCCGATGATGTCGTCCACGGCGCTCACGGTCACTCCTCGTCTCCCGCCGCCCGGCCGGGCGGTCCGTGCTCACGAGCCTAGACACGCCGACGGCGTCGCGCGCACGGGCCGGCGTCGGGCAGGTCCGGGCGCGGCGCGTCCGGTGAGTCGGTCGTCGGAGGGCCGGCGGTCGCGGTGCGTCACGCGCTCCCGGGGTGAGTCAGCAGCGACCGGGTCGAGTCAGCGGCCCCGCACCGGCGACCTCACCCCGGAAGCCCCGACCTCACCCGGACCCCAGGACCTCACCCGGAGCCCGCGCGTCACCGCGGCGCACGTCCACGCCCCACGACTCCGGCCCGGGACGGGCAGGCGTGACCCGCCGGTCAGGCCGAGCGGTCCTTGCGCGGCTCCCGGCGGTGACGCCAGCGGGTCGCGTCGTCGAGCTCCATCTCGTCGCAGACGGCGTCCCACACGGCGCGGGGCGCGACGCCGTCGGCCAGCGCCCGGGCCGCGGTGCGACCGCCGAGCGCGGCGAGGACGAGATCCTCGGCGACCGAGCGGCCGTGGCCGGCACCGAACGTCGCCTCGAGGACCTGCCAGAACTCCGAGTGCTTCACGCCCCCACCCTCCCACGCCGCCCGGCGCCCCGCCGGGCGCGATGTCGGCGGCGGACGGCACAATGACGCTCGTGCCGTTCTCCGAGCCGACCCAGGCGTGGTTCGACGGCGCCTTCGCGGCGCCGACGGCGGCGCAGACGGGCGCGTGGGAGGCCATCGCCTCGGGCGAGCACGCCCTCGTCGTCGCCCCCACGGGCTCGGGCAAGACGCTCGCGGCGTTCCTCTGGGCGATCGACCAGATGCTCACCGGGGAGGTCCCCGAGCCCCAGGAGCGGTGCCGGGTGCTCTACGTCTCCCCCCTCAAGGCCCTGGCCGCCGACGTCGAGCGCAACCTCCGCTCGCCGCTGGTGGGCATCTCGCAGGCGGCGGCGCGGCTCGGCCGGCCGGTGGCCGACGTACGGGTGGGCGTGCGCACCGGCGACACCCCGGCGGCCGAGCGCCGGCGCCTGGGCACCCGTCCGCCGGACATCCTCATCACGACCCCGGAGTCGCTCTACCTCGTCCTGACCTCCTCGGCCCGGGAGGGGCTGAGCGGGGTGCGCACCGTCATCCTGGACGAGGTCCACGCCGTGGCCGGCACCAAGCGCGGGGCGCACCTGGCGGTGAGCCTGGAACGGCTCGACGCGATGCTGCCCGCCCCGGTCCAGCGCGTGGGCCTCTCGGCCACCGTCCGGCCCGTCGGCACGGTGGGCACCTTCCTCGCCGGTCACCGCCCGCTGGCCGACGGCGGCCGGCCCGTGCGGGTGGTCGAGCCCGGGTCCACCAAGGAGCTGCGCGTCGACGTCGTGGTGCCGGTCGAGGACCTCGCCGACCCGGCGGCGACGCCCCTGCGCACACCTCCGCGGCCGGACGACGGCGCCGGCGGCGGGCGGATCGGTGGTCCCGCGTCGGCCGGGGAGCCGGACCTGTCCGGGGATGCGGCCGGTGCCCTGCCCGAGCTGTCCCGCCCCTCGGTGTGGCCGCACCTGACCGAGCGGGTCGTCGACCTCGTCGCCGCGCACCGCAGCACCATCGTGTTCACCAACTCCCGGCGCTCCGCCGAGCGGCTGACCGCGCGGCTGAACGAGGAGTGGTCGGCCCGCCGCAGCGGGGCCGGCGGGCTGGCGGTGCTCGACGACCAGGGCGGTGCGTGGGCGGCCGCCGCGCCCGGGCAGTCCGGCACCGCCCTGCCCGCCGAGGAGGTCATCGCCCGCGCGCACCACGGCTCGATGAGCCGGGAGGAGCGGGTTCGGACCGAGACGGCCCTGAAGTCGGGCACGCTGCGCGCCGTGGTCTCGACGTCCTCCCTCGAGCTCGGCATCGACATGGGCGCGGTGGACCTCGTCATCCAGGTCGGGGCGCCGCCCTCGGTGGCCTCGGCCCTGCAGCGCATCGGCCGCGCCGGCCACCAGGTGGGCGCGGTCTCCCACGGCGTCGTCCTGCCCACCCACCGCGGCGAGCTGCTCCCGTCGGCGGTCACCGCCGCCCGCGCACGGTCCGGGCTCATCGAGGAGATCCACGTCCCGGCCAACCCGCTGGACGTCCTCGCCCAGCAGGTCGTGGCGATGCTCGCCGTGGAGGACCTCGCCGTCGCGGACCTCACCGCCCTCGTCCGCCGGGCGGCCCCGTTCGCGACGCTCGGGGAGCGTTCGCTCACCGCCGTCCTGGACATGCTCGCGGGCCGCTACCCCAGCGAGGACTTCGCCGAGCTGCGACCCCGCGTCGTCTGGGACCGCACCACCGGCACGCTGCGCGCCCGCCCCGGGGCCCTGCGCCTGGCGGCGACCTCGGGCGGGACCATCCCCGACCGGGGCATGTTCGGCGTCTACCTCGCGGGCGGCCCTCCCGCCCAGGACGGGTCTGCGAGCGGGTCCGCGGTCACCGCGGGCGCGCGGGGCGGGGGGCGCCGTGTCGGCGAGCTGGACGAGGAGATGGTCTACGAGTCGCGGGTGGGCGACACGTTCACCCTGGGCACGAGCACGTGGCGGATCGAGGCCATCACGCCGGACCGGGTCCTGGTCACCCCGGCCCCCGGGCAGCCGGGCCGCCTGCCCTTCTGGAAGGGTGACTCCCCGGGGCGCCCGGCCGAGCTGGGCCGCGCCCTCGGGGCCACCACGCGCGACCTGCTCGCCCACCTCGACGACGGCGGTGCCGACCGGTCGCTCGACGAGGCCGGGCTGGACCCGTGGGCGCGGACGAACGTGCTCGCCTACCTGGCGGAGCAGCGGGAGGCGACCGCGACCCTGCCCGACGACCGCACGATCGTCGTCGAGCGGTTCCGCGACGAGCTCGGGGACTGGCGGGTCGTCATCCACAGCCCCTACGGCGCGCGCGTGCACGCGCCGTGGGCGATGGTCCTGGCCGCCCGGCTCCAGGAGTCGACCGGGATGGACGTCAACGCCTCCCCCGCCGACGACGGCATCGTCCTGCGCCTGCCCGACATTGAGGCCGGCGACGGCGGGCCGCTGGACCTGGCCGACCTCCTCCTGGACCCGGCGGAGGTCTCCGGCTCCGTGGTGGCGGCGCTGACCGGGTCGGCGCACTTCGCCGCCCGGTTCCGCGAGGGCGCCTCCCGGGCGCTGCTGCTGCCGCGCCGCCGGCCGGACCGGCGCCAGCCGCTGTGGCAGCAGCGTCACCGCGCCGCCCAGCTCCTCGCCGTCGCGGCCCGCTTCCCCGACTTCCCCATCGTGCTCGAGGCCGTGCGCGAGTGCCTCCAGGACGACTTCGACGTGCCCGCCCTCACCGAGCTCATGCGCCGGGTCGAGGCACGGGAGGTGCGCCTCGTGGAGGTCTCCACCCCCGGCCCGTCGCCCTTCGCCCGGTCCCTCCTCATGGGCTACGTCGCCCAGTTCCTCTACGACGGCGACGCACCCCTGGCCGAGCGGCGCGCGGCCGCCCTGGCGCTGGACCCGGCCCTCATGGCCGAGCTCGTCGGTTCCGAGCTGGGCGACCTCGCGGACCTCCTCGACCCGGCGGCGGTCGCGGAGGTCTCCGCCGAGGTGGGGCTCCGCACGGAGAACACCCGGGCGAAGGACGCCGAGGGCCTGGTCGACCTCGTCCGCCGGCTCGGTCCGGTGTCCACGCCCGACCTCACCCTCCGCGCGGCCGATCCCGCCGCGGTGCCCGGGTGGCTCGACACGCTCGTCGCGGAGCGGCGTGTCATGGCCGTCCGGGTGGCGGGCACCCAGCAGTGGGCGGTCACCGAGGACGCCGGCCGGCTGCGTGACGCCCTCGGCACAGCGCTGCCGCTCGGTCTGCCCGACGCCGTCCTCGCCCCCGTGCCCGACCCGCTCGGCGACCTCGTCCGCCGTCATGCCCGCACGCACGGTCCCTTCACCGCCGCGGAGGTGGGTGCACGGCTGGGCCTGGCGCCGGGAGCGGTGGCGCCCGTCCTCGCTGAGCTGGTGCGCACAGCCGTCGTCGTCACGGGCCGCCTCGTCCCGGGCGAGGACGTCGCCGTGCAGTTCTGCGACGCCGAGGTCATGCGACGGATCCGGCGACGGACCCTCGCCCACCTGCGCAGCGAGGTCGAGCCCGTGGCCCCGCAGACCCTCGCCGTCTTCGGTCCCCGCTGGCAGCACGTGGCGCCCGTCGGCTCGCGCCCCGACCTGCGCGGCACGGACGGCGTCCTCGCCGTGGTCGACCAGCTCGCCGGCGCCCGTCTGCCGGCGTCGGCGCTGGAGTCCCTGGTCCTGCCCGCCCGGGTGCGGGACTACACCCCGGCGATGCTCGACGAGCTCACCAGTGCCGGGGAGGTGCTGTGGGTGGGGGCCGGGGCCCTGCCCGGCGTGGACGGTCAGCTCACCCTCCTGCCGGCCGACGCCGTCGCCGACCTCGCACCAGCTCCCGGTGACGTCCCGCTGGGCGAGGTCCACGAGCACCTCCGCACGGTCCTCGCGGCCGGCGGGGGCCGCTTCTTCCGCGAGCTGCTCCCGGAGGGTCCCGTCGCCGCGGCGCCCGCGGAGGTCCTCGACGCGCTCTGGGACCTCGTGTGGGCCGGCCTCGTGACCAACGACACGCTCGCCCCCGTGCGCGCGCGGCTCGGTGGCGGGCGTCCCAGCCACACCGCCGCGCGCGTGCCGGCGCGCGCCCGGTCGATGCGGCCCGGCGCGTCCCTGCGCCGCTCGGCCCTGTCGAGGGTGGCGGTCGCGGGGAGCCGGCCGGGTGGGGCGCAGCCGCCGGCCGCGGCCGGCCGGTGGTCGCTCGTCCGGCCGGGAGACCTCGGCGCCGCCGAGCCCACCGAGCCCGCCGACGAGCGCACGCGCCGGGCGACCGCCCTCACCCTCGCCCTGCTCGAGCGGCACGGCGTCCTGGTCCGCGGCGCCGCGGGCCTGGAGGACCTGCCCGGCGGGTTCAGCGCGGCCTACCAGGTGCTGCGCCACCTCGAGGACTCGGGCCAGGTGCGCCGCGGTTACCTCGTCGAGGGTCTGGGTGCGGCACAGTTCGCGCTGCCGGAGGTCGTGGACCGGCTCCGCGGCGACGCCGCCGAGGTCGCCGCTCGGCGCTCCGCCGCGGACGACCCGGGCCGGCAGCCCGCGCCGCGGGTCCACCTCCTCGCCGCCACCGACCCCGCCAACCCCTACGGCGCCGCGCTGGCGTGGCCCCCGACGAGCGCGGGCGAGGGGCACCGGCCCGGGCGCAAGGCCGGGGCGGTCGTCGTCCTCGTCGACGGGACGATGACCCTGTACGTGGAGAGGGGCGGGCGCACCCTGCTGTCCTTCACCGACGACGACGAGCTGCTCGTTCCCGCGGCCGAGGCGCTGGCCCAGGTGGCGGGCACGGGTGCGCTCGGGGCTCTCACGCTTCGTCAGGTGGACGGCGTCGGCGCCCTCGAGAGCCAGGGGCCGCTGGGGCTCGCCCTGGCCGGGGCCGGCTTCGGCCCCACCCCGAAGGGCCTGCGGCTGCGCGTCGCACCCGCCCGGCGCTGAGGCCCTACGGCCGCAGCCACCTCGCCAGCCACGCTCGCGCCCCCGCCGACGCGCCACGGTGGGCCAGGTGCCCGTCGGGGCGGACCAGCAGCGCACCGTCGGGGCGCGCCAGCCCGAGCCGCTCGAGGTCGGCTCCGTCCCGCACCACCAGCACGTCCGGCTCGGCCAGGGTCGGTCGCTGCGCGCCGGGACCGACGACGTGCAGCACCCGCAGGTCGCCGCGGCGCACCAGACCCCCGAGGCCGCCGAGGTCGCCCGGGGCCGGGCCGTGGTCGCCGTCAGGCCGCACCGGGCGCCCGGCGAGCAGGAGATGGAACGCCGGGCGGGCCAGCGCCCCGTGGAGCGTGGCCGGGCCCCCGCCCACGAGCGGGACTACCGGGAGCCGGTCCCCGGCCCGGAGACGTCGCCCCGACGGCCCGCCCCACGCTCGCTGGTGATGGCGGGTGGGGTCGCCTGCCAGGGGGCTGCCCCGGTAGGAGATCGTCAGCTGGGCGACCACCCTGAAGCCGAGGGCCGGCACGCGACGGGCGCGCAGCACCACGGCCAGCAGCCGCGGCGCCACGTGGGCCCGGGCCAGCCGCACCGCGGGGGCGGTCGAGGTGGCGACGGTGAAGGCACGGTCGGTCATCCGCAGCACGCGGCGCGCGACGGGCATCCGCTCGGCCTCGTACGTGTCGAGCAGGTCCGGTGCCGCCCGCCCCGTTGCGACCAGCGCGAGCTTCCACCCGAGGTTGACCGCGTCCTGGATCCCGGTGTTCATGCCCTGGGCGCCGGCCGGGCTGTGGACGTGGGCGGCGTCCCCGGCCAGGAGCACGCGGCCGGCCCGCAGCCGGCTCGCTCGCCGGCGCGCCAGCCCGAACGCCGAGAGCCAGACGGGGTCGTGGAGCCGTACGCCGCTGGTGTGCGCGTCCACCAGCGCCTGGACCTCGGGGAGGGTGACCTCGGCACCGTGGGGCGCACCCGCACGCCGCATGGCCACGATGCGCCACGGGGCGGGCTGCTCGATCGGGAACATCAGGAGCATCCCGTCGCGGCCCACGTAGGCGTGCGCCGCCCCGGGGGCCGGGCCGTCGGCCGCGACGTCGGCCAGGACGAAGGACTGCGGGTAGCGCTCGCCGAGGAAGGCGATGCCGGCGAGGTCTCGCACGGTGCTCCGGGCACCGTCGCAGCCCACGACGTACCCCGCCCGGACCACCTGCTCCTCGCCGTCCGGCCCGCGCAGCCGGCAGGTCACCCCCCGGGCACCCGCACTGAGGCCCGTCAGCTCGACCTCGCGCTCGGGGGCCAGACCGCCCCCGGCGAGGTGGTCGATGAGGACCTGCTCGGTGCGGGCCTGGGAGAGGAAGAGCAGGAACGGGTACGGGGTGTCCAGTCCCGTCCCCGACAGCGGCACGACGGCCGTGCGGCGTCCGAGGTGGACGGCCAGCCGCACCGCCGGGTTGCCCTCGGCCACGAGCGCGGCCGTGATCCCCAGCGGGGCGAGGACCTCCATCGTCCGCGGCTGGACCGCGAGCGCACGGGACTCGTGCGCACGGTCGGCGCCCCGGTCGACCAGTCGCACGCGCGCGCCGTGCGCGAGCAGCTGGGCGCACAGCGCGAGGCCGGTCGGGCCGGCACCGACGACGAGGACGTCGACCTCGGGACCGGTGCGATCGGCGCCGGCGGCGCGACCCGTGCCGTGGCCGACGTCGGCAGGGCCGGCTCGGTCCGGCCGATCCGCCGGTCCCACCGGGCGGACCGGACGCTCGAGGACCACCTCGAGGCCGTCCTCGTCGTCCCACTGCTCGCCGACCCGGACGAAGCCCAGCGGTGCGACGGTGGCGAGGGAGGCGGCGTTGTCCGGGCTGATCGAGGCCCGGACGGTGCGCACGCGCGGGTCCGCCGCGGCCAGGGCCAGGAGGGCGCGCACAGCGGCCCGGGCGTGCCCACGCCGGCGGTAGGCCGGGGCGATCGAGTAGCCGATCTCCACCATCCCGGCAGCGTCGGGCGGTCCGTGGAAGCCGGCGTGCCCGACCACCTCGCCGGACGGGGACAGCACCGCCGCGCGGGCCACCCAGGCCGCGGCCTCGGGGTCCTCCCGGATCTGGCCGAGCCGCAGCCGCCACAGGCTCACCGCGCGCGGCGTGAGGAAGAACTCCGTCAGCGGCAGGCCGGACGCGGCGCGGGCCGCCGCGAGGTCCCCGTCGGCCAGTGCGGCCAGGGCAGCCACCGGAAGCGGCACGAGGTCGACGGTGGAAGGGGTCCTCGCCACGCCTCATCATGGCACGGAGCGGTTACACACTTTCCGTGCACAACTATCGTGCGCAGGGTGAGCCGACCTCGCACCCTGCGCCCGGACGCCCGCGCGATCCGGCTCGCCGAGACCGGGCTGGTGCACGCCTTCCCCCAGGGCGACCCACCATGACCCTGACGCCCCGGTCGGCCACGCGCCGCTTCCTGCTCGTCAGCGCCCTGCGCTGGCTCCCCGTGGGGCTCGTCATCCCGGTCACCGTCCTGCTCCCCCTCGAGCGGGGACTGAGCCTGACCGAGGTGGGCACCGTGGCGGCCCTCCAGGGCGCCGTGGTCCTGGCGCTCGAGCTGCCCACCGGCGGGCTGGCCGACTCGCTCGGCCGCCGTCGGGTGCTCCTCCTGGCCGCGTTCGTGGGCGCCGTCGCCCTGGGGGTCCTCCTCGCCGCGGAGACGGTCGCGGCGTTCGCGGTGGTCTGGGCCCTCCAGGGTGTCCACCGGGCGCTCGACAGCGGCCCGCTCGAGGCCTGGTACGTCGACGCCGTCCAGGCCGCGGACCCGGCTGCGCCGATCGAGAAGGGTCTCAGCGCCCAGGGGACGGTGCTCGGCGTCGCGATCGCCGGCGGCGCCCTGGCGGGCGGCGCGCTGGTCGCCTGGGACCCGCTTCCCGGCGTCGAGGCTCTCGCGGTGCCGGTCGTGGCAGCGCTGACGGTCCAGGTCCTCACGGTGGTGGGCATCGCGGTGGCGCTGGTCGAGGAACCGCGTGGGCGGGTCTGGCGCTCGCTGTCGGCGACGCCGCGGGCCGTCGCCGACGGCGTCCGCCTCCTGCGCGGCTCCGCCGTGCTCGCGGCTCTCGTCGCCGTCGAGCTCACCTGGGGCTTCGGCCTCGCCGCGCTCGAGAGCCTCACGCCGGTCCGGCTCGCCGAGGTGATCGGCGACACCGAGGCGGCGGCCGCGCTGACCGGACCCGCGACGTCGGCCGCGTGGCTCGTCTCCGCGGCCGGCGCGGCACTCCTCCCGGCGCTCGCGCGGCGCACCGGGCTGGCACCGGCGGCCGCCCTGCTGCGGATCCTCCAGGGGATCGCCGTCGTCGGGATCGGGCTCGTCGCGGGCGTGGCCGGGATCGTCGCCGCGTACCTTGTGGCCTATGTGGCCCACGGCGCGTCCAACCCGGCGCACATGACCCTCCTGCACCGCCAGGTCGGCCCCGGGCACCGGGCCACCGTGGTGTCCCTGAACTCCATGGCCGCCCAGCCCGCGGGGGCCGTGGGCATCCTCGTGCTCACCGCGGTCGCCGACGGCACCTCGCTCTCGCTGGCGATGCTCATCGCCGCCGCCGCGCTGCTGCTGGGTGCGCCGCTGTACGTGCCGGCCTGGCGGCAGGCCCGGTCCTCGAGGCGGGCCGCCGGTGCCTGAGGGGGACATCGTGGTGCGGGTCGCCCGCCGCCTGGACGCCGCGCTCGCCGGCCAGGTCCTCGCTCGCGCCGAGCTGCGCTGGCCGGACCTCGGTGGGGTCGACCTCGTCGGGCGCCGGGTGCTGGGCCATGCCACGGCCGGCAAGCACCTGCTGACGCGGCTCGACGACGGCCGCACCCTCCACACGCACCTGCGCATGGACGGGCTGTGGCGGATCGTGCGCACCGGCGACCTCGCCGCCGGCAGGTCACGGGTGGACCGGTCGCCCCGCGTGCGGGCCGTGCTGGGCACCCCGGCCTGGACCGCGCTGGGCATCGACCTGGGCCTCATGAACCTCGTCCCCACGGTGGAGGAGCACCGGGTGGTGGGTCACCTCGGGCCGGACGTCCTCGGCGCGGACCTCGACGTCGCCGCGGCGGGGCGCCGGATCCTCGACCAGGGCGACCGCGACGTCGGCGAGGTCCTCCTCGACCAGCGCGTCGTCGCCGGCCTGGGGACGATCTACATGGCCGAGAGCCTCTGGGCGCACCGGGTCTCGCCGTGGGCGCCCGCCGGTGACCTCGGCGACACCGCGGCCGCGGTGGTCGCGACGGCCCGGGCCCTCATGCTGCGCTCGGTCACCGCGCGCACCCCGCGAGCCACCGACGACCCGCGCCGCAGCACCAACGTCCACGGCCGGGACCGGCGACCGTGCCCGCGCTGCGGGACCCCGGTCGCGCTGGGCGAGGTGGGACGGGCCCCGACGGCGCGACGGGCGTTCTACTGCCCGCACTGCCAGCCCGTTCCCGTCGGCCGGGCCGCCACCGACGCACGCTGACGCCGAGACGCCGAAGATCCTGCCAGGCGAGGCCTGACAGGATCTCCTGCGTCGTTCGCGCGGTCGGTGGGGCCGGCCCGCGGGATCAGCCGATCGGCTGCAGGGCGCTCTCCCGGCGGAGCAGCTCCTCGGGGACGGTGTCCGGCACGTTGACGCCCTCGCTGACCGCGACCCGGTCCGAGACCGCGCGGAGGACGAAGCTCATGGGGACGTTGAGCGCCTCGCAGATGGATGCGAGCAGCTCGGACGAGGCCTCCTTCTGGCCGCGCTCGACCTCGCTGAGATAGCCGAGGGACACGCGCGCGGCGGAGGAGACCTCACGCAGGGTGCGGCCCTGACGCTGGCGCGCGTCACGCAGCACGTCACCGATCTCGCGTCGAAGCAGGATCATCGTGCGGCCCTCCTCCCCTGCCCTCTCGGGCGTCGTCGTTCTACCGTACCCTGCCGCGTGCACAGGGTGCTGGCCAACCCTCTGGGGGCGGCCCCCTTCAGGACGACCACCGGGGCGCCGGGCGGTGCCGGCAGCGTGGCCTCCGCGGTACTGGTACTGGCTCGTGTTCCTCACCTACCGGTTCTCGGCCCCCGGGTCCGGGGCCGTCACCTCTGTCAACGGCAGGACCCGGCTCCTTGTTCCCCCCGCCGCCCGCCCTCGAGCTCCGTGGCGAGCAGGGCCAGGGCGCAACGTAGAGCAGCCTCGCGGACGACGGACCGCGTGCCGGCCAGGGCAAGGGTCCGCACGCGCTCGCCGGAGGGACCGTGGACCGCCACGACCACCGTCCCGGCAGCCCGGCCGTCGGCGGGTCCCGGGCCGGCGACGCCCGTGGTCGCCAGCGCGTGCGAGGCACCGAGCCGCGCCGCGACCCCGCGGGCCATCTGACGGGCGACCTCGGGGTGGACGGGACCGTGCACGGCGAGGAGCACGGGATCGACCCCGAGGAGCTCGGCCTTGAGGTCGGTGGCGTAGGCCACGACGGCGCCGCGCAGGACGCCGGAGACCCCGGGCACCGTCACCAGCCGGGCGGCGACCGCCCCGCCCGTGAGGGACTCGGCGACGGCGAGGGTGGCCCCGCGCCCCGCGAGGAGACGGACCAGCCGCTCGGTGCTCCCCGCGCCGGCCGGAGCGCGCGCGTGCGGGCCGCGGGTGCGCACGGTCAGGCCGAGGGGTCCCGCTCGCCGGCCCGCTCCTGGCCGCGGACGATCTGCAGTGCCTTGAGGACGTAGTCGATCCCGGTGAGCAGGGTCACGGCCACGGTCGCCAGCACGACGATCCACGCGAGCAGGTCGATGAAGTCCGCGACCCCGCTGGGCACGAACGCGTGCCACGGCACCAGCAGCATGAGGATGAAGACGACCTGCAGGGTGGTCTTGAGCTTGCCCCCGCGCGAGGCGGCCATGACGTAGTCGCGGCGCTTGAGGTACGAGCGCAGCGCGGTGATCCCCAGCTCCCGCACGACGATGACGACCGTCACCCACCAGGGCAGCAGCCCGTCGAGGGACAGCAGCACCAGGGCCGTGATCACCAGCGCCTTGTCGGCGATGGGGTCGGCGAGCTTGCCGAAGTCGGTGACGAGACCGCGGCTGCGGGCCAGGTGCCCGTCGAGCTTGTCGGTGGCCGCCGCGACGGCGAAGACGGCAGTCGCCCAGAGGCGGGCGGCGTCACCGTCGAGGAGGAACAGCCACGCGAAGACCGGCACCAGGACGATCCTGAGCATCGTCAGCACGTTCGCGATGTTCCACAGCGGCACGGGCTGGGCGGGCGTCGCCGAAGGGTTGGTCACGGCCCCCACCCTATGACCCCGCGGCCACCGGGGCGGCCGCAGAGCGCTCGGTCACGCGCCGCGCCGGACCCCGCCCGGTCGCGCGCGCCCGGGCGATCTATCCTTCGCCTATGGGGTTCGCCCGGCACGCCCGTCAGGAGCGGCCCCGTCGCGCCCTGCCGGTGGCCGGGGCGCTCCTCGGAGCCGGCGCCGTGACGGCGGTGCTGGTCGCGACCTCGGCCCTGAGCGGCCAGCAGCCCGACGGCGCGCCGCCGGCCCCGTCGTCCACCGCAGCGGCCACGCCGTCCGCGACACCGACCGTGCAGGGCACCGCCCCGGCCCCGGCGCCCACCACCGCGGAGCCCACCACCGCGGACCCGGCCGTCCTCACCATCCTCTCGGCCGGCGACGTCCTGCCCCACGCGGCCGTCAACCGCATGGCCCAGCGCCCCGACGGCACGTACGACTTCGCCCCGCTCATGGCCGCGGCGCGCCCGTGGACCGAGGGCGCCGACCTCGCGCTGTGCTCCCTCGAGGTCCCGCTGGCCCCACCGGGCGAGGCCGTCACGGCCTACCCGATGTTCGGCGCCCCGTCGGAGCTGGTCCCCGGCCTGGAGTCGCTGGGGTGGGACGGGTGCGCCACGGCGACCAACCACTCGATGGACCGGGGCACGGCCGGGGTCTTCCACACCCTCGACATGCTCGAGGCGGCGGGCATGGGGGCGGTCGGCACCGCGCGGACCGCCGAGGAGGCGGCCGAGCCCCAGCTCTACGTCCTCGAGCGGGCCGGCCGGGAGGTCGTGGTCGCCCACCTCGCCGCGACGACGCTCGACAACGGCCTGCCCGCGCCGCCGAGCTCGCCCTGGGCCGTCACGACCACGGCTGCCGGGGAGACCGGGGCGCTGGTGGAGCAGGCGCGGGCCGCCCGGGCCGCCGGCGCCGACCTCGTCGTGGTGAGCATGCACTGGGGCACGGAGTACGTCCACGCCCCCATCGAGGAGCAGCTGCGCATCGGCGACGAGCTCGCCGCGTCCGGGCAGGTCGACCTCGTCCTGGGCAACCACTCGCACGTCCCCCAGCCGCTGGCCCGGCTCGACGGCGGGCCGGACGGCACGGGCATGTGGGTCGCGTGGTCGATGGGCAACTTCATCTCCAACCAGGACAGCGCGTGCTGCACCATGGAGACGGCCACGGGCACCATGGTCACTGCGACGGTCACCGCGCCTCCGGAGGGCCCCGCCCGGGTCACCGACCTGGAGTGGACGGCCGTGACCGTCGACCGGGCCGGCGGCCAGCGCATCCACCCGCTCCACGAGCTGGTGGCCGGCTCCCGGCCCGACGGCCTGTCCCTCGCGCCGGAGACGATCGCGGCGCGGGCCGCCCGGGTCGCCGAGGTGATGGCCGAGCCCGAGCGGACCGACCCGCCCGAGCCGACGGGGCCCGAGCCCGAGGTCCTGCCCCGCTGAGGGCTCTGCCCCGGGCGGAGCGCCGCTGAGGGTTCCGCCCCCGGCGGGGCGCCGGCCGCCGACTACCGCCCGGTCAGCTCCCAGGCGTCCTCGCCGCCGTCGACGTCGTCGTAGAAGTCCTCGGCCACGGCGGCAGGACCGTGTCCGGCGACCCCGTCGGCGTAGCGGTCTGCCCCGTCGTGGGCCGGCCCGACCTCCGCGGCCGGCCCGTCGTCGTCCTCGGGCGGGGGTTCCTCGCCGCGCAGGAGAGCCAGCGTGGCGGGCAGGTCGTCGGGCTGGACGAGGACCTCGCGGGCCTTCGAGCCCTCCGACGGGCCCACGACCTCGCGGGACTCGAGCAGGTCCATGAGCCGGCCCGCCTTGGCGAAGCCCACGCGCAGCTTGCGCTGGAGCATGGAGGTGGAACCGAACTGCGTCGTCACCACCAGCTCGGCCGCTTGCAGGAGCAGGTCGAGGTCGTCGCCGATGTCCTCGTCGACCTGCTTCTTGACCACCGGCGCGATGACGTCCTCGCGGTAGGTGGGCCGCAGCTGGGTCTTGACGTGGTCCACGACGGCGTGGATCTCGGACTCGGTGACCCACGCACCCTGCACGCGCATGGGCTTGGAGGAGCCCATGGGCAGGAACAGCGCGTCACCCTGTCCGATGAGCTTCTCCGCGCCCGGCTGGTCGAGGACGACCCGGGAGTCGGCCAGGGAGGAGGTGGCGAAGGCGAGCCGGGACGGGACGTTGGCCTTGATGAGGCCGGTGACGACGTCGACCGAGGGACGCTGGGTGGCGAGGACGAGGTGGATGCCCGCGGCGCGGGCGAGCTGGGTGATGCGCTGGATGGAGGCCTCGACGTCGCGCGGGGCCACCATCATGAGGTCCGCGAGCTCGTCGACGATGACCAGCAGGTAGGGGTACGGCGCGATCTTGCGCTCGCTGCCCGGCAGCGGCTTGACCTTGCCCGAGCGCACCCCGGTGTTGAAGTCGTCGATGTGCTTGTAGCCGAACGCGGACAAGTCGTCGTAGCGGGCGTCCATCTCCCGGACCACCCACTCCAGCGCCTCCGCGGCCTTCTTGGGGCTGGTGATGATCGGGGTGATGAGGTGCGGGATGCCCTCGTAGATCGTCAGCTCCACCCGCTTGGGGTCCACGAGGATCATGCGCACCTCCTCGGGGGTGGAGCGCATCATGATCGAGGTGATCATGGAGTTGACGAAGCTCGACTTGCCGGCGCCCGTGGCGCCCGCGACGAGCAGGTGCGGCATCTTGGCCAGGTTGGCCACGACGTAGCCGCCCTCGACGTCCTTGCCCACCCCCACGACCAGGGGGTGCTCGCTGCGCCGCGCCACCGACGAGCGCAGGACGTCGCCCAGCGCGACCGTCTCGCGGTCGGCGTTGGGGATCTCGACGCCGATCGCGGACTTGCCGGGGATCGGCGAGAGGATGCGCACGTCGGCGCTGGCCACGGCGTAGGCGATGTTGCGGCTCAGCGCCGTGATCCGCTCGACCTTGACGCCCGGGCCGAGCTCGAGCTCGTAGCGGGTGACCGTCGGACCCCGGGAGAAGCCGGTGACCGTGGCGTCGACCGAGAACTCGGTGAGGACCTGGGTGAGGGACTCCACCACCCGGTCGTTGACCGCCGAGCGCACCTTGTGCGGCGCGCCCTTGATGAGGACGTCGTCGGCGGGCAGGGTGTAGATCACGTCGGGGGCGAGCTCGAGCTGCTCGGCCCGGGACGGCAGCGGCTGCGTCGGGGGTGCGGTGAGCTCCGCGGGCTCCGGCTCGGCCGGGGCGGTGTCGGCCCCGCGCGGCTCGTCGGCGGGCGCACGCTCGTCGGGCCGGGCGAAGGCCTCGTCGGCCTGGTAGGCGCCGGGGACGACCTCGGGTGCCTCCTCCGCCCGGGGCTTGCCGCGGCGGCGCCGCGGGGCGGGCGGGCGGTGCGTGCCGTCGGCCGCGACGAGCTCGGCCGTGGGCGCGTCGTCGACGGCGACGTCGCGCGGCCGGCCCAGGAGCCAGCCCCTCGCCGAGCGCAGCCGGCCCGGCACCGCGGAGACGGGGGTGGCGCTGAGCACGAGGAGGCCGAAGACGGCGAGGAGCACGAGCAGCGGCACGGCCCCCCAGGGTGAGAGCAGCACCGTCAGCGGGGTGCCGAGGAGCCAGCCGAGGAGCCCGCCGGCGGACTCCACCGCGGCGAAGTCGTCGGAGGGCGAGGGCAGCCCGGAGGCGATGTGGATGAGGCCCGTGGCGGCGCCGGTGACGCCCGCGATCCCGATCGACACGCGCGCGTTGGCCTGCGTGCGCTCGGGGTGGCGCATGAGCCGCACCGCCATCGCGACGAGCACGACCGGCAGGAACACCCCGAGCAGGCCCACCACCCCGGCCGCGACGTGGTGGATGACGTCACCGGCGGTGCCGGACAGCGCGAACCACTCCCGCAGCGCGACCACGATCGCCACGGCGAGGAGGAGGAAGGCCAGGCCGTCGCGCCGGTGCACCGGGTCGAGGCCCTTCGCCCCGGACCCGACGCTGCGCGCGGTTCCTCCCACCAGGTGTGCTCCCGTCATCCAGATGCCGCGGACAAGTCGTAGCGGGAACGGGGGTCTCCTGGGGCGCTGCGCAGCCGCCGACCCGCCGCCCCGCCCGCTCCTGCCGCCGCGTGAACCGCGTGCGGAGGAGCCGCGTGCCGCCGAGGCCGACCGTCCGGGGGAAGTCGTACGGGTAGCCATGGTGGTCCCACGGTAGCCCGGCCGCGCTCCGGCGGCGCGCCCGCCGCGCCGGGCGCCGCCCGGAGGTGGGCCACCGGCCGCGGCGGGGCGCAGGCGGGCCTGTCGGTCAGGCCTCGATGACGGTGGGGATGATCATCGGGCTGCGGCGCAGGCGCTTGGCGGTCCAGCGACCCACGACGCGGCGCATCGTCTGCTGCATCTGGTGGGTGTCGGCGTTGCCGCGGCCGACGACCTCGGCGAGCGCCTCGCGCACGTCGGGCAGGATCGCGTCGAAGACGGAGTCGTCCTCCGCCATGCCGCGGGCCTGGATGTGCGGGCCGGTGAGCACCTTCCCGGTGGCGGTGTCGACCACGGCGAAGATCGAGATGAAGCCCTCCTCGCCGAGGATCCGCCGGTCCTTGAGCTCGGCGTCGGTGATCTCCCCCACGCTCGAGCCGTCGACGTAGACGTACCCGCACGGGACGGCACCGGCGATGCGGGCCCGGCCGTCGAGGAGGTCGACGACGACGCCGTCCTCGGCGAGCACGACCCGCTCGGCGGGCACCCCGGTCTGGACCGCGATCGCGCCGTTGGCCACGAGGTGGCGGATCTCGCCGTGCACCGGCATGACGTTCCTGGGCCGGACGATGTTGTAGCAGTACAGCAGCTCCCCGGCGCTGGCGTGGCCGGAGACGTGCACCTTGGCGTTGCCCTGGTGGACGACCTTGGCACCGAGCCGCATGAGGCCGTTGATGACGCGGAAGACCGAGTTCTCGTTGCCGGGGATGAGCGAGCTGGCGAAGATCACCGTGTCGCCCGGGCCCACCGAGACCCGGTGGTCGCGGTTGGCGATCCGGCTCAGCGCGGCCATGGGTTCGCCCTGGGACCCGGTGGCCATGAGGACGGTCCGGGACGGGGCGTGGTCGTCGATGCGCTTGACGTCGATGAGGGTGTTCGGCGGCACCTTGAGGTAGCCCAGGTCCGCCGCGATCGTCATGTTGCGCACCATCGACCGGCCCACCAGGGCCACCTTGCGGTCGTGGAGGGCGGCGGCGTCGAGCACCTGCTGGACCCGGTGGACGTGGGAGGCGAAGCTCGCCACGACGATCTGCCCCTCGGCCTGGTGGAAGACGTTGTCCAGGACCGGGCCGATGTCGCGCTCGTGGGCCGTGAACCCGGGCACCTCGGCGTTGGTCGAGTCGACCATGAACAGGTCCACGCCCTCCTCGCCGAGGCGGGCGAAGGCACGCAGGTCGGTGATGCGGTCGTCCAGCGGGAGCTGGTCCATCTTGAAGTCGCCGGTGTGCAGGACGTTGCCGGCGGCCGTGCGGATCATCACCGCGAGCGCGTCCGGGATGGAGTGGTTCACGGCGACGAACTCGAGGGTGAAAGGGCCGACCTGCTCGACCTGCCCCTCCTTGACGACCAGGGTCACCGGCGGGATCCGGTGCTCCTTGAGCTTGGCCTCGATGAACGCCAGGGTCAGCTGGGAGCCGATGAGCGGGATGTCGTCGCGCAGGCGCAGGAGGTAGGGCACCGCGCCGATGTGGTCCTCGTGCCCGTGGGTGAGCACGACGGCCTCGATGTCGTCGAGCCGGTCGGCGATGTAGTCGAAGTCGGGGAGGATGAGGTCCACGCCGGGCTGGTGGTCCTCGGGGAACAGGACCCCGCAGTCGACGACGAGCAGCCTGCCCGCGTGCTCGAAGACGGTCATGTTCCGGCCGACCTCGCCCAGGCCCCCGAGCGGGACGATGCGCAGGCCCCCGGCGGGGATCGGACCGGGCAGGGACAGCTCTGGGTGCGGATGACTCACGCGGACATCTTGCCAGCGATGGCCCGGCGGCGGCTCCCCGGAGCACGGGCGAGACCTCGACCGGCCGCCGTGCCCGCCGGGCTGACCGCCTCGCGGCCGGACGGGGGTCTCAGGCGGTGAGGACGCCCTCGCTGCGCAGCACCGCGGCGAGGGCGTCGACCTCGGCGGCGGAGGCCTGCACGAGCGGCAGGCGCACCGTGGCCGTGGGGATGACCCCGAGCAGCTGCAGGGCGTGCTTGGACATGACGGCACCCTGGCCGCCGCCCATGAGCGCGGCGACGAGCGGCCGCAGGCGGGCGGCGACGTCCCGGGCCACGGGCAGGTCGCCGGCGTCGACCGCGCGCACCATCTCCGCGTACGACCCGGCGGCGACGTGGCCGACGACGGAGATGACCCCGGAGGCGCCGTGCGCGAGCCAGTCGAAGTTGAGGGAGTCGTCGCCGGAGTAGAACTCCAGGCCCGTGCGGGCCATCCGCTCGAACCCCTGGGGCACGTCACCGGTGGCGTCCTTGACGCCCTTGACCCGGGGGTGCTCGGCCAGCCGGTCGAGGGTCTCGTCGCCGATGGCGACGCCGGTCCGGCCCGGGATGTCGTAGAGGATCACCGGCAGGTCGACGGCGTCGGCGACCGCCTTGATGTGCTGGTAGACCCCCTCCTGCGAGGGCCTGTTGTAGTACGGGGCGAGGACGAGGAGCCCGTGCGCCCCGGAGCGCTGCGCCCCCTGCGCGATCCGCACGGCGTGCGCGGTGTCGTTCGAGCCGGCCCCGCCGATGACCATCGCCCGGTCGCCCACCGCGTCGACGACGGCGCGGACGAGCTCGTCCTTCTCGGGCTGGTGCGTCGTGGGGGACTCCCCCGTGGTGCCGTGCAGGACGAGGGCGTCGCAGCCGTCGTCGACGAGCTTGACCGCCACGGCCACACCGGCGTCGACGTCGATCGAGCCGTCGTCGTGGAAGGGGGTGACCATCGCCGTCGCCACCGACCCGAAGGTCCGCGAGGGCAGGCGGGGGTCGTTCGTGTCAGCCATGAGACCGAACGGTAGCGTCCGCGTCCGACCGCGGCGCCCGGGGGCCCACATCGTGGCGTGGCCCGGCCGCCCCGCGCGGCCCGGCCACCGGGGCGTGGGCCGGTCCGCGTAACCTGGGCGGGTGAGCACCCCCGGCGTCCCAGGCCCGCACGACGACGTCCTCGCGGGCCTGAGCGACCCGCACGCGGGGCACGGCCACGACGACCCCCTGCGTCCCACCTCCGACGTCTCGGTGCGCCCGGCGCTCCCCGAGGACGCCGCGGCCCTCGGTGACGTCCACGCCAGGACCCTGCGCGCCACCCTGGCCGCCGGGACCGGGGCCGACCTGCCCGCCGACGTCGCCGGGGCGGTCGACCCGGAGGCCCTCGCCGCGGCGTGGTCGGCGGCGATCGTCTCACCGCCCACCCGCGCGCACCGCGTGCTCACCGCCCTGGCCGGCGGGCAGGTGGTGGGCTTCGCCGCGTTCGCGCCCGCGACCGACCCGGTCGAGGTCACGCCCGCGCGGGACGCCGAGGCCGTCGCCGACGACGCAACGGCCGGCACCGACGCCCCGGCCGGCACCGACGCCCCGGCCGACACCGACGCCCCGACCGACACCGACGCCCCGACCGGGGCGGTCGCGGAGATCCTCGCGCTCGAGGTCCCGGCCGCCCACGCCCGTCGCGGTCACGGCTCGCGTCTCCTCGCCGCCTGCGCCGACCTCCTGCGCGACCAGGGGACGGCGCGGGTGCAGGTGTGGGCGGTCGAGGGTGACGAGTCGCGGGCGCGGTTCCTCGCCGAGGCCGGGTTCGCCCCGGCGGGCCTGCGCCGCCGCCTGCAGGTCGGCGCCGCCGAGCTCGTCGAGACCTGCTGGTACGCCGACCTGTGACGCTCCCTCAGCGCGACGGTGACTGGTGGAGCGGGTCCGCCTCGCCGGTGGCCGGGTGGACGGGCGCGGCCAGGGAGGTCCCGGTGTCCGGACGGCGCAGGGCGGCGCCCTCCTCGGCCCGTCGGGCGGCCTCCTCCGG
Source organism: Georgenia muralis (assembly GCF_003814705.1). Classification (NCBI taxonomy): domain Bacteria; kingdom Bacillati; phylum Actinomycetota; class Actinomycetes; order Allobogoriellales; family Allobogoriellaceae; genus Georgenia; species Georgenia muralis. The sequence continues at coordinate 2,617,612 of NZ_RKRA01000001.1, read as the reverse complement.
CGGGAGCACCCGTCGCCACCGCTTGGTCCGCAGCAGCGGCGCCTCGCCGGCGTCCTCGCGCAACGCCGCCAGCAGCGTGTAGATCATGAGGTAGCCCATGACGAAGAACGGCAGCCCGACGACGATGATGACCTGCTGCAGGGCCGTGAGGCCCCCCGCGCCCGTGGCGCCGAGCAGGGTGGCGGCGACCGCGCCGACGGCGAGCGCCCAGAAGACCCGCTGACGCGTCGGCGCCGGGTCCTCGTGCCCGTTGGCGATGGTGTCCATGACCAGGGCGGCCGAGTCGACCGACGTCGTGAAGAAGACGACGACGAGGAGGATCGCGACGACGGAGAGGACCGTCGCGAAGGGGAACTGCTCGAGGAAGACGAACATCGCCGTGGCGACGTCGCCGTCCTCGACCACCGGCCCGACCAGGGTGCCGGGGGCGTTGCGCTCGATGTCGAAGGAGGCCCAGCCGAAGATGCCGAACCAGGCGACCGAGAACAGCACGGGAGCGGCGAGCACGCCTCCGACGAACTCCCGGATCGTGCGGCCGCGGGAGATCCGCGCGACGAAGATGCCCACGAACGGCGACCAGGAGATGGTCCACGCCCAGTAGAAGACGGTCCAGCCGCTCTGCCAGCCGCTGTCGTTGATCGTGTCGTTCCACAGCGAGAGCTCGGGCAGCGCGCCGAGGTAGCTGCCGAAGGACTCCAGCGTCCCCTTGAGGAGCAGGAGCGTGGGGCCGGTGACGAGGACGAAGAACAGCAGCCCGACGGCCACGACGATGTTGAGGTTGGACAGCCGCTTGATGCCCTTGTCCAGGCCCAGCGCCACCGAGACGATCGCGATCGACGTCACCGCGACGATGATGAGGATCTGCACGAGCCGGGACTCGTCGAGCCCGACGAGGGTCGCCAGGCCGGAGTTGATCTGCATGGTGCCCAGGCCGACCGAGACGGCCACGCCGAACATCGTGCCGACGATGGCGACGACGTCGATCGCCCGGCCGACCGGCCCGTGGATCCGCTCCCCCAGGATCGGGTGGAAGATCGAGCTCACCCGCGGCGGGAGGTTCCGCTTGTACATGAAGTACGCGAACGCCAGTCCGGGCAGGGCGAAGATCACCCAGGTGTGCAGCCCGAAGTGGTAGAGGGTGAAGTTCATCGCCTCGACGAACGCCGCCGCCGAGCCGGGTTCGACGTCCTGACGCGGCGGGTTCGCGAAGTGGTTCATGGGCTCGGCCACCGCCCAGAACATGAGGATGGTGCCGATGCCGGCGGCGAAGAGCATGCCGAACCACGTGGGTCCGGAGTGGTCGGGCGTCTCGTTCTCCGGGCCCAGCTTCACGCGCCCGTACCGGCTGGCGGCCATGTAGAGCAGGAACACGAGGAACGTGGTCACGCCGAGGATGTAGAACCAGCCGAGGTTGGCCAGGAGCCACCCGGACGCCGCCGCGAAGGCGGCGTCGACCTGGTCCGTGAAGGCGATGGTCGCGACGACGAAGGTGAGGACCACCGCCGCCGCGCCGAAGAAGATCCGGGGGCTCGTCCGGAGCCCGAGGCGGTCGTGGAGACGGGTCGCGGCGTTCACAGGGATACCTCGCGGGGTCTGGGCGGGACCACCACACGGTAGTTCGCTCCCCCGCCGCCCGCGACCGCAGGCGGCGGGGGGCGACGTGGCTACAGGTCGAGGACCTGCTCCAGCCCCACGGTCAGACCGGGCCGGTGGACGACCTCGCGGACCGCCAGCAGGACGCCCGGCATGAAGCTGGACCGGTCGAAGGAGTCGGTGCGGATCGTCAGCTGTTCGCCCGGGTTGCCGAGGAGGACCTCCTCGTGCGCCACGAGGCCGCGCAGCCGCACCGCGTGGACGTGGACGCCGTCGACGACGGCGCCGCGCGCCCCGTCGAGCTGCTTCTCGGTCGCGTCCGGGACGGGCCCCAGACCGGCCCGGGTCCTCGCCTCGGCGATGTGCCGGGCCGTGGTCAGGGCGGTCCCCGACGGGGCGTCGACCTTGTCGGGGTGGTGCAGCTCGACGACCTCCGCCGACTCGAAGAACCGGGCGGCCTGCCGGGCGAAGCTCATGGCGAGCACCGCGGAGAGGGCGAAGTTGGGGGCGATCAGGACCCCGAGCCCGTCCGGGCGCCCGGCGTTGACCTTCTCGAGGTGGTCCCGGACCCGGCCGAGCGACTCCTCCGTCCAGCCGGTCGTGCCGACGACGACGTGCAGGCCCGCGTCGAGGAGTGCGTGGACGTTGGCCTCGGTGACGGCCGGGACGGTGAAGTCGACGGCCACCCGCGCCCGCCCGGACAGCGCGGCGAGGTCGTCACCGACGTCGGCGCGCACCGTGAGGTCGAGGTCCGGGGCCGCGTCGACGGCCGAGCAGACCGTCCGGCCCATGCGCCCGGCGGCGCCCACCACTGCCACAGCGAGAGAGGTCATGGCGTCGAAGCGTAGTCGCACGGCGAGCCCCCACCCGGCTCGGGTGGGGGCTCGCCGTCGATCACCTACCGCCGGCCCGGACGGCCGGCGTCGTGCGGGTCAGCTGTCGTACGTGAGGCCGAAGCCGTACGGGAACAGGGCCCCGTCCGCCGTCTCCTCGTACCCGGGCAGGTCGCTGTACTGCTCCTCCACGGCCAGCCGGGAGGCCGGCAGCGCGAAGGGCAGCCGACCCTGCGGCGCGAACTCGCCGGACAGGACGTCCAGGAGTGCACGGTCGGTGGACCCGAAGTTCGCGAGGATGGCGCCGGCGTCCCGCAGGCCGGAGGCCTCGTCCAGCACGTACGGCTGACGGAAGTAGACGTCCAGCACGACGTTCTCGGCACCGACCTCGTCCATGACCGCCTGGATGGTGTCCAGCGAGGGCGTGATCGTCCAGGACTGCGCCTCGGCCATGCCGGTGAAGTCGAGAATGCTCGACTCCCACGGGTAGGAGCCACCGAAGCGCAGGCCGTTGTCCGTGCATGAGGAGGCGCCGTAGGCGACGCACGCGTCCGCGGCACCGTAGGGGCTCTGCCCGTCCAGCCCCAGGGCGCCGTCCCAGACGATCGGGCTGAGGTCGTCCTCGTTCAGGCCCGTGGCGGGGTCGTTGCTGCGGTAGGCGCCGGTGCCCGTGTTGTTCACGGTGACGGAGATGACGGCGGCGTCGCTGCCCTCGGCGCTCGGCCGGTCCGCGGGGTCGGCCGTGTTGCCGTCGGTGACGTCGTACCCGTACTCCTGGGCCGTCGCGGCGCTGACGTTGCCGAGGACGTAGAGGCTCGAACCCGTCTCGAGCGGGAGGAGCGTGTCGCCGTCGACCTCGGTGTTCTGCAGGAGCACGGCGGACCGGCGCTGCAGGTCGAGGGCGGTCGCGCGGTTCTCGTCGTTGCCGACCGTGGCCGTGGCCACCTCGGGGTCGACGTACGGGTTCTCGAAGAGGCCCATCTCGAACATCGGCGCCAGGAGCCGCTCGGCGGCGAGGGTCACGCGCTCCTCGCTGACGAGACCGTCCGCGACGAGATCGGTGATGGTCGCGACGTCGTGGAAGCCCGACAGGGTGTCGGTACCACCGTTGATCGCGGCAGCCACCCGCTCGGGGATGGTGGCCTCCTCGAAGCCCCAGGCCCGGTCGTTGATGATGCCGGTGTCGGAGTTGACGTAGCCGGCGAAGCCCATCTGCTCGCGCAGGAGGCCGTTGACGATCTGGTCGGAGAACGCCATGCCGACCTCGTCGTAGTCGATGCCCTCGTAGCTGACGTCCATCGGCACGCCGTAGTACGGCATGATCGACGAGACGCCGGCCTCGATGGCCGCCTCGAAGGGCTTGAGGTGGTAGCCGAAGGCGTCACCGGGGTACACCTGGGTCTTGCCGAACGCGTAGTGCGGGTCCAGGCCGAGCTCCTGCGGGCCGCCACCCGGGAAGTGCTTCATGGTCAGGGCGACCGCGGTCTCCGGGCTCAGGGAGTTCCCGTCGGCACCGACGGGCCCCTGGAGCGTCTCGACCAGCTCGCCCATGATGTTGGCCCCGAGGTCGGCGTCCTCGGTGAACGTCTCGTGGGTGCGGTACCAGCGCGGCTCGGTCGACAGGTCGGCCATGTAGCCGTACATGCCTCGCAGACCGATGGAGGCCCACTCGTCGGCCATGACGCCGGCGAAGTCGTCGACGACGCTCATGTCGCCGTCGGTGGCCTCACCGGTGGCCAGCGCCTGCTCGCCCAGGGCGGCGGCGGCGATGCCGGCCTCTTTCGGGAAGGCGCTGAACGCGCCGGCGGACTCGTTGATGCCGGCTCGCGCCTGCGGGTCGATGTGGTTGCGGGCGTTGGACTTGTACAGGACCGGGATCCCCAGGCGGGTTCCCTCCGAGACCTCCTGCACCCGGTTCATGAAGGTGGCGGCATCCGCAGGGGTCAGGCGCGTGGAGGCCTGGAACCCGCCGCCGGGCGCCCCGCAGACAGCCTCGTCGCTGACGACGTTGCGGAAGATGAGCCGGTGCATGTTCTGGTTGTCGATGTAGTCGAGGCCGGTGGCGGAGACGCTCGCGACGTCGCCGTCGATGCACTCGGCGTTGAGCGTGTCGATGAGCATGAGGCCGGCCTTCTCCTCGAGCGTCATCTGCCCGACGAGGTCGGCGACACGCACGTCGACGTGCTCGCGCCAGTCCTCGTACGGGTCGAGCTTGTTGTTCCCGTTGAGGTCCTTGAACTTCTCCCCCTCCTTGAGGAGGATCCGCTTGACCCGCGCCTCGACCGGTGCGGTGTCCCACGCGACACCTCCGGCCTGTGAGTGGGTCGGGGGTTTGCCCTGGTTGTCGGGCGCGTCTCCTGAAGGGGCGGCGACGGCGCCGACCCCGACGGAAAGGGTGAGGGGGATGGCGACGGCGAGGCCGACGAGGCCTCTCCTGCGCGTCGCGCGGGCAGAGCTGGTCATCAACCGGTCTCCTTTGAACTCGGTGGCGGGCGGGCGCAGCGTGCCTCCGGCCCGACCGGCGCCGACAGCGCGGCACCGGGTCCCGGGAAACGCCCGGGACGAGGCGACCCTCGCCCACGTCCGAACGGTGCGGCAAACGGTTGCCATCAGTTGCCCCGCCTACCATGACGGATGTCCTCAGCGCTTCCGACCGACGTCCTGGACGTCGGGACACTCCATGGACCCGCCCGTGTCCACCTCACGGTCCCGGCCCGCGCCGTCGCGGCCCTGCTCCTCGGGCACGGGGCCGGCGGCGGGGTCGACGCCCCGGACCTGCGGGCGGCGAGCGAGGCCGCAGCCCGTCTCGGGCTGGCGGTCGGGCTCGTGGAGCAGCCCTACCGGGTGGCCGGGCGCCGGGCGCCCGCGCCCGCGCGCCACCTCGACGCCGCGTGGACCGCGGTGGCCGACCACCTCCGGTCGGGCCCCCTCGCCGGGCTGGCGCTGGTGGTCGGCGGGCGGTCCTCGGGTGCCCGGGTGGCCTGCCGGACGGCGGCGGCCACGGGGGCCGTGGCCGTGCTGTGTCTGGCCTTCCCGGTGCGGCCACCGGGCCGTCCGGACGCGCCCGACCGGCTCGGCGAGCTCGACGCCGTCGGCGTGCCCACCCTGGTGGTCCAGGGTGAGCGCGACGCGTTCGGCGTGCCCCCCGGTGCGCCCGGACGCGACGTCGTCGTGGTCGCCGGCGACCACGGCCTCAAGAAGGACCTCGCCGCCGTGGCGGCGGCCGTGGCGCAGTGGCTCCCCCGCGTCGTGGGCCCGCGGTGAGGAGCCGAACCGTCAGCCGGCAGTGAGGAGCCGGGCCGCGAGGTCGTCGTCGAACGGACCCACGACGACGAGGGAGCGTGGCGCGGCGGCCAGCTCGGCGGCGAGGTCGCGCACCTGCCGGGCCGTCACCGCGGAGATCTGCTCGATCATCTCGTCCAGGCTGGTGAGCTCGCCGTGGACGATCTCCGCACGGCCCAGGCGGGCCATCCGCGAGCCGTTGTCCTCCAGGCCGAGGACGAGGTTCCCCCGCAGCTGCCCCACCCCACGGGCGAGCTCCTCGGGGGTGATGCCGTCGGCGGCCAGCCGCTCCCACTCGGCGACGAGCAGCTGGACGACCTGCTCGACGTTGCCCGGTGCGCAGCCGGCGTAGAGGCCGAAGGTGCCGGCCTCGGCGTAGGACGAGGCGAAGGCGTAGGTGGAGTAGGCCAGGCCCCGCTTCTCACGGATCTCCTGGAACAGCCGCGAGCTCATCCCGCCGCCCAGGACGGTGGTGAGCACGGACAGGGTGTACCGGCGCTCGTCGCCCGCCTGGATGCCGCGCCCACCGAGGAGGACGTTGGCCTGCTCCGTGGGGCGCCGCACCGTGGCGGCCGTGCCCGTGGTGGGCAGCAGGGCCGACTCGGGGCCGGGCACGACGACGGCGCCGGAGCCCGGCACGTCGATGCCGCGGGCGTGGGCCGCCGCCGCGCCGTGACGGCGCGCCGCCGGGACGGCCGCGGGGTCGAGGGTCCAGCCGCCCGCGCGGACGGCGGCGACGACCTGGGTGCACAGCGCGTCGTGGTCGACGCTGCCGGCGGCGGTGACGACGAGCTCACGCGGGACGTAGGTGCGCCGGTAGTGCTCGAGGACGGCCTCGCGCGGGACGGCCCGGATGGTCTCGGGGGTCCCGCCGATGGGACGGCCGAGGGGGTGGTCCCCCAGCACGGCGGTGGTGAAGCGCTCGTGGGCGACGTCGACGGGGTCGTCGTCGTTCATCGCGAGCTCTTCGAGGATGACGCCCCGCTCGGTCTCGAGCTCGCCCGGGTCGATGAGGGAGGAGGTCACCATGTCGGCGATGACGTCCACCGCCATGGGCAGGTCGACGTCGAGGACGCGGGCGTAGTAGGAGGTGTGCTCCTTGCCGGTGGCGGCGTTGGCCTCGCCGCCGACGGCGTCGAAGGCCTCGGCGATGTCCAGGGCGGTGCGGGTCGGCGTGCCCTTGAACAGCAGGTGCTCGAGGAAGTGGGTGGAGCCGTGGTGGCCGTCGGTCTCGTCACGCGAGCCGACGGCCACCCACGCCCCCACCGCGGTGGAGCGCTGACCGGGCATCTCCTCGGTGAGGACCCTGATCCCCCCGGGCAGGACGGAGCGCCGGATGACGCTGCCGTCCTGCTCGGTGCGGACCTCGGTGCCGGGCGACCCGGCAGGACCCAGGTTCAGCGGGTGGGGCATGACTCAGGCGTCGTCCCCGGAGTCCGCGCCGCCCTCGTCGTGGCGGGTGCGGGTCCGGCGCCGGCTGCGACCGCCCTCGCGGCGCTCGGTGCGGGGAGCCTCCTCGGTGGTGGCCTCCGCGGTCTCCTCGTTCTGGTCCTCGTCGTCGGCGGGGGTGTTCTCCTCGCCCTCGACGACGGCGTGCAGCGAGAGCTTGCCGCGGGGGTCGATCTCGGCGAGCTCGACCTGGACCTTCTGCCCGACGGAGAGGACGTCCTCGACGTTCTCCACGCGCTTGCCGCCCACGAGCCGGCGGATCTGCGAGATGTGCAGCAGGCCGTCCTTGCCGGGGCTGAGCGAGACGAACGCGCCGAAGGAGGTGGTCTTGACGACCGTGCCGACGAACCGCTCGCCGATCTCGGGCATCTGCGGGTTCGCGATGGCGTTGACCGCCTGGCGGGCCGCCTCGGCCGAGGGACCGTCGGTCGCGCCGATGTAGACGGTGCCGTCGTCCTCGATCGAGATGTCCGCGCCGGTGTCCTCCTGGATCTGGTTGATCATCTTGCCCTTCGGCCCGATGACCTCGCCGATCTTGTCCACGGGGACCTTGACGGTGATGACGCGCGGGGCGGTCGCGGCCATCTCGTCGGGGGTGTCGATGGCCTCGTTCATGACGTCGAGGATGTACAGGCGCGCGTCGCGGGCCTGGGTCAGGGCCGAGGCCAGGACCGAGGCGGGGATGCCGTCGAGCTTGGTGTCGAGCTGGATGGCGGTGATGAACTCGCGCGTGCCGGCGACCTTGAAGTCCATGTCACCGAAGGCGTCCTCGGCCCCGAGGATGTCGGTCAGGGCGGCGTAGCGGGTCTCCCCGTCGACGGTGTCCGACATCAGGCCCATCGCGATGCCCGCGACGGCGGCGCGCAGCGGCACACCGGCGTTGAGCATCGACAGGGTCGAGGCGCAGACGGAGCCCATCGAGGTCGAGCCGTTGGAGCCGAGCGCCTCGGAGACCTGACGGATCGCGTAGGGGAACTCCTCGCGCGGGGGCAGGACGGGCATCAGGGCCCGCTCCGCCAGGGCGCCGTGGCCGATCTCGCGGCGCTTGGGCGAGCCCACGCGGCCGGTCTCACCGGTCGAGTAGGGCGGGAAGTTGTAGTTGTGCATGTACCGCTTGCGCGTGACCGGCGAGAGGGTGTCGAGCTGCTGCTCCATGCGGAGCATGTTCAGCGTGGTGACACCGAGGATCTGGGTCTCGCCACGCTCGAAGATCGCCGAGCCGTGCACCCGCGGCAGCACCTCGACCTCGGCGGAGAGGGTGCGGATGTCCTTGAGCCCGCGCCCGTCCATGCGCACGCCGTCCTTGAGGACGCGCTGACGCACGGCCTTCTTGGTGATGGCGCGGAACGCGGCGGAGAGCTCCTTGTCGCGTCCCTCGAAACGCTCGCCGAGCGCCTCGAGCATCCCCGCCCGGATCTCCTCCTGGCGGGACTCGCGGTCCTGCTTGCCCGGGATGGTGATCGCCTGGGCGAGGTCCGCGCTGACGTGGGCCTCGACGGCCTCGACGACGTCGTCCTGGTAGTCCAGGAACAGGGGGAACTCCGCCGTCGGCTTGGCCGAGACGGCGGCGACCTCGGACTGGGCGTCGCACAGCGCCTTGATGAAGGGCTTGGCGGCCTCGAGGCCGGCGGCGACGATCTCCTCGGTGGGGGCGGTGGCGCCGTGGTCCTTGATGAGCGTCCAGGCGTTGTCGGTCGCCTCGGCCTCGACCATCATGATCGCGACGTCGTCGCCGGCGATGCGGCCGGCCACGACCATGGAGAAGACGGCCTTCTCCAGCTCGGAGTAGCGCGGGAAGGCGACCCACTGGTCGTCGATGTAGGCGATGCGCGTGCCACCGATCGGCCCCGAGAACGGCAGGCCGGAGATCTGGGTGGACAGCGAGGCGGCGTTGATCGCCAGGACGTCGTAGGTGTCGTCCGGGTGGATGGCGAGGACGGTCTCGACGACCTGGACCTCGTTGCGCAGGCCCTTGACGAAGGTCGGGCGCAGCGGGCGGTCGATGAGCCGGCAGGCGAGGATCGCCTCGGTCGAGGGCCGGCCCTCGCGGCGGAAGAACGAGCCGGGGATCTTGCCGGCGGCGTACTGGCGCTCCTCGACGTCCACCGTGAGGGGGAAGAAGTCGAAGTGGTCCTTGGGGTGCTTGCCGACGGTCGTGGCCGACAGGACCATGGTCTCGTCGTCGAGGTAGGCCACGGCGGAGCCGGCGGCCTGACGGGCCAGGCGGCCGGTCTCGAAGCGAACGGTTCTGGTGCCGAACTTGCCGTTGTCGATGACGGCTTCTGCGGACGTGATCTCGGGACCCTCCACGGGTGCCCTCCTTACGTGTCGTCCACCTGTGGTCGGCCGACGGCCTTCGATCGAGGCCCACGGAGGCCGGAGGGTTCCGGTTCCGGAGGCCACTACCGAGGACCGGACGCGCCGTCCCGTGGTGGGTGGTGGTGGGAGTTCAGTTGTGCCGTGCACGCACGAGCACCGTGCACGCGCGACCGGCCCGGACCCGTGGGGTCCGGGCCGGCCGGTGGTTCAGCGGCGCAGACCGAGCCGCGCGATGAGGCTGCGGTAGCGCTCGATGTCCTCCGCCTGCAGGTACCCGAGAAGGCGCTTGCGCTGGCCGATGAGGAGCATCAGACCACGACGGGAGTGGTGGTCGTGCTTGTGGGTCTTGAAGTGCTCGGTGAGGTCCTTGATGCGCTGCGTGAGCATCGCGACCTGGACCTCCGGCGAACCGGTGTCGCCCTCGTGGGTGGCGTACTCCTTGATGATGGACTGCTTGACGTCTGCAGCGAGGGGCATGGGTTCTCCTTCGGGTCGTTGCACGGAGCACCGGGGCATGTCCTCCCGGGCATGACGCATCCGTGGCCGGCTTGACGGCACGGGCCAGACTATCAGGCGCCCCGGATCCGGTGCGAACGAGGCACCGCTGCGCCGTCCGGCGCTGCCCGGACGGCCCGGGCGCGCCGGGGTCGCGGCTCAGGCGCGCGCCGGGGCCGCGGCTCAGGCGCGCGGCGGTGCGTAGACGTCGGGCCGGGCCGGCGCGGGCACCTCGAGGATGTCGGCGGTGCGGCGCACGTCGTCGGCCATCTGCTCCAGCAGGGCCGGGACGCCGTCGAAGGCCACCATCGGCCGCAGCCGCTCGACGAGCTCGACGACGACCTCCTCGCCGTACAGGTCGAGGTCCGTGCGCCCCAGGACGTAGGCCTCCACGGTGCGCTCCACGCCGTCGAACGTGGGGTTCGTGCCCACCGAGATCGCCGCGGGGAGGCGCTTGGACGCGCCCGGCTCGGGGGCGTGCTCGGGCCGGATCAGCCAGCCGGCGTAGACGCCGTCCGCGGGCACGACACCGAGGTCGTCCGCGTGCAGGTTCGCCGTGGGGTAGCCCAGCGCCCGTCCGCGCTTGGCGCCGTGGACGACGACGCCGCGCACGCGGTGGCTGCGACCGAGGACGTGCGCCGCACCGGCGACGTCCCCGGCGGCGAGGAGCTCGCGCACCCAGGTCGAGGACCAGCGGCGCCCGCTCTCGTCGCAGATGTCGGTGACGATCCGCACGGCGAAGCCGAGCTCGTGGCCCAGCGCGACCATCGTGTGCTGGTCGCCGGCGTTGCCCCAGCCGAAGCGCACGTCCTCCCCCACCACCACGACGCGGCTGTGCAGGGCGTCGACGAGGTACCCGCGGGCGAAGTCCTCGGGGCTGTTGCGGGCGAGGTCGAGGGTGTACTCCAGGACGAGGACGGCGTCGATCCCGGTCGCGGCCAGCCGCTCGACACGGTCGGTGAGGGACGAGATCAGCGGCAGCTCGTCGGCCGGGCGGTGCACGTGGACCGGGTGGGGGTCGAACGTCACGGCCACCGAGGTCAGCCCGGCGCCCTCCGCCTCCTCGGCGGTGGCGGCGAGGACGACCTGGTGGCCGCGGTGCACCCCGTCGAAGATGCCGAGGGTCGTGACCGTGCCGCCGAGGTCCGCGGGGATCTCGGCGACGCTCCTCCACACCTGCACCGCTGACCTCCTCCGCGTCGGCGCGGCCGACGCGCGCGTGGACGACCCTACCGGGCGCCCCGGCCGGTCAGTGCCGGCCGCAGGCGCAGCCGCCCCCGGCGTGCGCGCCGTGGCCGGCGAGCTCGGCGGGGCTGGTGCCCTCACCCGGGCGGGCGGCCTTGAGGCCGAGGTCGCGACGGACCTCCGTAGTGGTCTGGGCCTTCTCGGCGTGGCCGCCGCAGCCGCAGCCGCAGCCGCCGGTGGTGTTCTCGCTCATGGGGTCTCCTCACGTCTCGGGCCCGGTACCGGGCCGGTCATGTCCGTCACTCTAGACGGCGGTCCTGGCGTGGCGCCCGGCGAGGACACCTGCCGGTCGCTCACGCCGGGTCGAGCACGAGGACCGGACGCGCGGCGCCGTCGCGGTCGGCGAGCAGCGCCAGGACGTGCCCATCGGGTGCGAGGGCTGCGGTGGGGCCCGCCTCGCCCGTGGGGGTGAGCGAGCGACCCACCCGTACGGCCGCGGCCTCCTCCGCCCCGAGCGCGCGGGTGGGGAAGCAGGCGGTGGCCGCGGTGGTGAGGTCCGTCACGGGCAGGCCCGCCGGCTCGGCGGCCGCGGCCCCGGCACGGACCTGCTCCGCCAGCTCGTCGACGGCGCGGGCGTCCGCCTCGTGGAAGGGACCGACCCGGGTGCGGCGCAGTGCGGTCAGGTGCCCGCCGGTGCCCAGAGCGGCACCGAGGTCACGAGCGAGCGCCCGGACGTACGTGCCCGAGGAGCACCCCACCACGACGTCGACGTCGACCACCGGGGTGGACCCGGCGGTCCCCGGCCGGGGCGGCGCGGTGACCTCGAACCGGTGGACGGTGACGGGCCGCGCGGGCAGCTCGACGTCCTCGCCCTGGCGGACCCGGGCGTAGGAGCGCCTGCCGCCGACCTTGATGGCCGAGACCTGGCTGGGCACCTGCTGGATGGGCCCGCGCAGGCCGGCCAGGGCGGCCTCGAGGGCCGGCGTGTCGACGGTGCCGTCGGTTCGCAGCAGATCGGCGGCGCCCGGCGCCGCGGTGACCTCGCCCTCGGCGTCGTCGGTCACCGTGTCCTGCCCGAGACGCACCGTGGCGGTGTACTCCTTGTCCACGCCCACGAGGTAGGTCAGCAGCCGCGTCGCACGACCGACACCGAGCACGAGGACGCCGGTCGCCATGGGGTCCAGCGTCCCCGCGTGCCCGACCTTCTTCGTCGCGGCGAGGCGCCGGGTGCGCGCGACGACGTCGTGGCTGGTCCAGCCCGCGGGCTTGTCGACGATCACGAGCCCGTCGGCCGCGGTGGCCGCCCCGCGAGGGACGTCGGGCCGGGCGGGCGCGGTCACCGGGTGCTGGTCCCGTCGGCCCGCTCGTCGTCGGCCAGGTCGCCGGTCGCGGGCTCGTCGTCGGCCAGGTCGCCGGTCGCGGGCTCGTCCACCAGGTCGCCGTGCACGTCGTCGTCCAGGTCGTCGTCCTCGGGACGGCGGTAGGGGTCGGACTCACCGGCGTAGGCGGCCTGGGCGGCCAGCCGGGCCACCTCGGCGTCGTGCGCGGCGGCGGAGCGCAGCGCCTCCTCGAGGTGCGCGGCCGTCTCCGGCACCGCGTCGAGGATGAACTCGATGGTGGGCGTCAGCCGCAGGCCGGTCTGCTTGCCGACCTCCGAGCGGATGAGCCCCTTGGCCGACGCCAGGGCAGCCGCGGAGGAGGTGCGCTCCTCCTCGGTGCCCAGGACGGTGTAGAAGATCGTGGCGTTCTGCAGGTCCCCGGTCACGCGCACGTCGGTGACGGTGACGAAGCCGAGCCGCGGGTCCTTGATCCGGGTGTCGATCATCCGGGCGACGATCTGCTGGATGCGCTCGGCGAGCTTGCGGGCGCGGGGGGCGTCGGCCATGGGTGTCTCCTTCGTCGTGGTGGGACACGGGCGGCCCCGCGGGCACGATATCCGTGCGCCGCGGGGCCGTCGTGGTGGGGCGTCAGGCGCGCGGCTTCTCGCGCATCTCGAAGGTCTCGATGATGTCGCCCTCCTGGACGTCCTTGAAGCCGATGCCGATACCGCACTCGAAGCCCTCGCGGACCTCGGTGACGTCGTCCTTCTCGCGGCGCAGCGACTCGATGGTCAGCTTCTCCGTGATCACGACGCCGTCGCGGGTCAGGCGTGCGCTCGTGTTCCGTCGGATCGTGCCCGAGCGGACGATCGAACCGGCGATGTTGCCGAACTTGGAGGAGCGGAACACCTGGCGCACCTCGGCGGTACCGAGCTGCACCTCCTCGAACTCCGGCTTGAGCATGCCCTTGAGCGCCGCCTCGACGTCGTCGATCGCGTCGTAGATGACCGAGTAGAACTTCAGGTCCACGCCCTCGCGGTCGGCCAGCTCGGCGACCCGCTCGGCGGGGCGCACGTTGAAGCCGATGATGACGGCGGAGTCCACCGTCGCGAGGTTGACGTCGTTCTGCGTGATGGCGCCCACACCGCGGTGGATGATCCGCAGCGCGACCTCGTCGCCCACGTCGATCTTGAGCAGCGCGTCCTCCAGGGCCTCGACGGCACCGGAGACGTCACCCTTGATGATGAGGTTGAGGGTGTCGACCTTGCCCTCCTCGAGGGCCTTGGTGAAGTCCTCCAGGCTGACGCGCTTGCGGCGCTTGGCCAGCGTCGCGGCACGCTCGGCGGCCGCACGCTTGTCGGCGATCTGCCGGGCCGTCCGGTCGTCGGGCGCCACCAGGAAGGAGTCGCCGGCGCGGGGGACGGACTGCAGGCCGAGGACCTGCACGGGGCGAGCGGGGCCCGCCTCGGTCACGTGCTCGCCGTGCTCGTCGAACATCGCCCGGACGCGGCCGTGGGCCGTGCCGGCGACGATCGAGTCCCCGACGTGCAGGGTGCCGGAGTCGACCAGGACGGTCGCGACGGCGCCGCGACCCTTGTCCAGGTTGGCCTCGATCGCCACACCACGGGCGTCCTTGTTGGGGTTGGCCCGCAGGTCCAGCGCCGCGTCGGCGGTGAGCAGGACGGCCTCGAGGAGGTCGTCGATGCCCGTGCGCTTCAGCGCGGAGACGTCGACGAACATCGTGTCGCCGCCGTACTCCTCCGCCACCAGGTTGTACTCGGTGAGCTGCTGGCGGATCTTCGCCGGGTTGGCGCCCTCGCGGTCGACCTTGTTCACGGCCACGACGATCGGCACGCCGGCCGCCTGGGCGTGGTTGAGCGCCTCCACGGTCTGGGGCATGACGCCGTCGTCCGCGGCGACCACGAGGATCGCGATGTCGGTCGCCTCGGCACCACGGGCACGCATGGCGGTGAACGCCTCGTGACCGGGGGTGTCGAGGAACGTGATCCGGCGCTGCTGGTCCTCGTGCTCGGTGACGACCTGGTAGGCACCGATGTGCTGGGTGATGCCGCCGGCCTCGCCCGCGACGACGTCCGTGGAGCGGATGGCGTCGAGGAGCTTGGTCTTTCCGTGGTCGACGTGACCCATGACGGTGACCACGGGCGGGCGCGGGAGCAGGTCCTCGTCGGTCTCGCCGGCCTCCTCGGCCTCGAGGTCGATGTCGAACCCGCTGAGGAGCTCGCGCTCCTCCTCCTCCGGGGAGACGATCTCGACGATGTAGCCGAGCTCGGCGCCGAGCGCCGAGAAGGTGTCCTCGTCCAGGGACTGCGTGGCCGTGGCCATCTCACCGAGGTGGAACAGCACGGTGACGAGCGACGCCGGGTTGGCGTCGATGCGGTCGGCGAAGTCCGCCAGCGAGGCGCCGGCGCGGATGCGCACGACCGTGCTGCCATCGCCGCGGGGGACCTGCACGCCGCCGATCGACGGTGCCGACTGCTGCTCGAACTCCTGGCGCTTGGCCCGCTTGGACTTCCGTCCCCGGACCGGGCGACCGCCGGCGCGACCGAACGCACCCTGCGTGCCGCCACGTCCGCCGCGGCCACCGCCGCCGGGACGGCCGGCGAAACCACCGGGAGCGCCACCAGCACCGGGTCCGCCACCGCCACCGGGACGGCCGCCGAAGCCGCCGCCTCCGCCGCCGGGACGGCCGCGACCGCCGCCACCACCACCCGGACGGGCAGCCGGGGCGCCGGGACGGGCGACCGAGCTCTGCCCGGGCATCATGTTCGGGTTCGGGCGGGGGCCGCCCGGACGCGGGCCCGCGGGACGGGCGCCGGGCGCCTGCCCCGGGCGCGGCGCGCCGGGACGCGGCCCGCCGGAGCCGCCCGGACGGGGCATCCCCTGGGACGGCGCGAAGGGGTTGTTCCCCGGACGCGGGGCACCGGGGCGCGCGCCGCCGGAGCCGCCCGGACGGGGCATCCCCTGGGACGGCGCGAACGGGTTGTTCCCCGGACGCGAGGACGCGCCGGGTCGGGGGGCGCCGGGACGCTCGGCGGCCGGACGCTCCGCCGCGGGACGCTCGGCAGCCGGACGCTCCGGGGCGGGACGCTCGGGGGCCGGACGCTCGGGCGTGGGTCGCGCCGCCGGGCGAGGTGCTCCGGGACGCGCCGCCGGGGCGGGTGCCTCGGGAGCCGCCGCCTCGGCGGGCGCCGCAGCGGGGGCCGAGGCGGCCGGGGCGGAGGCGGCCGGGGCGGAGGCGGCCGGGGCGGAGGCGGCCGGGGCGCTCGCCTCGGCGGGCGCGGGGGCCTGCGCGGCAGGACGCTCCGGGACGCCGTCGGCCGCGGCGGGCGGCCGGGTGGTGGCCGGCTCGGGTGCGGCCTCCGGCGCGGACGGCCGGGCGGACGCGCCGGGCCGCGGCCCGGCGGGCTTCTTGGGACTCTCCGCCTCGGCGGGGAATGCTTCACGCAGCCGACGGATGACGGGAGCCTCGATCGTCGACGACGCCGACTTCACGAACTCTCCCTGCTCGCGAAGCTTCGCGAGGACCGTCTTGCTGTCGACGCCGAGCTCCTTGGCGAGCTCGTGCACGCGGACCTTTGCCACAACTCTCCTGTCTCGGCCCGCCCGGGACAGGGTGGACCGCTTTTAGTGCTGGCAGCTCATCGCTGGGTACTCATCGGGTGCCCATCGGCTTCCAACCCGCTTTCTTCGTCGATGACGTGGTGACCACCTCTGGCGCATCGGGCGCCGGCGGCGGTTGTCGCTGGTCGAACCACTCGCCCACCGCGGAGAGCTCCACCGGTCCTGCTGCTCGCAGGGCCCGGCCGATGCTCCGACGTCGGAGGGCGAGGTCCAGGCACTCCCGGCTCGGGTGGAGCCAGGCGCCTCGTCCCGGTGCCGTCCGGTCCTGGTCGACCACCACGCGCTGCGCGGCGGTGTCCAGGACGAGGCGGACCAGGTCGGACCTCGGGGCCCGTCCCCGGCATCCCGTGCAGGTCCGCACCGGCCCGGCGGGGGGCGTGGGTGTCTCGCTGCGATGTGTCATGTGGGATTCCGGGCGCGTGCCCAACGAGCATCCTACCCCGCCGAGCCCTCGGGCTGCTCGGCGGCTGTCGCGGGCGCTGCCTCCGCAGCGGGCTCGGCGCCCTCGGTGTCGGAGTGGATGTCGATGCGCCACCCGGTCAGGCGGGCGGCGAGCCGGGCGTTCTGGCCCTCCTTGCCGATCGCGAGCGAGAGCTGGAAGTCGGGCACCACGACCCGGGCGGCCCGGGCCTCAGCGTCGACGACCTCCACGCTGGAGACCCGGGAGGGCGAGAGCGCGTTGGCGACGAACGTCGCGGGGTCGTCGGAGTAGTCGATGATGTCGATCTTCTCGCCGGCGAGCTCGGCCATGACCGCGCGCACACGCTGCCCCATGGGGCCGATGCAGGCGCCCTTGGCGTTGAGGCCCGGCACGGTCGAGCGCACGGCCATCTTCGACCGGTGCCCCGCCTCGCGGGCGAGGGCGACGATCTCCACGCTGCCGTCGGCCACCTCGGGGACCTCGAGCGCGAAGAGCTTGCGCACGAGATTGGGGTGGGTGCGCGAGAGGGTGACCGAGGGGCCCTTCGACCCGCGCGAGACGTCCAGCACGTACGCGCGGATCCGGTCGCCGTGCGTGTACGTCTCGGTGGGCACCTGCTCATGGGCGGGCAGCACCGCCTCCATGTCGCCGATGTCGACGAGCACCGTGCGGGGGTCGCGGCCCTGCTGGACGACGCCGGAGAGGATCTCCCCGGCCTTGTCACGGTAGTTGCCCATGACCTGGTCGTCCTCCGCGTCGCGCAGCCGCTGGACGATGACCGAGCGCGCCGTCGCGGTGGCGATGCGGCCGAACCCGGAGGGGGTGTCGTCGAACTCTCCGACCTCGTTGCCCTCCTCGTCGGTCTCGGTCGCCATGACGGTGACCCGGCCGGTTCGCCGGTCCAGCTCGACCCGGGCCTTCTCCACCGCCCCGGGGGTGCGGTGGTAGGCCAGGAGGAGCGCCTCCTCGATGGCGCCGACCAGGACGTCCAGCCCGATGCCGCGCTCGCTCTCGATGAGGCGGAGCGCCGTCATGTCGATGTCCATCGGTCCTCCTCAGTCCTGCTCGGTGCGGTTGAGCTCGACCTCGACCCGCGCCGAGGCGAGGTCGGCGTAGGCGAGCTCCTGGCGACGGCCGTCGACGTCGAGCACGACGGCGTCGTCGCCGGCCTCCGCGACGCGCCCGGCGACCGTGCCGCCCGAGCGCGTGGTGACGGTCAGCAGCCGACCGACCGCGCGGCGGTAGTGACGCGGCGTCGTCAGCGGACGGTCGGTGCCGGGGGTGGTGACCTCGAGGGTGTAGGCGCCCTCGAGGAGGTCGACGTCGTCGAGCACGCGCGAGATCTCCCGCGACACCTCGGAGAGCTGGTCGGACCCCACGCCCCCGGGACCGTCGGGGAGGTCGACGACGACGCGCACGACCTTGCGGCGGCCCGCGGCGGCGACCGTCGCGTCCTCGAGGTACAGGCCCGCGGCGGCCACCACCGGCTCGAGCGCTCCGCGGAGCCGGTCGAGCAGTTCGGCGGGTCGGGCGGGGCTCATCGGGGTGTCTCCTTGCGTCACGGGGCGGCGCCCGGGGGCGCCGCGGTCAGTCCTCAAGCCTACCCACCCGTGGCGTGGCCGGGCACGGGCGGGCCGGCATGGCAGGATCGGCCCGATGCCCCTGCCACCGCCCCGCACCACGGTCACCGGCGCCCCGGTGCGCCGTCGTCCGCGCCCCCGGGTCGTGACCGGGACGCTCGCTCTCGTGGCTGCGGCGGCCCTGCTCGGCGGTTGCGGTGTCCGGCTCGAGTCGCCGCCACCGACCCCGCCCGTCCCGGACGCCGTCGAGGAGGTCCGTCAGGACGGCGCGGTGGACGCCGCCACCATCGCGCGGACCGTGGCGGAGGTCACGGGTGCCGAGGGTGAGGTCGCCGATGTCCTCGAGCGGGTCGCCGTGCAGGCCCGCACCCACGCCGACGCGCTGGGCGGGGTGTGGCAGGCCTGGCCCGACGGCGCGCCCGAGGGCGTCACCACGGCCCCGGTGCGCACGGACCCGCCGGTGGCCGACCCCGCTCCCCAGGACGTCCTCGATCTGCTCACCGCTGGTGCGGCCGACGCGCGCGCGGCGTCGCTGGCCTCCCCCGACGACGCCGTCGCCGCGGTGCTCGCGTCGGTCTCGATCTCCCGCAGCCACGCCGCGGCGGACCTCGCCGGCGCGCTGGGCGAGGACCTCGCCCCGGCCGCGGGGGCCGAGCTCTCCCCCGACGCGCTGCTGGCTCGAGGCACCGACGGTCCGACCCTGCTCGTCCTGGACCAGGCGCGGCACGCCTTCGAGACCGTGGCGGCCCGGTCGACCGGGACCTCCCGGGAGGCGGCGGCGCGGCGCGCCGCCCACCTCCAGCTCCTCGTGGACACCGCCCTGGCCGACGGCGCGCCGGACCGCCGGCCCGGCGTGTACGACCTGCCGGACGCGACCGACGACCTCAGCGCCGAGCAGTCCGCCGCGGTCGACGCCGAGTCCCGGCTCCTGACGCACTGGGTGTTCAGCATCACCCTCACCGGGCCGGAGGAGCGTGAGTCGCTCCTGGCGGCCGCGGAGTTCGCTGCGGGACAGGTCCGCGCCTGGGGCGGGACGCTGGAGGACCTTCCCGGGCTGGGCTGAGCCCGCGCTGCGCCGTGCCGGCTCGCCGCGCCGCGCCGAGATCGCCACCTGTCGTTCGCCGCGCTCGCCCACCCCCGGCCTCGAACGCGGTCGCGGGACCCGTCACGGGGACCACCTGCGCCTGAGGCAGCGGCGTGCGCTGGACTCGTCGTCGAGCTGAGGGTTGTTGCTGTTCCCGAAGCCGCCTCGACAGCAACAACGTCCAGCTCGACGCGCGGGGCATCGGAGCGCGCACGCACACGGCGTCGTCATGTCGTGTCTCGTCCCCAGGTGGTCGGAATCCACAGATCAACCCGGGCTCGTCCGACCGCTCGGCCGCGGTGCGCGACGATGCCTCGGTGCCCGCTGCCTCAGCTGGACTGCCATCGGGGCCGTTCACACGGTCGACGGCCCTGCGACACGTCACCGCGGGGCAGCTGCGCGGCACCGCCTATGTGCGCCTCATGCGTGGTGTCTACTACCAGGCTGGACCCGTCACTCACGGCGACATGATCGCTGCAGCCCGCCTGGTCCTTCCCGCTGATGCGGTCCTGGCCGGCCGGAGCGCGGCATGGGCGCTCGGTGCGCGTCTGGCGACCGGGTCCGACAGGGTGGTGCTCCTGGTCCCACGCCCCACGACCGCACGCAGGCCGCAGCTCGTCCTCCGCACCGACGCGCTCGACACGGACGAGACGACCGTGACCGCGCTCGGTCTCACGACGACAGCGGCTCGGACGGCCTTCGACCTGGCGCGTTGGCACGCCCCTCTCGTGGCGGTGCCGTTGCTGGACGCGCTCGTGCGGTCGACAGGGTTGGTGCGCCGCGAGGTGGAGCGAGTAGCTGCCCGGCACCCGGGAACCCGGGGCTGCCGCCGTGTCGCGGAAACCTTGGACCTCGTTGACGCCGGCGCCGAGTCCCCGCGCGAGTCTGTGCTGCGTGTGACCCTCGCTCTCGCCGGCCTGCCCCGGCCCGTCACACAGCTCAACGTCTACAACGACGAGGGGATGTTCGTCGCGCGGCCGGACCTCGCCTGGCCGGAGGCGCGGCTCGCAGTGGAGTACGACGGCGCCCACCACGACGATCCCGCGTGGATCGCCCGCGACCGCGCTCGCCTCAACGCGCTGCGGATGGCGGGGTGGACGGTGCTCGTGGTCGACCGTGCGCAGATGCGCCGCCCGGCACAGGTCGTGGAGATGATCCGAAGGGCTCTGCACCAAGCATCGACAAGCAAGTGATCAGGCCCCACGGGGGCCATCCACCCGCCGGTGGGCGAGCGCTTCTCGTCGAGTTGGATGTTGTTGCCGTCCCGAGGCCCGGCAGACAGCAACAACACCCAACTCGGCGGGGACCGCGCCCGGATCGGCGCCGGGCGAGGGGCAGCCCCGAGCGGCCTCAGCCCGCGGACGGCCTCAGCCCGCGGACGGCCTCAGCCCCGTGCGGCCTCAGCCCCGAGCGCGCCTCGGCCGCGAGCGGCCTCAACCCGCGGACGGTCTCAGCCCCTAACGCGCCTCAACTCCGAGCGCGCCTCAGCCCTCCAGCGCCGCGTCGACCAGCTCGCGCACGCGCGCCACCACGAGCTCGGGGGCCAGCTCCTCACGGTCGCCGCTCGCCCGGCGCCGCACCTCCACCACGCCCTCGGCCAGGCCCCGCCCGACGACGACGCTCAGCGGCACCCCGAGCAGCTCGGCGTCGGCGAACTTCACCCCGGCGGAGACCTTCGGTCGGTCGTCGTAGAGGACCTCGACACCGGCGGCCTCGAGCTCACGGGCGATCCGCTCGGCGGTGGCGAAGATCTCCTCGCCCTTGCCGGTGGCCAGGACGTGGACGTGGGCGGGTGCGACCTGCATCGGCCACACCAGTCCCTTGTCGTCGTTGTTGGCCTCGGCGAGGGCGGCCAGGGCGCGGGTGATACCGATGCCGTAGGAGCCCATCGTCACGACCACGGCCTTGCCGTTGGCGTCGAGGATCTTGAGGTCAAGGGCCTCGGCGTACTTGCGGCCGAGGGCGAAGATGTGGCCGATCTCGATCCCACGGGCGAGCTCGAGCGGCCCGGACCCGTCCGGGGAGGGGTCCCCGGCGCGGACCTCGGCGGCCTCGACCGTGCCGTCGGCGGTGAAGTCGCGGCCGGCCACGAGGCCGAAGACGTGCATCCCGTCGGCGTCGGCGCCGGTGACCCAGGAGGTCCCTGGGACCACCCGCGGGTCGAGGAGGTAGCGCATCGCCCCGGCGGTGACCCGGCCGGCGTCGTCGTGGGTGCGCGCGGCGCCGTTGGGGCCGAGCACGGCGGGGCCGATGTAGCCCTTGACCAGCTCGGGCCGGCCGCGCAGGTCCTCGTCCGTCGCCTGCTCCACCTGGGCGGGCTCGACCGCTGCCTGGAGCCGCTTGAGGTCGACCTCCCGGTCGCCGGGCAGGCCGATCGCGACCAGCTCGCGCGCGCCGTCGGGGTGGACGAGCGCGACCACGACGTTCTTGAGGGTGTCCGCCGGACCCCACGGGCGGTCGGCACGCGGGTGCAGCTCGTTGGCGCGCGCGACGAGGGTGTCGATCGTCGTCGAGTCGGGCGTCGGGAGGACCTCCGCCGCGGGCAGCCCGGTGGCGTCCACCGGCTCGGGCACCGGGGTGGTGACCGCCTCGACGTTCGCCGCGTAGCCGCCCGGGGAGCGGACGAACGTGTCCTCGCCGATGGGCGTGGGGTGGAGGAACTCCTCGCTGCGGGAGCCGCCCATCGCCCCGCTCATGGCGCGCACGATCACGTGCTCGAGGCCCAGCCGGTCGAAGATGCGCTGGTAGGCGCCGCGCTGGAGCTCGTAGGAGCGCTCCAGCCCCGCGTCGTCGGCGTCGAAGGAGTACGCGTCCTTCATGATGAACTCGCGGCCGCGGATCAGGCCGGCCCGCGGCCGGGCCTCGTCGCGGTACTTCGTCTGGATCTGGTACAGCGTGAGCGGCAGGTCCTTGTACGAGGAGTACAGGTCCTTGACCAGCAGCGTGAACATCTCCTCGTGGGTCGGGGCGAGGAGGTAGTCCGCGCCCTTGCGGTCCTGGAGGCGGAAGATGTTCGGGCCGTACTCGACCCAGCGGCCGGTGGCCTCGTAGGGCTCCTTGGGCAGCAGCGCCGGGAAGTGCACCTCCTGACCGCCGACGGCGTCCATCTCCTCGCGGACGATCTGCTCGACCTTCGCCAGGACCCGCAGGCCGAGGGGCAGCCAGGAGTAGATCCCCGGGGCGGCCCGTCGGATGTACCCGGCGCGCACGAGGAGGCGGTGGCTCGCGACCTCGGCGTCGGCCGGGTCCTCGCGCAGGGTCCGCAGGAACAGGGACGACATCTTCATCAGCACGCGGGCCAGCCTACCGACGCCCGCACGCCGTCCCGGACGACGGCGACGGCGCACCGGCTCGTGCGCGCGGTGCGCCTGCGGCACGATGGGCTCATGCCGGAGATGCCGGAGGTCGAGGGGCTGGTCACCTTCCTGGATACGCGCACGTCCGGCCACGTCGTCGCCGCCGTGGAGGTGGGCGCGATCTCGGCCCTGAAGACGTTCGCCCCCGACCCCGCCCAGCTCGCCGGGTCGACCGTGCGCGGCGCCACGCGCCACGGCAAGTGGATCGACCTCGCCGTCACCGACGACGACACCGAGCTCCATCTCCTCGTCCACCTCGCCCGGGCGGGCTGGCTGCGGTGGTACGAGGAGGTGCCCCCCGCGCGCCTGCGTCCCGGCCGCTCCCCCATCGCCCTGCGCCTGCGCCTGGACGACGGCTCGGGCTTCGACCTCACCGAGGCCGGCACGCGCAAGCGACTCGCGGTGCACGTGGTGGCCGCGCCGGAGGAGGTGCACGCCGTCGCGACCCTGGGGCCCGAGCCGCTCGGCCTCGACGCCGCCGGGCTGGGGGCGGTGCTGAGGTCACGCAACCAGCAGGTCAAGGGGGCGCTACGGGACCAGTCGCTGATCGCGGGTATCGGCAACGCCTACTCCGACGAGATCCTCCACGCCGCCCGGACGAGCCCGTTCGCCCTGACCGGCTCGCTCGACGACGAGGCGGTCGCCCGCATCCACGCCGCCATGGAGGAGGTGCTCGGCGGCGCGGTCGCCGCCGCGGCGGGCCGGCCGGCGGTCGAGCTCAAGGACGCGAAGCGGTCGGGCATGCGGGTCCACGGCCGGACGGGGCAGCCGTGCCCGGTGTGCGGGGACACCGTCCGCGAGGTCTCCTTCGCCGACTCGGCGCTGCAGTACTGCCCCACGTGTCAGACCGGTGGGAAGGTCCTGGCCGACCGCCGGATGTCGAAGCTCCTTCGCTAGAAGAGCACCGTGGCGTAGGTCCCCACCTGGCGGAAACCGACCCGGCGGTAGGCGCCCAGCGCCGGGGCGTTGTAGTCGTTGACGTAGAGGGAGACGGTGGGGGCGAGACGGGCGCGCACGTCCGCGACGACCGCCGCCATCCCGGCGCTCGCCATCCCCCGGCCACGCAGCTGCGGGTGGACCCAGACGCCCTGGACCTGCGCGACCCCGATCGCGAGGGCCCCGACGTCGGCCTTGAAGACCACCTGCGGACCGTCCCCGAGGTCCTCCAGCCGGAGGTAGGTGCGCCCGGTCGCGACGAGCTCGGCCACCCGGGCACCGTAGGACCCGCCCATCACGGTGGGGTCGTAGCCGACCTCCTCGGTGAACATCGCGACGCTGGCCGGCAGCACCAGGGTGGTCTCGTCCCGTCGGGCGGGGCGCACCGCCGGGTCGGGGGCGACCGCGGGCTCGTGGTCGATGACGAGGGAGGGCTGGTCGGCCCGCACCTCCCGGGGCAGCGACCAGCTCGTCGACAGCTCGTCCCACAGCGGCAGGACCATGTCGGCCGGGCCGACGATCGACGAGCAGCGCCGGCTGCGCCGGTGCAGGTTCTCGGCGAGCTCGACGAGGAGGTCGCCGTACAGGGCGACGGGCACGAGGTTCGCGCCCGCCCAGCACAGCGCGGCGGGCTGGGGGTCGTCGTCACCGAAGACGCCGAGCAGCTGGGTGCCCGACGGTGGAGGCTGACCGAGCCGCTCGACCTGGACGGCCGCGAGCACGGAGCCCACGGGGTCGCGCAGGCACAGCTCCAGGGCCGCGTCGCGGTCGGCCGGCCCCACCGGGCGGACGGACTGCGCCGACCGGCGCCACAGCGCCACGGCGGCTAGCCGACCGTGACGACCGGCGAGGCGGCTCCGCCGGACGGGAAACCCATCTCCTCCGCGATCCGGTTCGCCTCCGCGATGAGGGTCTCGACGATCTGGTCCTCCGGGACCGTGCGCACGACCTCGCCCTTGACGAAGATCTGGCCCTTGCCGTTGCCGGACGCGACACCGAGGTCTGCCTCGCGCGCCTCGCCGGGGCCGTTGACGACGCAGCCCATGACGGCCACCCGCAGGGGCACGGTCATGCCCTCGAGGCCGGCGGTGACCTCGTCGGCCAGGGTGTAGACGTCCACCTGGGCCCGTCCGCAGGAGGGGCAGGAGACGATCTCGAGCTTGCGCGGGCGCAGGTTGAGCGACTCGAGGATCTGGTTGCCGACCTTGACCTCCTCCACCGGCGGGGCCGAGAGGGAGACCCGGATGGTGTCGCCGATGCCCTGGGAGAGCAGAGCACCGAAGGCGGTCGCGGACTTGATCGTGCCCTGGAAGGCGGGGCCGGCCTCGGTCACGCCCAGGTGCAGCGGCCAGTCGCCGCGCTCGGAGAGCAGCTGGTAGGCGCGCACCATGACGACCGGGTCGTTGTGCTTGACGGAGATCTTGAAGTCGTGGAAGTCGTGCTCCTCGAACAGCGACGCCTCCCAGACGGCGGACTCGACCAGCGCCTCGGGCGTGGCCTTGCCGTACTTCTGCAGCAGGCGGGGGTCGAGGGAGCCGGCGTTGACGCCGATCCGCAGCGATACGCCGGCGTCCTTGGCCGCCTGCGCGATCTCCTTGACCTGGTCGTCGAACTTGCGGATGTTGCCCGGGTTGACGCGCACCGCGCCGCACCCGGCCTCGATGGCGGCGAAGACGTACTTGGGCTGGAAGTGGATGTCGGCGATGACCGGGATCTTGGACTTCTTGGCGATGATCGGCAGCGCCTCGGCGTCCTTGTCCGTCGGGCACGCCACCCGGACGATGTCGCAGCCCGAGGCCGTCAGCTCGGCGATCTGCTGCAGCGTGGCGTTGATGTCGTGGGTCTTCGTGGTCGTCATCGACTGGACCGACACCGGGGCGTCGCCACCGACCTCGACGGAGCCCACCCGGATCTTGCGGGTCTTGCGCCGGGGAGCCAGGACGGGCGGCTGCTCCTTGACCGTGGGGATGCCGAGGCTGATGGGTACGCTCACCGGTCCAGTATCGCACCCGACACGCAGGGCAACGAGTCCGGCCGTGCGTCCGCCGGGCCACCCCGGCCACCTTGTCCGGCCGGGCCACCCGGGCCACCTTGTCCGGCCGGGCCACCCGGGCCACCTTGTCCGGCCGGGCCACCCGGGCCACCTTGTCCGGCCGGGCCACCCGGGCCACCTTGTCCGGCCGGGCCACCCGGGCCGCGGCGGAGCACGCGGCCCGGTGGCCGGCAGCGACACGGCTCAGCCGGTGAGGCTGACCGGCCGGACGATGTCGGCGTAGGCGAGCAGGACGCTCATCCCGAGCATGGCCGCGACGACGACGTACGTCAGCGGCAGCAGCCGCGCGGTGTCGACGGGGCCGGGGTCGGGCTGCTCGCGCCAGCGGGCGACCTTGCGCCGTGCCCCCTCCCACAGGGCCCCGGCGACGTGGCCGCCGTCGAGCGGGAGCAGGGGCAGCAGGTTGAAGACGAACAGGGCCATGTTCAGCGAGACCAGCAGCGACAGCATGTCGGCGCTGCGCTCGGTCACGCCGTAGCCCGCGCCGTCGATGGACGCGATCTCCCCCGCGAAGCGGCCCACCCCGACCAGGCCCACCACCGACGGGTCCCGCTCGGCGGTGCCGAACGCGGCCTCCGCGACCGACACGAGCCGCTGCGGGAGCGTGAGCACCACCTCGACGGTGCCCGTGAACGTCTGCCACACGAGCCCCGGGACGACCGCCGGGCTCTGCCGGACCAGCGCGAAGTCCGGGCCGATGCCCACGTAGGGACGCATCTCGGTGACGGGCGCGCCGTCCTCGGTCAACGGCGCCCCGTCGTCGCCGAGGACCGGTCGCTCGGTGAGCTCGGGGACCACGGTGAGGGTGAGCGGGGCACCGTCGCGCAGGACCTCGACCTGGACGGGCCCGGTGTCACCGCCGGCGATCGCTCCCGACACGTCCTCCCAGGTGCGCGCCTCGACGCCGTCCCACGTGAGGACCTCGTCGCCGGGCAGCAGGCCGGCGGCGGCGCCGGGCGCCGCGGGGTCGGCGGGGGTGCAGCCCTCCTGGGCCGGGTCCTCGACCAGGCACTGCTGGACCGTGCCGAGCGTCGTCGTGTACTGGCCGAGACCGAGGGTGACGACCGTGACACCCAGCAGGACCGCGGAGATGACCAGGTTCATCGTGGGCCCGCCGAGCATGACCACGAGCTTGCGCGGGACCGTGAGGTTGTAGAAGGCGCGAGGCTCCTCCCCCGGCCCGATCTCCTCCAGGGCGGCGGCGCGCGCCTCCTGGACGAGCGTGGGACGGCCGTCCCGGCGCGGCCGCTCGGCACGCCGGGTGGGCGGGTACATCCCGACCATGCGGACGTACCCGCCGAGCGGGAGTGCCTTGACGCCGTACTCGGTGTCACCGACCGTGCGCGACCACAGGGTCTTGCCGAAGCCGACCATGTACTGCGGGACCTTGACGCCGAACCTCTTGGCGGGCACGAGGTGGCCCACCTCGTGCAGGGCGATGGAGGCGAGCAGCCCCACGAAGAGGATGAGGACCCCGACGACGAACTCCACGGTGGGGCTCCTTCCTGTGGGACGTGGCCATTGTCCACCTCAACGACGGCGCGGGCGAGGTGGTTCCGGGACCGGTGCGCGACCCGGCCGGGCGGGCTCCGGATGTGGCGGACGGTGCGCGGGCGAGGTGGTCCGTGCCTCAGCCGCGGGCGGCGATGAGCTCCTCGGCGCGGGCCCTGGCCCGCTCCTCGGCGCCGAGGACGTCGGCGAGGGAGAGGTCGGTCGAGGCGGCCGGGCCCTCGTGCTCCTCGAGCACCTCGGCGACGACCTCGACGATGCCGAGGTAGTCGAGGCGACGGTCGAGGAAGGCCGCGACGCACTGCTCGTTCGCGGCGTTCAGCACGGCGGGGTGGGTCGCGGAGGCGGCCGCCGCCGCCCGGGCCAGCGCCACGGCCGGGAAGGTGCTCTCGTCCAGCGGCTCGAACGTCCAGGCCGTGGGCTCGTCCCACCGGCACGGCGCGGTGACCCCGGCAGGCCGGTCCGGCCACGTCAGGCCCAGCGCGATGGGCAGGCGCATGTCCGGCGGTGAGGCCTGGGCGAGGGTGGACCCGTCGTGGAACTCCACCATCGAGTGGACCACCGACTGCGGGTGGACGACGACGACGACGTCCTCGGCCGGGACGTCGAAGAGCAGGTGCGCCTCGATGAGCTCGAGGCCCTTGTTGACCATGGTCGAGGAGTTCACGGTCACGACCGGACCCATGGCCCAGGTGGGGTGCGCGAGGGCCTGGGCGGGCGTCACGGCGGCGAGCTCGTCGCGGGTGCGCCCGCGGAAGGGGCCGCCCGAGGCGGTCAGGACGAGCCGCCGGACCTCGGAGCGCCCGGTGACGACGGGGCTGGTCATCCCCTTCTCGTGGCGGCCCGAGCGCAGCGCCTGGGCGATCGCCGAGTGCTCGGAGTCCACGGGCACGACCTGACCTGGCCGGGTCTGGACCGCGCGCACGAGGGACCCGCCGACGACGAGGGACTCCTTGTTGGCCAGCGCGAGGGTCGCCCCCGACCGCAGGGCGGCCAGGGTGGGCGCGAGGCCCACCGAGCCGGTGATGCCGTTGAGGACGACGGCGCCCGGCGAGCCGGCGACCGTGGTGGCGGCGTCGGGCCCGGTGAGGATCTCGGGCTCGGCGAGGTCGTCCCGGCCGGTGCGGGCCCGCTCGTCCGCGAGCAGCTCGCGCAGCCGGGTGACGGCGCCGTGACCGCCGTGGGCGAGCGCCACGACCGGGACGTCGTGCAGCACCGCCTGCTCGGCGAGCAGCTCGAGGTGGCCGCCGCCGGCGCTGAGGGCGGTCACGCGGAACGTCCCCGGGGCTGACGCGGCGACGACCTCGAGGGCCTGGGTGCCGATGGAGCCGGTGGAGCCGAGCAGGACGACGTCGGTGGGGGTCAAGCCGCTCACTCCACCGCGACGAGCACCTCGACCGCGCGGTCGAGGTAGGCGTCGACGGTGCCCTCGTGGTACGCCCTCGGCGCGCGCGCCCGCGGGAAGGTCGCCGTGCGCAGCTCCGCGGAGGTCAGCTCGCCGCCGTCGTCGAAGTACGCGACGAGCCGCTCGAGGAGGGCGTCGACGGCGTCGCGGTCGTAGCCGTGCCCGCTCTCCGGGCTGCGGAACCGCTCACCGGCGGGGCGCAGGAGGCGCGGGTAGAGCGTGGTCGCGCGGTCGGCGATGTGGTCCATCCAGGCGCTCTCGCCCTGCGCGGCGATGAACGCGGTGCGCCGGCGCTGGACGAACGCGCTCTCGAGCCGGTCGAGCGCGGCGTCGACCGCGGCGGCGGAGTACCCGTCGCGCACCAGCGTGAACGCGGCGGCGCGCACGTCCTTCTCGTCGAACCCGGTCGAGCTCAGCGACGCCGTGGCGGCGGCGTCCGGACCGCCCGGCTCGCCGCTCTCGTACGCCGCCCGGGCCCGGGTGAAGAACTCCTCCACCTCGGCCCGGTCGTAGCCGGTGCGCATCCGCCCCGCCGGCGGGAACATCGCCGTCATCCCTGCCCCTTCGTCTGGACGAGCACCTCGGCGGCCAGCTGGCCGCAGGCGCCGTCGATGTCGCTGCCCCGAGTGTCCCGCACCGTCGTCGGTATCCCGGCACGTCGGAGCGTGTCGACGAACTCCTGCTCGACCCCGCGCTCGCTCGCCGTCCAGATCGACCCCGGGGTGGGGTTGAGCGGGATGGGGTTGACGTGCACCCAGCCGCGGCCGCGGGCGTTGAGCTCGTCGGCGAGGAGCTGGGCGCGCCAGGCGTGGTCGTTCATGTCCTTGATGAGGGCGTACTCGATGCTCACCCGTCGGCCGGTCGCGTCGAAGTAGCGCCGGGCGGCGTCGAGGAGCTCGCCGACCTTCCAGCGCGAGTTGATCGGGATGAGCTCGTCGCGCAGGCCGTCGTCGGGGGCGTGCAGGGACACCGCCAGGGTGACCGGGATGCCCTCCTTCGCCAGCTTGTCGATGGCCGGGACCAGCCCGACGGTGGAGACGGTGACGTTCCGGGCGGACAGGCCCAGGCCCGCCGGGGCGGGGTCGACCATGCGGCGCACGGCGCCGATGACGGCCTTGTAGTTGGCCATCGGCTCGCCCATGCCCATGAAGACGACGTTGCTCAGCCGGGTGGGACCGCCGGGGAGCTCGCCGTCGCGGCACGAGCGGGCCGCCAGGCGGACCTGCTCGACGATCTCGGCGGTGGAGAGGTTGCGCGTGAGGCCCTGCTGCCCGGTGGCGCAGAAGGGGCAGGCCATCCCGCAGCCGGCCTGGGAGGAGACGCACAAAGTGGTGCGCTCGGAGTAGCGCATGAGGACCGACTCGACCATCGCGCCGTCGAAGAGGTTCCACAGCGACTTCACCGTCATGCCCTTGTCGGCGGCGAGGTCGCGGACCTTGCTCACCAGCTCGGGGACGAGGGTGGTGGTGAGCTCGTCGCGGTCCGCGGCGGGCAGGTCGGACATGTCCGCCGGGTCGCGGGTGAGGTGGGCGAAGTAGTGCCGGGCGAGCTGGTCCAGCCGGAAGGCGGGGACACCGAGCTCGGCCGCGACCGACCGGCGCTCCTCGGCGGAGAGGTCCGCGAGGTGCCGCGGGGGCTTGCCCCGACGTTTGGCGGCGAAGGTCAGGACCGGGCGGTCACCGGGGCTGACCTCGTGGGAGGGACGGATCTGGGGCTGCTGCGTCATGACCGGCCCATTCTCTCAGAGTGCCGCCTGGCCGGTGGCGGCCGCGAGGATGAGGTAGGACACCGGGGCCGCCACGAGGAGGGAGTCGAGCCGGTCCATGATCCCGCCGTGGCCGGGCAGCAGTGAGCTCATGTCCTTCAGGCCCAGGTCGCGCTTGAGGAGGGACTCGGCGAGGTCGCCGGTCGTCGCGGCGCCGACCGCGGCGACGCCCAGCACGGCCCCGGCCCACCAGGGGCCGTCGAGGACGGGGCCGAGCATGACGACGCCGACGGCGACGGCGAGCACGACCGAGCCGGCCAGGCCCTCCCAGGACTTCTTCGGGCTGATCGACGGCGCCATGGGGTGCTTGCCGAACAGCACCCCGGCCACGTAGCCGCCCGTGTCGTTGGCGATGGTGACCAGCAGGAACGTCAGGACCAGCAGCGGACCGTCCTCCAGGCGCAGCAGGAGGACGGCGAACCCGGCCAGGTACGGCACGTACGCGGCGGTGAAGATGCCGGCGGCGGCGTCGCGCACCGCGTCCCGCCCGCCCCCGTCGATGACGCGCCAGACGAACACCCCGCCGGCGGTGAGGGTGAAGGCCATGAGCATGGCCTCGGCACCGGCCACCCACGCCGAGACGAGCACCCCGACCGCCCCGACCACCAGCGGCAGGAGCGGCACCCGGATCCCGCGCTGGGCGACGGCGCGCGCGAGCTCCCACATCGCCCCCACCGACGCCACGACGGCCAGGGCGACGAAGAGCTCCGGACGGGTGAGCAGGCTGATGCCCACGAGCACCAGGAGCGAGACGCCGACGGCGATCGCGGCGGGCAGGTTCCGTCCCGCCCGCCCGGCGGGCGGGACGGGGTCCTTCGGGCGCGGCGGGGCCGGGGTGACCAGGGCCGTGCGGGCTCGCTCCCGCGCCTCGCGGAGCCGGCGCAGTGCGGCGGCGAGGCTGTCCTGGCTGTCGCGGGGGTCGGCCGCGGGTGCGGGGGCCATCAGACCTCGAGCAGCTCGCGCTCCTTGGCCTCGAGCACGTGGTCGACGAGCTCGACGTGCTTCTTCGTCAGCGCCTCGAGCTCCTTCTCGGCCCGGTCGACCTCGTCCTGCCCGGCCTCGCCGTCCTTGGCGATGCGGTCCAGGGTCTCCTTCGCCTTGCGCCGCACGGAGCGGATGGCGATGCGCGCGTCCTCGCCCTTGTGCTTGGCGAGCTTGACGTAGTCGCGCCGACGCTCCTCCGTCAGGGCGGGCAGCACCACGCGGATGACGTTGCCGTCGTCCGTGGGGTTCACGCCGAGGTCGGACTCGCGCAGGGCCTTGGCGATCGCGCTGGAGGCGGAGCGGTCGTAGGGCGTGATGAGGACGGTGCGGGCCTCGGGGATCGTGAGCGAGCCGAGCTGCTGCAGGGGGGTCGGCGCGCCGTAGTAGTCCACGAGGACCGGGTTGAACATGCCGGCGTTGGCGCGGCCGGTGCGGATGTGGCTCATCTCCTCGCGGGCCACCTCCACGGCCTTGTCCATCTTCTCCTCGGCCTCGAGCAGGGCGTCGTCGATCACGGCGTCACTCCTTGGTTGTCAGCTTCACGGGTGGTCACGAGCGTTCCGATCCTCTCACCCCGCAGGGCGCGGGTGACGTTACCGGGCTCACCCATGCCGAAGACCCGCATCGTGAGGTCGTTGTCCATGCACAGGCTGAAGGCGGCGGCGTCGACGACGCGCAGACCCTGCTGGATCGCCTCGGCGTAGGTGAGGTGGTCCAGCCGCACGGCACCGGGGTCCACGCGCGGGTCGGCGGTGTAGACCCCGTCCACACCGTTCTTGCCCACGAGGACCTCGTCGCAGTGCGTCTCCAGCGCCCGCTGGGCGGCGACGGTGTCGGTGGAGAAGAAGGGCATGCCGGCGCCGGCGCCGAAGACCACGACGCGGCCCTTCTCGAGGTGGCGGATCGCCCGCAGGGGGATGTACGGCTCGGCGACCTGCCCCATGGTGATGGCGGTCTGCACGCGGGTGCGCACACCGGCCTTCTCGAGGAAGTCCTGGAGGGCCAGGGCGTTCATCACGGTGCCGAGCATGCCCATGTAGTCGGCGCGGGAGCGGTCCAGGCCGCGCTGGGAGAGTTCCGCGCCACGGAAGAAGTTGCCGCCGCCGACCACCACGGCCACCTGGACGCCCTCGGCGACAGCCGCGGCGATCTCCCGCGCGACGGCCGAGACGACGTCGGGGTCCAGGCCGACCCTGCCGCCGCCGAAGACCTCCCCGGAGAGCTTGAGCAGGACGCGGCGGGCGGGCCCGCCGGCGGGCGCGGTGTCGGGCTGCACGGTGATCGGTCCTCCAGGGGTGGGTGGGCGGGGCAGCGGCCCCGGCGCGCGGTGGTGCGCCGGTGGCCCCGACCCGTACGGGCCGGGGCCACCGGTGGGTGCGTCAGGCGCCGACGCGGAAGCGGGCGAAGCCGGTGACGGTGCCGCCGGCCTCCTCCACGACCTTGCCGACCGTCTTCTTGGGGTCCTTGGCGAACGCCTGGTCGAGCAGGACGTTCTCCTTGAAGAACCCGTTGAGGCGGCCCTCGGTGATCTTCGGCAGCGCGGCCTCGGGCTTGCCCTCGTTGCGGGCGGTCTCCTCGGCGATGCGGCGCTCGTTCTCCACCAGGTCGGCGGGGACCTCGTCACGGCCCAGGTAGCTGGGCGAGTACGCCGCGACGTGCATCGCGACGTCGCGCCCGACCTCGGCGCCGGCGGCGTCGGTGGCCACGAGCACGCCCACCGACGGCGGGAGGTCCTTGGCGGTGCGGTGCAGGTAGCTGGCGACCTTCTCGCCGCTGACCCGCACGAGACGGCGCACGACGATCTTCTCGCCGATGGTGGCGGCGATGTTGTCGACCTTGGCCTGCACGGTCTCGCCGTCGACCTCGGCTCCCAGGAGGGTCTCGACGTCGGTGGCGCCGGTGGCGACCGCCGCGGCGAGCACGCTGTCGGCGAAGTCGATGAAGCTCTGGTTCTTCGCGACGAAGTCGGTCTCGGAGTTGACCTCGACCATGACGCCGGTCTCGCCGTCGCCCTCGGCGACGATCTGAGCCGCGACGAGCCCCTCGGCGACGGTGCGCCCCTCGCGCTTGGCGACGCCCTTGAGGCCCTTGACGCGGATGATCTCCAGCGCCTTGTCGGCGTCGCCGTTCGCCTCGTCCAGGGCCTTCTTGACGTCGAGCATGCCCGCGCCGGTCTTCTCGCGCAGAGCCTTGATGTCAGCGGCGGTGTAGTTCGCCATAAGTGATCCTCTCCAGATCAGCGGTGGTGGGTCAGGCCTGCTCGGTCTCGGCGGACGGCGCGGCCTCGGCGGCCTTGGCGTCCTCCGCGGCGACGGAGTTGTCGGCCACCTGGGTGGTGTCCGGGCCCGCGACGTCGACGCCGGGGGTCTCCTCGGCGGCCTCGGCGGCCTCGGCAACCTCCTGGGCGTCGTGGGTGACGCCGGCGGTCTGCTCGGCGGCAGCGACGTCGGCCGCGGGGGCATCGGCCGCGACCACGGAGGCGGTCGCGGACTGGTCGGCCTCGTGGGCGGCGAGGAGCTCGCGCTCCCACTCGGCCAGGGGCTCCTCCGCGGTGGGCGCGGCGCCGCCGCCACCGTGGCGGGCGACGAGCCCCTCGGCCGCGGCGTCCGCGATGACGCGGGTCAGCAGCGAGACGGCGCGGATGGCGTCGTCGTTGCCCGGGATGCGGTAGTCGACCTCGTCGGGGTCGCAGTTGGTGTCCAGGATCGCCACGACCGGGATGTGGAGCTTGCGGGCCTCGGCGACGGCGAGGTGCTCCTTCTTCGTGTCGACGATCCACACGGCCGAGGGGATCTTCGCCATGTCGCGGATGCCGCCGAGGGTGCGCGCGAGCTTGTCCCGCTCACGGCGCTGCATGAGCAGCTCCTTCTTGGTGAAGCCGCTGCCGGCGACGTCGTCGAAGTCGACCTGCTCGAGCTCCTTGAGGCGCTGGAGGCGCTTGTGCACGGTGCCGAAGTTGGTGAGCATGCCGCCGAGCCAGCGCTCGTTGACGTAGGGCATGCCCACGCGCTGGGCCTGCTCGGCGATGGACTCCTGCGCCTGCTTCTTGGTGCCGACGAAGAGGATGTTCCCGCCGTGGGCGACGGTCTCCTTGACGAACTCGAACGCACGGTCGATGTCCGTCAGCGACTGCTGCAGGTCGATGATGTAGATGCCGTTGCGCTCGGTGAAGATGAAGCGCTTCATCTTCGGGTTCCAGCGCCGGGTCTGGTGCCCGAAGTGCACGCCGCTCTCGAGGAGCTGGCGCATGGTGACGACGGCCATGGCTCGTCCTTCCTGGTGCGGGGATCCCGCACACCACGGGGCCACGCTCGCCGTGAAGGCGTCGCGCGGCCCGTCTCTCGGTTGTCGTCCGCGGCCGGGTGGCCTGGGACCCTGGTGCCCGCGACGAGAAAGCACCTCTCGCGCGGAGAGGACCGGAGGTCGCCTCGCCGACCTGGCCGTCCCGGTTGGGGACCGGGGCGGTGGTGCGACGACATGCGGGCACGCGATGTCAACCGACTGCTGCCGGTTGCGGGAGCCATGCTATCCGATCCCTGTCCGGGCCCGCACCGCCCGCCCGCCCGGGGGCACCTCTCCTCCACACGGGCAGCCCCGCAAGGACATCCCCAGGCCGGTGCCGGCGACGGCCCAGCCTCGGCTCGCACGGCGGACCCTCGCCGCATGAGCCTCTCCGGTACGCACGCCGCGGTCGTCGCCCTCCTCGTGGGGGTCTCCGGCGCCGCCCTCTCCCTGGTGGCGGTGACCGGCGGGCCGGTGGTACCCGCCGCTCCCGCCCTTGCCGCGCCGGTCGACGCCGCTCCGGTCGTCACCGCGCCGGTCGTCACCGCGCGCGTCGACCCCGCCCCGCCGGACTCGAGTCTCGACCCGGCCGGCGCCCGGAGCGGGGCCACCCCCGCGGTGCCCACGTCGAGCGCGCAGGGGCGGTCGGTCGGGGAGGTCGTGTACGACTGGCCCACCGGTGGCCCGGCCGACCTCGTGCGGGACTTCACCGCCCCGGCGCAGCCCTGGGGATCGGGCCACCGCGGCGTGGACCTGGCGCACAGCTCGGGCTCGGCGGTCCGCACGGCGGCCGACGGCGTCGTGGTCTTCGCCGGCCAGGTGGTGGACCGTCCGGTGGTCTCGGTCCAGCACGCCGACGGGGTGCGCACGACGTACGAGCCGGTCTCCCCCGTGGTGGCGACCGGCGACCGGGTGCGCCGCGGCGAGGTCCTCGGCCTGCTGGAGTCCGGTCACTGCCCCGTGTGGGAGCTGACGACCTGCCTGCACTGGGGCGCCCGCACGGGTCCGCAGTCCTACGTCGACCCCATGGACCTGCTGGGCCTGGAGGTGGTGGTGCGCCTGCTCCCGGCAGACCTCGCCGGACTGCCGTGAGCTCAGGCCCTCGGGTGCGCCTGGCCGTAGGCGGCGCGCAGCCGCTCGGGGGTGACGTGGGTGTACCGCTGGGTGGTCGCGAGGGAGGCGTGCCCCAGGACCTCCTGGACCGTGCGCAGGTCCGACCCGCCCGCGAGGAGGTGCGTGGCGGCGGTGTGGCGCAGACCGTGCGGCGCGAGGTCGTGCACGCCCGCCGCCGCGGTGAGCCGGTGCAGGACCTCGCGCACCGTGCGGGGGTCCAGCCGCGCTCCGCGCGCCCCCAGGAGCAGCGCGCCGGCGGAGGTGGGACCCGCGAGCGCCGGTCGGCCGCGCTCGAGCCACGCCGCCGTGGCCCGGGCCGCCGGGACGCCGAAGGGCACCACCCGCTCCTTCCCGCCCTTGCCGAGCACCCGGACGGTCCGCTCGGCGAGATCCACGTCGTCGACGTCGGCACCCACGAGCTCGCTGATGCGCACCCCGCAGGCGTACAGCAGCTCCAGGGCCGCCCAGTCGCGCAGGTGCAGGGGTTCGTCGTCGGCCGCACGCTCCTGCGCCGCGGCCAGCAGGCGGGCGGTGTCGTCGACGCCGAGGACCGTGGGCAGGTGGCGGTCGGCGCGGGGGCTGCGCAGACGTGCACCGACGTCCGCGGGCAGGTGCCCGCTGCGGTGCGCCCAGCGCGAGAAGGCACGGGCGGCAGCGGCCCGGCGGGCCAGTGTGGCTCGTGACATCCCACGCCGCTGCTGCGCCGCGAGCCACCCGCGCAGGTCGGTGAGGTCGAGCGAGGCGAGCGCCGTCGGCGCGGCGCCGGCCGCACCGAGGTAGGTGAGCAGGTCGAGGACGTCCCCGGCGTAGGCGCGCACGGTGTGCGGGGACATCCCGCGCTGGAGGGCGAGGTGACGCAGGAACGCGTCGAGCACCTCCCGGTCCGCCTCGACGCTCATCACGCCACGGTAGCCAGGCGGCCCCGCTCAGGTCCGGCGCCACGCGCTGCCGTGCCGGCGGACCCGGCCGGCGAGCTCGAGGAGGCCGAGCGCAGAACGGACCTCGGCGGCGCTGAGCCCGGCGGTCCGGGCCAGGTTCTCCGCCGGTGCCGCCGACCGGGCGGGCAGAGCGTCGAGGACCCGGGCGGCGACGTCGTCCAGACCGTCGAGGAGGCCTGCCTGGACCGCGGGCTCGGCGACCGTGGCGCTGCCCACCGGGCCCGCGAGCTCGAGGACCTCCGCGGCGTCGGTCACGCACACCGCCCCCTCGCGCAGCAGCCGGTGGCAACCGACCGACGCCATCGAGGTGATCGGGCCCGGGACCGCGCCGACGGGCCGGGCGAGCTCGGCCGCACGGGTGGCGGTGCTCAGGGCCCCTGAGCGCCAGGCCGCCTCGACCACGACGGTCACGGCCCCGAGCGCCGCGATGAGCCGGTTCCGCGCGAGGAACCTCGACCGGCTCGGTGCGCAGCCCGGAGGTACCTCGGCGACGACCGCCCCGTCGGACTCGACCGCCTCCAGGAGGGCGGCGTTCCCGGCTGGGTAGAGCCGGTCCACGCCACCGGCGAGGACCGCCACGGTCGGACCGCCGGCCGCCAGCGCCCCGCGGTGGGCAGCGGCGTCGATGCCGTACGCCCCGCCGGAGACGACGACCGTCCCGGCCTCGGTCAGTGCGCCCGCCAGGTCGGCGGCCGCGCGCTGGCCGTAGGCGGTGGCCGCGCGGGCGCCCACGAGCGCGGCCGTCCGTGGAGCGGCGAGGACGGTGGGGTCCCCGCGCACCCACAGGGCGAAGGGTGCGCCCTCGCCCAGGTCGGCGAGGGCGGTGGGCCAGCCGGGCTCACCCGGCACGACCAGCGTCCCGCCGAGCCGGTGGAGCACCTCGAGCTCGCGGCGCACATCCAGGTTCTCCAGGCGCGGCACCCACCGCGCCACGGCCGCCTCCCAGGGCCGTTCTTCGCCCGGCACCGCCGCCGGCCGGCCGCGGGCGGCACCGACGAGCCAGTCCAGGGCTGCCACCGGGCCGAGCCGGGAGACGAGGATCCCGGCGGCCGTGTCTCCCGGCTCCACCAGGCGGCTCCAGGCGGCGGCCGCCAGGCGGGCGTCGCCGGCGTCGAAGGGCAGGTCAGGCATCGCTCTCTCCTCTCGTGCGCAGCCCGAGGGCCGCGCCGACGTCGGCCACGGTCGGGCGGCCGCGTCCGTCGAGGTCCGCCAAGGTCCACGCCAGACGCAGCACGCGGTCCATCCCCCGCATGCTCAGCACCCCGCGGTCCGCGGCGCGGCCGAGGGCGGTACGGACGTCGTCGGGGAGGTTGCCCTCCGGGCCACGCAGCCAGGAGCCGGGCACGGCGGCGTTGGTCGACCAGGGGGTGCCGGCCAGCCGCCGGCGCTGACGGTCCCGGGCCAGGGCGACGCGCGACGCCACGGCTGCGGTCGTGTCCGGGGCTCCGCCGAGCGAGAGCGCGGCGCGGCTCACCGGCTCGACGTCGACCTGGATGTCGACGCGGTCGAGCAGCGGGCCGCCCAGCCGGGCCAGGTAGCGCCGCCGCTCCATGGGCCGGCACGTGCAGTGCAGGCCCTTGCCCACCGCCCGTCCGCACGGGCAGGGGTTCGCGGCGAGCACCAGCTGGAAGCGGGCGGGGTAGCGTGCGGTCCCGGCCGCACGGTGGAGGACCAGCTCGCCGCGCTCGAGCGGCTGACGCAGCGTCTGCAGGACCCGTGGGGAGAACTCGGGAGCCTCGTCGAGCAGGAGCACCCCGTGGTGCGCCCGGCTGGCGGCACCGGGGCGCGGCAGGCCGGACCCCCCGCCGACCACCGCGGCCGGTGTGGCGGTGTGGTGCGGCTCCTCGAAGGGCGGTCGCCGGATGAGTCCCTGGGCGGGGTCGAACGTGCCGGCCACCGAGTGGACGGCGGTCACCTCCACCGCCTCGGCGTCGGTGAGGTCCGGCAGCAGCCCGGGCAGGCGGGCGGCGAGCATCGTCTTCCCGGCGCCGGGCGGTCCGACGAGGAAGAGGTGGTGGCCGCCCGCCGCGGCGACCTCCAGGGCGAACCGGGCCTCGTCCTGCCCCAGCACCTCCGCGAGGTCCGGCGGAGCCGGCACGACCGGGGGCACCACGACCGAGCGCGGGATCTCGGTGGGCAGGTCCGGGACCCGGGCGTCACCGCCGTAGGAGCGCAGGAGCTCGGCGAGGTGGTGGACCGGCCGGACGACCGCCCCGGGCACGAGCCTCGCCTCGACGGCGTTGGCGGCGGGGACCACGACGTCGGGCCGACCGGCGCTCACCGCCGCGGCCACGGCGGGCAGGATCCCGCGCACCGGGTGCAGCCGACCGTCGAGCCCGAGCTCACCCAGGTGGACCCGCCCCGCGGCCTCCGCCGCCCCGGGCAGGCCCACAGCGGCCAGCACGGCCACGGCGAGCGCCAGGTCGAGGCCGGAGCCGGTCTTGGGCAGGGTCGCCGGGGAGAGGTTCACCGTCGTCCGGCGCGCGGGCCACGCCAGTCCCGAGGACGTCACCGCGGCCCGCACCCGCTCCTTGGCCTCGTTGACCGAGGCGTCGGGCAGCCCGACGACCGTGAAGGCGGGCAGGCCGGGCGCCACGTGCGCCTCCACCTCGACGACGTGCCCCTGCAGCCCCAGGAGCGAGACGGTGCGGGTACGTCCGAGCCCCACTCACCCCACCGCCCTGAGGTGCTCGACCACCGCCGGTCCCGCCGGTCTGGCCAGGACCGCGACGACGTCGATGCGGATGCCGCGGGCGCGGCGGTCGTGCTCGCTCAGCCACAGCGCCGCCAGGACGCGCAGCCGGGCGAGCTTGACCCGGGTCACGGCCTCGGCGGGGTGACCGTGCGCCGTTCCCCGTCGGGTCTTGACCTCGACGAAGACGATCTCGTCGCGCTCGTGGTCGACGGCGACGAGGTCGATCTCCCCGCGCGCGCAGCGCCAGTTGCGCTCGACCACCTCCAGGCCCTCCTCGGCGAGGAGCCGCTCGGCCACGCGCTCGCCGTACGCACCGACCGCGTCCTTGGCTCTCATGGACGCGAGCCTGCCGGGGCGGCGGACCCTGACGTCGGCCCGCCCGCCCGGCTGGGGACGGACCGTCAGCGCGGTGAGCGGTGCGGGAGGAGTGGGCGGCGCCGCGGCCTCAGGGCCTCGGGCTCGCGTGGGGCAGGTGACGTCGCGCGGGTCCGGTCAGGGCATCGCCACGCGTCCGGTCAGGAGACGTCGAGCGCGCCGGTCAGGGGACCTCGAGCTCGCGCTTGGCGAGCTCCTCGACGTTGACGTCCTTGAACGTGACCACCCGCACCGACTTCACGAACCGGGCGGAGCGGTAGACGTCCCACACCCAGGCGTCGGTCAGGGTCAGCTCGAAGAAGACCTCCCCGCCGGTCGAGCGCACCTGCACGTCGACGTTGTTGGCCAGGTAGAACCGGCGCTCGGTCTCGACGACGTACGAGAACAGGCTCACCACGTCGCGGTACTCGCGGTACAGGTCGAGCTCGAGCTCGGTCTCGTAGTTCTCCAGGTCCTCGGCGCTCACGGGACCATCATGCCCTCCGGCCGACGCTCGGACGTACGCGCACCGTCGTGGGTGGCGAGCGCGTCGTCGTGGGAGGCGAACCCGTCGTCGTGGGAGGCGAACCCGTCGTCATGGGTGTCGCGCGCGTCGTCGTCGCCGAGGACGTCATCATCGAGGACGTCGTCGCTGACGGCGTCCTCGCAGGCCGCCACGTCCTCCCCGCTCGGGTCGATGCCGCCCGCGCGGTCGGGGCCGCCCAGGCCGGGCAGCCGCCAGGAGCGGCGGTGCAGCTCACAGGTGCCGTCCTCGCGCAGGGCCTCGATGTGCTCGGCGGAGCTGTACCCCTTGTTCGCCTCCCAGCCGTACCGCGGGTGGTGCGGTGCGAGGTCCACCATGATCCGGTCGCGGGCCACCTTCGCCAGGACGCTCGCGGCGGCGACGACGGCGCACGCGGCGTCGGCCTTGACCTGGGTGCGCACCGGCGGGCACGGGACGGGGGCGCCCGGCACGTCGAGATCGGGCACGAGCATCGCCGAGAAGAGGTCCGGCTCCGGGTCGCTGAGCCAGTCGTGGACGCCGTCGAGGATGACGACCGCCGGGACGCGTCCGCGGGCGGCCAGCTCGGCCAGCGCCCGACGGCCGGCGAGCCGCAGCGCCGCGATGATGCCGAGGCGGTCGATCTCCTCCGGACCGGCGTGGCCGACGGCCGAGTCCGCGCACCACGCGTGCACCGGGTCGACGAGGTCCTCACGGGCCCGTGCGGTCAGCAGCTTGGAGTCGGCGAGGCCACGGGGCATCCGGCGCGACGTCGCGGCACCGACGACGGCGACGCCGACGGTGACCGGGCCGGCCAGCGCGCCGCGCCCCACCTCGTCCATGCCCGCGACGAGGACGTCGCCGCCGAGCTCGGCGAGCAGCGCCGTCTCCAGGCTCCGCGACGGCCGGCGTCGGGCGGTGGACCGCACGGCGGCTCTCGTCGCCGGCACGCGGTCGGCGGGCGCGCTCACGGCGCTGGGGCCGGGACGTCCTCGAAGGTCCCGGGGTTGTTGAGCAGGGAGATCCGCTCCGCGGGCCACAGGATGACGAAGGCGCGGCCCACGACGTTGTCGACCGGCACGGTGCCGCCGCCGGGGTCACCGAGGTGCGCGCGGGAGTCCGCCGAGTTCGAGCGGTTGTCGCCCATGAGCCACAGCTGGCCCTCGGGGACCTCGACGGAGAAGTCGGTCTCGCTCGAGGACACGCCCTCCCGCAGGTACGGCTCCTCGACGGCCTCGCCGTTGACCGTGAGGACGCCGTCCTCGGCGGCCACCGTGTCGCCGCCGACTCCCACGATGCGCTTGATGAGGTGCTGGCCGGCGTCCTGGGGAAGCAGACCCACCCAGGTGAGAACCTCGGTCACCCGCTGCTGCCACACGGGCCGGGTGTCCGGGGGGAGATCGTCGAGCCACCCACCAGGGTCGACGAAGACGACGACGTCACCGCGCTCGAGGTCGAACGGCTCGGGCGCCAGCTTGTTGACCATGACCCGGTCACCGAGCTCGAGGGTGTGCTCCATGGAGCCCGACGGGATGTAGAACGCCTGCGCGAAGAAGGTCTTGATGAGGACGGACAGGACCAGGGCGCTGACCATCACGGTGAGGGTCTCGCGCAGCCACCCGCCACGGCGCCGGGCCGGGGGCGCGGCGGCCGAGGGAGCGGGAGCGGGCGGGTAGCTCGGCGGCATCGCCGGGCGGGGCGCCGGCGCCGTCGGGGCGAGGGGCTCGCCCTGCTCCGGCGCGTTGGTGCTCTCGGTGCTCACCTGGTCGTGACTTCCCCTCTTGCGGTGCGACCCTGCCGGTCGCGGCCCGACGGGGGCCGTGGCTAGACCCTACAAGGTCCGGACAGCACGCTGCCCGGCACACCGCGAGGGTGGCCGGGCAGCACGGGTCAGCGCGCGGTGGGCTGGCGCTTCTCCTTGATCTTGGCCTTCTTGCCGCGCAGGGAGCGCAGGTAGTAAAGCTTGGCGCGACGCACGTCACCGCGGGTGACGACCTCGATGCTGTCGAACGAGGGCGAGTGCACCGGGAAGGTCCGCTCGACGCCCACGCCGAAGCTGACCTTGCGGATCTTGAACGTCTCGCGCACGCCGTCGCCCGAGCGGGCGATGACGACGCCCTGGAAGACCTGGATGCGGGAGCGGGTGCCCTCGACGACCTTGACGTTGACCTTGAGGGTGTCGCCGGGCCGGAAGGACGGGATGTCCTCGCGGAGCGAGGAGGCGTCGACGGTGTCCAGGGTCTGCATGTGATCTCTTCCCGCTCGTGCCACAGGTCACGCGCGCTGCTCGGGCGGCGGTGTGCCGCTTGTCGTCTCGTGGGTGCTCGGCGTCGGCGTGCCCGGTCCCCCTGTGGCAGGTCCGGGAGGCACGATGTCGCGACGCAGGGCCGTCCTAGTCTGCCACAGCCGTGACGGGCTGGCTAACCTCCGACGTCGGGCCCGGGTGTGGCGTGCGGCACCGGACGGGCCATGACCAGGTCCTCCTCGAGCGCCTCGCCCACACGGAACGAGCGGGTGCCGACCGTGGTGTACCCGTGCCGGAGGTAGCTGCGCTGCGCGCGGCGGTTCCCCTTGTTGGTGCCGAGCCAGAGCGTGGCCACGGGCTCGCCCTCGACCCGACGCTCGGCGACGGCGTCCACGGCGGAGGCCATCAGCGCACCGCCGAGGCCGGTCCCGTGAAGCTCGGGCAGCACGTAGCACTTGCTCAGCTCGGCGGCCGGGCGGCCCGGGACGATCTCGGCGACCTCGGCCGCCGCCGGCCCCTCATCGGCCGAGAGCGGCAGGACGACGACGGTGTAGCCCACGAGCGGGCCCCCGCCGGCGACGTCGGAGCCGACGTCGGTGCCGGCGTCGGTGCCGACGTCGGTGCCGGCGTCGGCCACCTGCACGAGGTAGCGCTCGGGCTCGGCCAGGTAGGCGGCGAAGTGCGCGGCCGTCAGGTGTGACCCGACGAACGCCGCGATGTCCTCCGCCCCCAGGCCGGGCGGGCAGGCCAGCGGGAAGGTGGCCGCGGCCAGGTCCGCCAGTGCCGGGGCGTCGGCGGCGACGGCGTCGCGCACCCGCACCCGGACCGGCCCGGACCCGGCGGGGACGTACCAGCCGAGCCCGGCGAGCACGCGGCGGTCCTCGGCGTCGAGGTCCCCGGGCGGGAGGGCGGCGAGCATGTCGGGCCGTCGCTCGGCCGTGCGTGCCAGTGCCTGGTCCCGCCGCCAGCGCGCGACGCGCCCGTGGTGGCCGGAGGTGAGGACCTCGGGGACGGCCAGCCCCGCCCAGACGGGCGGCTTGGTGTAGACGGGGTACTCCAGGAGCCCGGCCTCCCCGTGGGACTCCTCGACGAGGGAGGCGGGGTTGCCGACGACGCCGGGCAGGAGCCGGGCCACGGCCTCGACGACGACCAGCGCGGCGACCTCGCCGCCGTTGAGGACGTAGTCGCCGATGGAGACCTCGCGCACCTGCACCCCCGGCACGGCGGAGTAGTGCTCGGCGACGCGCGCGTCGATCCCCTCGTAGCGGCCGCACGCGATGACGATCCGCTCGGCCCCGGCCAGCTCCTGGGCCATGGACTGGGTGAGGCGCTCGCCCGAGGGGGTCGGCACCAGCAGCACCGCGGGCCCCTCGCCGATCACGCCGTCCAACGCGGTCCCCCACACGTCCGGCCGCATGACCATGCCGGCGCCCCCGCCGAACGGCGTGTCGTCGACGGTGCGGTGGCGGTCCGTCGTGACGTCGCGCAGGTCGTGCACGCGCAGGTCGAGCAGCCCGTCCCGACGGGCCCTGCCCACCAGGGAGAGCTCGAGCGGGGCGAGGTAGTCGGGGAAGATCGTGACGACGTCGACGCGCACGTCAGGCCCCGCTCGCGGGCCGGTCCCCGCTCGGCGACGTGGCCGGGCCGTCGTCGCCGGCCTCGTCGTCCTCCTCGCCCGGGTCCGCGGCGAACAGCCCGCGCGGCGGGTCGACGGTGATGACACCGGCGTCGACGTCGACCTCGGGCACGAGCTCGGCGACGAAGGGTACCCGCGCCTGGGCGCCGTCGGGCTCGGTGACGAGCAGGACGTCCTGCGCCGGGAAGTGCTCGAGCTC
The DNA here is from genome assembly GCF_003814705.1 of Georgenia muralis. Classification (NCBI taxonomy): domain Bacteria; kingdom Bacillati; phylum Actinomycetota; class Actinomycetes; order Allobogoriellales; family Allobogoriellaceae; genus Georgenia; species Georgenia muralis. The sequence goes on along the minus strand of NZ_RKRA01000001.1, from coordinate 2,573,438 downwards.
GGCGACGGTGCCGAGCTCGCGGCCGTCGACGTGGCGCACGCGCATGCCGACGAGCTCGTGCGGGTACCAGCCCTCGTCGTCGCCCTCGTCCTCGTCCTCGTCGGACTCCACCACCAGGCGGACACCGCGCAGCGCCTCCGCGCCGCCCCGGTCGCGGGCCTCCTCGAAGTGGACGTAGGTGGACCCGCCCTGGGCGCGGAACCGTGAGACGGTCAGCGGTCCGGCGTCCGACGGCTCGGTCTCGAGCACCTGGCCGACGGCGAGGCGCCGGCCCGGGTCGTCGGTGCGGACGTCGAGGCGGACCTCCCCGCGAAGTCCGTGGGGGGCGCCGATCACGGCGACGGTGAGCAGCACGGCGGCTCCTTCTCTGGGTGGGAAACGCGCAGACCCGGCCCGCACGGCGGGCCGGGTCTGCGAGGTGGTGCGTCAGCGCCGGTCGGTGTCGACCACGTCGACCCGGACCGGGCCGGTGGTGGACAGTGCGCCGATGACCGTGCGCAGGGCGCGTGCGGTGCGCCCGGAGCGGCCGATGACACGGCCGAGGTCCTCGGGGTGCACGCGCACCTCCAGCAGCTCCCCCCGGCGCAGCGACCGGGTGGTGACGCGGACGTCGTCGGGGTGGTCGACGATGCCGCGCACGAGGTGCTCGAGAGCGTCCGCCAGCACGGGGATCAGGCGTCCTCGGCGGGGGCCTCGGCCGCGGTCTCCGCAGGCGCCTCGGCCTCCTTCTCGGCCTTGACCTCGGCGGCCCTCGCCTTGCGCTTCTCGGCCTCGTCGTCCGCGGCCTTGACCGCGTCCGCCTTGGCCTTCGCCGCGCCGTCGGCGGAGGTGTCCTTGGTGCGCAGGGTGCCCTCGGCGCCCGGCAGGCCCTTGAACTTCTGCCAGTCGCCGGTGACCTTGAGCAGCGCGGCGACCTGCTCGGTGGGCTGGGCGCCCACGGAGAGCCAGTACTGCGCCCGCTCGGAGTCGATGTCGATGAGCGAGGGCTCCTCGGTGGGGTGGTACTTGCCGATCTCCTCGATCGCACGGCCGTCGCGGCGGGTGCGCGAGTCCATGACGACGACGCGGTAGTACGGCGCTCGGATCTTGCCGAGACGCTTGAGACGGATCTTGACTGCCACTAGGTGGTCACTCCTGGTTTCGATGAGGGGCGGACCGCGTCGGGCCCCGGTGGGTTTCGGGGCCGTTCGAGATCACGGGACGCAGCACCGGACGGTGAGAGGGGCCGATCGGGCTGAGTACAGCGGTTCATTCTGCCAGACCTGAGCCCGTTGTCCCAACGTGGGGCTCACCACGGCGCCGGCCCCGGGTGCAGGCCGCTGGGGACGACGAACCAGCCCTCACCGGTGGCCGGGATTGTGAAGCCCGAGGTCACCGGCGCGTTCTGGACATTTCGCCGACCGCGGGCGCACGATCAGCCGAGGTCCGGGCACGGTACCGACCCGGTCCGGAACCTTGACCCGGGTGCGACGGTGCTCCCGGGCAGGACGAGGAGGACCCATGGCACGACGACTCACGGCACTTCTGTCGGGTCTGCTCCTGGCCGGGCTGGCCCTGCTGCCGGCCGCCCCCGCCGGTGCGGCCGCGCCCGCGGAGGAGCTCGCCGAGCTCTGCGCGGAGCTCTGGGGCGGCACCTCCCCCACCGACGAGCCCCTGGCCGCGTGCCAGTGGGACATGGAGCAGATCGGGGCGACCACCGACGGCGCCCACGCCCTCGCGACGGGCGAGGGGGTGCGGGTGGGGGTTCTGGACAGCGGCGTCGACCCCACCCACGACGACATCGCACCGAACCTCGACTGGGCAGCGTCGTGCTCGTTCATCGACGACGACACCCCCACCGCCGCCGCGGGTGAGGCGGGTAACGGGGACTGCACGAACAAGTCCGCGGTCGTCGACGTCAACGGCCACGGGACCCACGTGGCGTCCACGATCGCCGCACCGGTCAGCGGGATCGGTATCGCCGGTGTCGCGCCCGACGCGACCCTGGTGGCCATCAAGGTGTGCACCGAGGCCGGCTACTGCTTCGCCGACTCCGTCGCCGCCGGGCTCCGCTACGCCGGCGACCTCGGGCTCGACGTCGTCAACCTCAGCCTCTTCGCCGACCCCTACCTGTACTACTGCGGCAACGAGGCCGAGCAGCGCGCGATCCTGCGCGAGCTCCAGCGGGCGACGCGGTACGCCCAGCAGCGCGGCGTCCTCGTCGTGGCCTCGGCCGGCAACGAGCAGGCCGACCTGGCGCACCCGGAGCTCGACACCATCTCGCCGGACTGGCCGCCCGACACCGCCGTCGAGCGCGAGGTGGGCAACAACTGCCGGGTGGCGCCGGCGGAGCTGACGGGCGTCCTGACGGTCTCGGCGACAGGACCGGAGGAGCTGGCGAGCTACTCGTCCGTGGGCATGGGCGTCGTCGACGTGGCCGCCCCGGGCGGCGACTACTTCGCCGCGACGGACACCGTCCAGGACGCGATCCTCGGCGCGCTGCCCAACACCCCGAACGACATCTTCGCCTCCCTGGACCCGCTCGAGGCGTTCCTGCCGGGCCTCACGGTTGTGGACCAGGGCAACAACTACGGCTTCCTCAACGGCACGTCGATGGCCGCTCCGCACGCCGCGGGCGTCGCCGCGCTCATCGTGGAGCAGCACCCCGACTGGTCCTGGGGCGCCGTCGCCGCGGCGGTCCGGGCCACCGCCACGGAAATGGCCTGCCCCGCTGACTACGTGCAGGAGGAGGAGTCGCAGATCGCCCGCTGCTACGGCGGCGAGGGCCGGACGTCCTTCTTCGGGGCCGGCCTGGTCGACGCGGAGGCGGCCGCCCGCCGCTAGTCGACCACCTGCTCCGACGCGTTGCCGGTGCGGCCTCCCCCGCACCGGCAACGCGTCGGCCGCCCCACCCGACGGCGCGGCCGGGTCGACCGTAGTTCAGCCGTTTCGACCGCGATTCAGCCACAGCGCCGGCAGTTCAGCCACTGCGGTTCGACGACAGCGGTTCGGCCGTTGCGCGCGTCGCCGTCCCGCTGGTCAGACGATCTCGCCGCGCAGGACCACCGCTGCCGGCCTCGCGATGACGGAGACGTCGTCCCGCGGGTCCGCGTCGTAGACGACGACGTCGGCGCTCGCCCCCTCCTCGATGCCCGCGGCACCGAGGTATCGGCGCGCTCGCCACGAGGCCGCGGCGACGACGTCGGGCGCCGGCACACCCGCCCGGGCGACCTCGGCCAGCTCGGCGGGCAGCGAGCCGTGACTGATGGTGCCTCCGGCGTCGGAGCCCATGAGGAGCGGCACTCCCGCGTCGTGCATCGCGAGGACCTGGTCGTACCGGCGGGCGTGCATGCGCCGCATCCGGTCGGCGTAGACGGGGTACTTCGTTCCGGCCTGGTCGGCGATCGCGGCGAACCGGCCGACCTGCAGGAGGGTCGGTGTGACCGCGATCCCCCGCCGGGCCGCCTCGGCCAGGTGGTCGGCGTCCATGCCGGTGCCGTGCTCGATGCCGTCGATCCCGGCGTCGAGGAGCGGGTCGATGCTCTCGCGGGCGAACGCGTGAGCGGTGACGCGGGCTCCGGCGTCGTGCGCCGCGGCGACGGCGTCGCGCAGGACTTCGGCCGGCCACAGCGGCCGCAGGTCGGACACGGCTCCCTCGGCGCGGTCGATCCAGTCGGCCACGATCTTGACCCAGCCGTCGCCGTACGCGGCCTCCTCGGCCGCGGCTCGAGGAAGGTCGGCGACGTCGTCGAGCTCGCGGCCGTAGTGCCGCAGGTACCGCTTCGGGCGGGCGAGGTGATGGCCGGCCCGGATCAGACGGGGCATGTCGGGGCGCTGCTGCACCCAGCGGTTGTCCATGGGCGAGCCGGCGTCACGGACGAGCAGCGTGCCGGCGTCACGGTCGGCCTTGCCCTGCACCTCCGCCTCGGCCTGGTCGACCTCCCCGGCTGCGCCGAGCCCGATGTGGCAGTGGACGTCGACCAGCCCCGGAAGCACCCAGCCCGTGAGGATGCGGGCGCGACCGGCGTCGTCGGGGCGCCGGAAGGTCAGTCGGCCGTCGACGACCCACGCCTCGTCCAGCTCGGTGGCGTCGTCGACGACGATCGTGCCGGTCAGGTGGAGGACCTCGGTCATGGGCGACAGGCTCTCACGCCGTCACGATGCGCCTGAGGTCCCCGCCGGCTGTCACTCGCTCACCGTCCCGGCCACACACCCGGCCGCGGGCCGCCGCCGGCCGTGGACCCGCCGCTGTCCGCACCCCGTCGCAGGCCTCGCCGCTGTCCGCGCCGTCGCCGCGCTTCGCGTCCCGTCACACCGTCCGTGTCCGTGCTCGACGCAACGCCTCCCCGACCTGCGCGAGAACGTTCGAAGGCTGGTCGACCAGCTGGCGCCAGGTGAACCGAAGGACGGTGTAGCCGGCGACGGTGAGCGCATTGAGACGAGCCCGGTCGGCCTCGAAGTCCGGGTGCGCGCGCCGGCCGTCCACCTCCAGGATGAGCCGCTCGACCCGGAACAGGACGTCAGCGCGGGCGATCACCCGGCCACCCACCACGATCCGCTGGTCCGCCTCCCAGCCGTTCAGCCCGGCGACGTGCAGGAGCCGGTGCAGGCGGCGCTCGCCCTCGCTGAGGGCTCCATCGGTCGTCGCCGCCAGCAGGCGGCGGAGCTGAGCGACGCCAGGCTGCCCGCCGCGGTCGGCGACGGCGGGCAGCGAGGGCATCGACCGTCACGATCTCCCGCGTCCGGACCCACGCCATGAGGTCTTCGGCGTCGCGGTACGGGAAGCTCGCCAGGCAGTCGAGGGATGTTCGCAACGGCGTCGTCACCCGGAATGAGAAGACCCTCCCCGCGTCCCGCGGCCCCAGCTCGAAAAAGTGCGGGACGAGTCCGGCCCAGACCCGGCGACGGCCCTGCACGACCACGTGAACCATTCCGTCGTCGCGAACCGGCAGCCCGTGAACCACGGCGGCGGTACGCAGGCACACCACCGCGCTCGGCCAAGTCAGTGCCGCCCCAGCGGCGCGGCGGTGCGCGGCGCTGCCGGGCGGGACAGGTGCGGTGACGTCGACGTAGGCGGAGTTGCGTCCAGCAGAGTGGTGTACCGGTAGCTCGGTGAGCGTGTCGTCGTAGACGAGTGCGGTCACCGCGTGATCCTTCGAGTGAACCTTCCACAGCACTCTCGAAAAGGACCGACTGCGATGACCGCTCCTTCCAGTATCGACCCTGCCCGGATTCTCCAGGACCACCTTGCCCAGGCGTCCCCGGACCTGCTGCGCCAGCTGCTCACCACGTTCATCAACGCCCTGCTCTCCGCCGACGCCGACGCCGTGTGTGGTGCAGCGTGGGGGCAGGTCTCGGACGAGCGCACCAACCGGCGCAACGGCTACCGCCACCGCGACTTCGACACCCGCGCCGGGACCATCGACGTCGCGATCCCGAAGCTGCGCACCGGGTCCTACTTCCCCGACTGGCTCCTCGAGCGGCGCCGCCGCGCCGAGGCGGCCCTGACCAGCGTGGTGGCGACCTGCTACCTCCTGGGCGTCTCCACCCGGCGGATGGACAAGCTCGTCCAGACCCTGGGGATCACCGGGCTGAGCAGGTCCCAGGTCTCACAGATGGCCAAGGACCTCGACGCCCAGGTCGAGGACTTCCGCACCCGGCCGCTGGACGCCGGCCCGTACACGTTCCTCGCCGCGGACGCGCTCACGATGCGGGTCCGCGAGGGTGGCCGGGTGGTCAAGGTCGCCGTCCTGGTCGCCACCGGCGTCAACGCCGACGGCCACCGCGAGGTCCTCGGTGTCCAGGTCGCCACGGCCGAGTCCGGGGCGGGGTGGCTGGCGTTCTTCCGTGACCTCGTCGCCCGGGGCCTGACCGGGGTCAAGCTCGTGACGTCCGACGCCCACGCCGGCCTGGTCGAGGCCATCGGGGCGACCCTGCCCGGGGCGGCGTGGCAGCGGTGCCGCACGCACTACGCGGCGAACCTCATGGCCAAGTGCCCCAAGGCGTCCTGGCCGGCCGTGAAGGCCATGCTGCACTCGGTCTACGACCAGGTCGACGCCCCCGCCGTCCAGGCCCAGTTCGACAAGCTCCTCGACGCCGTCGAGACCCAGCTGCCCGACGTCCACGCCCACCTCGACGACGCCCGCGGCGACATCCTGGCCTTCACCGGCTTCCCCAAGGCCCTGTGGCGCCAGATCTGGTCCAACAACCCCAACGAGCGCCTCAACCGCGAGATCCGCCGCCGCACCGACGTCGTCGGCATCTTCCCCGACCGCACCAGCATCATCCGCCTCGTCGGGGCCGTGCTCGCCGAGCAGCACGACGAATGGGCCGAAGGCCGCCGCTACTTCGGCCTCGACGCCCTCGCCAAAGCCCGCCTGAGCCTCATCACCACCACCGAGACCGAACAGGAGGACCCCGCCATCGCCGGCGCCATCAGCGCCTAACACCCCACGAAGGAATCACGCCGAACCCGTACACCACCCCAGAGGACTTGACCGTAGGCGGCACCGACCAGCCGTTGCCATCGTCCTCGGGAGACGCGATGCCGGACAGCGCCTCTGGTGAAGCCAGCCTCGTTCGCCATCGCGAGGGTGAAGACACCGAGGACAGAGGTCCGGCGGAGTCGCTCTCTCGCGTGCGCGACGTCGGCGGCGTCCATGCCGTCAAGCCTGGCGCGAGCGGCTGGCGACGATCGACTCCGTCCCCACCTTGCACCCTGAGGAGCTGGTGCACGGTGCGGGGCGGGATGAGTCCAGCAGGAGTGCGACCGGGTGAAGCGCAGCCGAGCCCGGTCGGAACCAGGTTGCTCGTCTGGTCGCAATCGGTAGCTGTTATGTGTCAGGACATCGGTAACAGTGGTGTGTCAGGACATCGGTGACAGTTTGGGCCTCTTGAGCTGGTAGCTGCGGTTGGGGTTGAGGGTGAACTCGGCGGCGAGGATGTTGCCGACGTAGAAGGTGAACTCGGTGCCGACCTGGACCACGACGGTGGGTTTGAGGGCGTGGTGTTTACCGACGGAGAACCTGTGGCCGTCGATGGTGGTGAGGCCGTTGATCGAGACCTGGCGTCCCAGGATGCGTGTCGTGGCAGCTTCCGCGGCGGGTCCGGCGACCGGGCCGAGGGTGTAGCGCTGGGCCGGGGTGAGCCCGCCCAGGACGCGGTTGCGCCGGTGGTTGTAGCCCTGCCGGTAGTCCTCCACGAGCGCTTGGAGGTGGGACGGGCTCGAGGGGAGAGGTCGGGCGCGCAACCACTTGCGGAAGCGTTGGTGGGCACGTTCGTTCTTGCCCGCGGTCTGGGGATGGTTCTGCCGGGAGGCGATCTGGCGGACCCCGAGCGCGCGGGTGTTCTTCTCCATCTGGGAGATGAAGCCCATCCGGGAGCCGTTGAACGCCCGGGAGTTGTCGGTCAACAGCTCCATCGGCAGTCCGTGCTCGGCGCTGGCCTTGACGAACGCCTCCCAGGCCGCCGCTGCGCTCTCGGAGGGGGCGACGTGCAGGGCGAGGTCCTTGCGGGAGCAGTCGTCGCTGACGTGGATGACGACCACTTGCTGGCCGTCGGCGAGGGTGACGTCGAAGCCGTCCATCTGCCACAGGCTGTTGACCTTCTCGCGCTCGAAGCGCGTCCACGAGCTGCGCGGGCGCCGGGCCGGGACCAGCTCACGCAGCCCGCGCACGGCCAGGACCCGGTTGATCGTGGCCTCCGACGGCAACCGGCGGCCCTGCCCCCTCGCGGGTCGGTCCTCGATGCTCGGCCAGGTGGGTCCGGATCGCCCAGGCCCCGTAGTCGAACCCTGACGCCTTGAGCTCCACACGGGCCGTGACGATCGCCTCGGCGTCCGCCTGGGTGGTCCTGCTCGGGCTCGTCCGCGGGCGACGCGAGTCGTGCGTGAACCCGGCCAGGCCCTGCTCGGCGTACCGGGCGGCGTACTTGTAGAACGTCTTGCGTGAGACGCCGAGCCGCCGGCTCATCACGCTGACGTTGACCGGCTCGCCGGCCACATAGGCGAGCACCGCCGCCGCCAGTTCCGGATCGACCTCGCGGTCGTCATCTCTGCCCATCCAGGCAGCATTACGGCGGCGCCACTGTCACCGATGTCCTGACACATAAAGTGTCACCGATGTCCTGACGCTCAACAGTCGCAATCAGCAGCCAATCCGGCAACCTGGCTGCTCGGGCGGAAGCGACGCCGGGCCTACCCGCGCGGCCGGCCTACCCGCGCGGCCGGCCCACCCGCCGCGAACGACGGCTGCCCGGCGTCAGCGCAGGTACTTCTGCAGCTCCTCGAGGTCGGGCAAATCCTGGGCCTGGCCACCGCCGACGGCGCCGCCGAGACCGAAGGAGGCACCGGCCGCGGGCCGGGCACCGGTCTTCAGCGAGAGCTCGACCTCCTGCTGGGCACGCTTGGCCGGGTTCCCCGACTTGCCCTTCTTCCCCTTCTTCGGCGGCGGGGCCATGCGTCCCTTGGACTTCTTGCCACCGCCGGGCATCATCCCCATCCCGGGAACGCCCTTGCCGCCGGAGCGGGCCATCTGGCGCATCATCGTCTTGGCCTGCTCGAACCGCTCGACCAGGGAGTTGACCTCGGCCACGGTGGTGCCGGACCCCCGCGCGATGCGCTGGCGCCGCGAGCCGTTGAGGATCTTGGGGTCGTTGCGCTCGGCCGGGGTCATCGAGTGGACGATCGCCTCGACCCGGTCGACCTCGCGCTCGTCGAAGTTCTCCAGCTGCTCGCGCATCTGGCCCATGCCCGGGAGCATCCCGAGCATCTTCTTCATCGAGCCCATCTTCTTGAGCTGGTTCAGCTGGCCGAGGAAGTCCTGGAGGGTGAAGTCGCCCTGACCGGCGAGCTTGGCCGCCATCTCCTCGGCCTGGCCGGCGTCGAAGGTCCGCTCGGCCTGCTCGATGAGGGTGAGGATGTCGCCCATGTCGAGGATGCGCGAGGCCATCCGGTCGGCGTGGAAGCGCTCGAAGTCGCTGAGCTTCTCCCCCACCGAGGCGAAGAGCACCGGCTTGCCGGTGACGCCGCGCACCGACAGGGCGGCGCCGCCGCGGGCGTCGCCGTCGAGCTTGGTGAGCACGACGCCGGAGAAGCCGACACCCTCGGCGAAGGCGTTGGCCGTGGTGACGGCGTCCTGACCGATCATCGCGTCGAGGACGAAGAGGGTCTCGTCGGGCTGGACGGCGTCACGGATGTCCGCGGCCTGCTGCATCATCTCGGCGTCGATGCCCAGGCGGCCGGCGGTGTCGACGACGACCACGGAGTACAGCTTGTCGCGGGCGTGCTGGACGCCGGAGCGGGCCACCGCGACGGGGTCGCCGACACCGTTGCCCGGCTCGGGTGCCCACACCGCGACGCCGGCCTGCTCGCCCACCACCTGGAGCTGGGTGACGGCGTTGGGCCGCTGGAGGTCCGAGGCCACGAGGAGCGGGGTGTGCCCCTGCTCGCGCAGCCACAGGCCGAGCTTGCCCGCGAGGGTGGTCTTGCCCGCGCCCTGGAGGCCGGCGAGCATGACGACCGTCGGGGGCTGCTTGGCCATGTGCAGGTCGCGCGCCTGGCCGCCGAGGATCTCGACCAGCTCGGCGTTGACGATCTTGATGATCTGCTGGGCCGGGTTCAGCGCCCCGGAGACCTCCGCCGACTTCGCGCGCTCACGCACGTTGGCGGTGAAGGACCGGACCACCGGCAGGGCGACGTCGGCGTCGAGCAGGGCGCGCCGGATCTCGGACACGGTGGCGTCGATGTCCGCCTCGGACAGACGCCCCCGGCCGCGCAGCTGCTTGAAGGAGGCGGTGAGCCGGTCGGACAGGTTCGCGAACACGGATGGGTCCCTCGGGGTGTGCGGGTGAAGATGGCCTGGGGGTCAGGGTAACGCGACGGCGGCCCTCACCCGCTCCGTGAGGGCGTCCACGCGGCGCGCGCGCCAGGTGGTCCACGCCTGCGGACCGGCCGCGACGGCGTCGGCCTCGGTCAGGCGGCGCAGCATCGTCAGGACGTCGGCGTCGTGCGCGACGGCGGCGGCGACCCGGGCGACGACGGAGGGGTCGTCGAGGTCCTCCCGGCCCGCCACCCCCGGCAGGAGGAGGTGCTCGCGCACGAGGAGGACGACGACGTCCCGCTCGGCCGGGGCGAGTCCGAGCCGGTCCATCATCGGTCCGGCGAGCCGGGCGCCCGCGGCGGCGTGGTCGTGCACGCCCGGCGCCTTGCCGATGTCGTGGAGGAACGCCGCGAGGAGGAGGAGGTCCTCCCGTCGCACGGCGCCGGCGGTCGCGGGCACCAGCGCGACGGTCTGGACCATGTGCCGGTCGACCGTGTGACGGTGCACGGCGGTGCGCTGGGGCCGGTTGCGCACCCGGGACCACTCCGGGAACCACGTCGTCACCACCCCGGCGAGGTCCAGCCCCTCCCACACCGGCACCTGGGCCTCGCCGCTGCCGAGCAGCTCGACGAGGAGGTCCCGCGCCGCGGCCGGCCAGGGCTCGGGGAGCGGCGCGCCCACGCCCAGGCTCGTCAGGGTGACCGGCGAGAGGGGCAGGCCGGTGCGGGCCGAGGTGGCCGCCGCCCGCAGGGCGAGGAACGGGTCCGCCGCCGGGTCGGCGCCACCGGCGAGGACGAGCTCGCCGTCGTGCTCGGCGAGACCCTGCGCGGGTTCGTTCAGCCGCGGGGGCATGGCCCGGCCGCGGACGACGAACGGACGGAAGACCCGCGGGCGCGGCTTCTCGGCGGCCCGCCGCGCCCGCCGAACGGTGACGTCCAACGCGGCGCTGACCACCCGCGCGGACTGGGCGAGGGAGGCGAGGAGCTCGTCGGCCGGGTCGGTCACGTCATCGTCGTCGTCGAGCCCGAGGGCGGCGGCGACGTCGTCCTGCTCGGCCAGGCGCAGCACGTGCGAGCGCCGGCCGGTCGTGCGCGCCAGGGCGTCGCGCACGTCCAGGAGGTGGCGGTAGGACCGGTCGAGGTCGCCGTGCGGGCGGTCCGTCAGCCAGCTGGCCACGAGGGCGCGGACGACGACGGCGTCGCGCAGCCCTCCGCGGGCCTCCTTGAGGTCGGGCTCGATGAGGTAGGCCAGCTCTCCCGCCCGCCCCGCCCGCGCCACCACCGAGTCGAGGAGGTCCGGCAGGCGGCGCCGCGCGGCCGAGCGCCAGTCGGCCAGGACGGCTCGCCCGGCGGTCTCGGCGACGCCGGCGTCGCCGGCGACCACACGCAGGTCGAGCAGCCCGACCGCGGCGGGCAGGTCCGCGGAGGCGACCTGCCGGCACTGCTCGAGGCTGCGCACGGAGTGGTCGAGCTCGAGGTGGGCGTCCCACAGCGGGTACCACAGGGACTCCGCGAGCCGGGCGAGCCGGGCCCGGTCGACGCTGCCGTCGTGGACGAGCAGCAGGTCGAGGTCGGCCAGGGGCCCGCCGTCGCGCCGTCCGAGGCTGCCGACGGCGGTCAGGGCGACGCCCCGGGCGTCCAGGTCGGCGGTGGCCGCCGCCCACAGCTCGGCCAGGGCGGCGTCGGTGAGGTCGGCGAGGGCGCGGCGGTATCCCGGGCCCTGGCCGGGGTGCGCCAGACGGGCCCGGCGCAGGTCCCCCACGAGGGTGGGGGTCCGCACCGGGCCCGTCCGAGGTGGCGGCGTGGTCACAGGGCCTCGGGGCCGCGCTCCCCCGTCCGGACCCGGACGACGTCCTCGACCGGCAGCGTCCAGACCTTGCCGTCGCCGATCCGCCCGGAGTGGGCGGCGCCGACGATCGCGTCGACGACCGCGGGGGCCTCGAAGTCGTCGGTGAGGACCTCGACCCGGATCTTCGGCACGAGCTCGATGGTGTACTCGGCACCGCGGTAGACCTCGGTGTGGCCGTGCTGGCGGCCGTAGCCGTTCGCCTCGGAGACGGTCATGCCGTGGATCCCGGCCGCCTCGAGGGCGTTCTTGACGTCGTCGAGCCGGTGGGGCTGGACGATCGCGGTGACGAGCTTCATGCCTTTGCCTCCGTAGTAGTGCGGGTCGCCGCGGGAGCGGTGGTCCCGGCGTCGGACGAGAACCGGCCGGCGCCGAGCGCCTCGTACGCCGACTCGCCGTGCTCGGCCTGGTCGATCCCGCCGACCTCCACATCCTCCGCCACGCGCCAGCCCATCGTCGCCTTGAGCGCCACGGCGATGACCGCGGTGACGACACCGGAGTACACCATCGCCACGACGGCGATGAGCACCTGGACGACGAGCTGGTTGGCGCCGCCGCCGTAGAGCAGGCCCGTCTCGGTGGCGAGGAAGCCGATCCCGACGGTGCCCCACAGGCCGCTGACGAGGTGGACGCCGACGACGTCGAGCGAGTCGTCGTAGCCGAGCTTGAACTTCAGGCCCACGGCCAGGGCCGACAGGGCGCCGGCGACCGCGCCGAGGGCGATCGAGCCGACCGGGTCGAGCGCGCCGGCGGCGGGGGTGATCGCCACGAGGCCGGCCACGACGCCGGAGGCGGCGCCGAGGGAGGTGGCGTGGCCGTCGCGGAGCTTCTCCACGAGGAGCCAGCCCAGGACCGCGGCGGCGGTCGCGGTGGTGGTGTTGACCCACGCGAGGCCGGCCACGCCGTCGGCGGTGAAGGCCGAGCCCGCGTTGAAGCCGAACCAGCCGAACCACAGCAGCGCGGCGCCGAGCATGACCAGCGGCAGGCTGTGCGGGCGCATGGGCACCTTGCCGAAGCCCTTGCGGCGGCCGACGACCAGCGCGAGGACCAGGCCGGCGATGCCGGCGTTGATGTGGACGACCGTGCCACCGGCGAAGTCGATGGGAGCGGCGATCCCGCCGAAGGGACCGTCGGCGCTGAGCAGCCCGCCGCCCCAGACCATGTGCGACATGGGGAAGTAGGACAGGGTCGCCCACAGGCCGGCGAAGACCATCCAGGTGGAGAACTTCGTGCGGTCGGCGATGGCACCGGAGATCAGTGCGGTGGTGATGATCGCGAAGGTCGACTGGAACGCCACGCCGACGACGGCGGGGACGCCGTAGTCGTCGATGACGAACTCACCGGCCTCGTCGTAGATCGTCCCCGAGAGGCCGAACTGGTCGAACGGGTTGCCCAGGATGCCGGCGACGTCGCTGCCGTAGGACATCGACCAGCCCCACAGCACGTAGATGACACCGATGAGGGCCATCGCGCCGAACGACATCATCATCATGTTGAGTACGGACTTCGACCGGGTCATGCCGCCGTAGAAGAGCGCCAGCCCGGGGGTCATGAGGAGCACGAGAGATGCTGAGATCAGCATCCACGCGGTTGCTCCGGTATCCAGCTCCATGGTTCCTCCCTCGCCAGCACGCTCGGCTGGCCAGGCACCACAGTCCATCGGCGACGTTTCGTCCGGTGCATCGCCATGTTTCGTCCGTGTGACGGAATCGCCCGCCGTGTGACGATCCTGTTGCACGGGTCCGTTCGGCTCACGATGTGAGACGAATCGGTCCGGCGAAGGACCTTCAGGGCCCGCCGGCGGCGCGTCCGAGCCGAGTCGGCGGCCGGGACGGGAGCGTGCGCGTCAGGACAGGAGCGCGTCGACGAAGTCCTCGGGGACGAACGGGGCGAGGTCGTCGGGCCCCTCGCCCAGGCCGACGAGCTTGACCGGCACGCCGAGCTCGCGCTGGACGGCGACGACGATGCCGCCCTTCGCGGTGCCGTCGAGCTTGGTCAGGACGATGCCCGTGACGTCCACGACCTCGGCGAAGACCTGCGCCTGACGCATCCCGTTCTGGCCGGTCGTGGCGTCCAGGACGAGGAGCACCTCGCGCACCGGCGCCTCGCGGGACATCACGCGCTTGATCTTCCCGAGCTCGTCCATGAGACCGGCCTTGTTCTGCAGGCGGCCGGCGGTGTCGACGACGACGACGTCCGCGGCGCTCTCCCGGCCCGTCCGGACGGCGTCGAAGGCCACCGCCGCGGGGTCCGCTCCCTCACGCTCGGAGCGGACGACGGGGACGCCGACCCGCTCGCCCCAGGTGCTGAGCTGGTCGGCCGCCGCGGCGCGGAAGGTGTCGGCCGCGCCGAGCACGACCGTGCGGTCCTCCGCGACCAGGAGCCGGGCAAGCTTGCCGACCGTCGTGGTCTTGCCCGTGCCGTTGACCCCCACCACGAGCACGGTGGCGGGGTGGGCGAGGCCGTCGTCGCCGACGGCGGGGTCGAGGTGGAGCGTGCGGTCCAGCTCCGGGCCGACGAGGGCGAGCAGCTCGCTGCGCAGCACCTCGCGCACGGCAGCGGGGTCGGTGGTGCCCAGGACCTTCGTGCGGGTGCGGAGGGTCTCCATGAGCTCGGTCGTCGGCCCCATACCGACGTCGGCGAGCAGGAGGGTCTCCTCGATCTCCTCCCAGTCGCTCTCGGTGAGGTCGCCACGGGAGAGGATCGACAGGAGCGTCTGGCCCAGCGCGCCGGACCGGGCGAGACGTTCGCGCAGGCGCTGCATGCGACCGGCGACCGACTCGGGCCGCTCGAGGGTGGGGGTGGCCGGCTCGTCCCGCTCGAGGACCGCGCTGGCCCCCTGGGCCGGTGGCTGGTCGGCCTCGAAGGGGCTGACCTCCTCGGGCGGGAGGGTGAGGGCACCGCCCCGGCGGCTCCGGGCGCCGGAGGTCAGGGCGATGACACCGACGACGACGGCGACGAGGACGAGGACGGCGAGGACGATGACGATCCAGCTGATGTCGGTCACGCGGGACAGTCTGGCCCACCGGCGGGGGTGGGTGCGAGGCGGCTCGAGCTCAGCGGTCGGCGCGGCTGCGCGCGCGGGAGCGGGCGCGCTCGATCCGGGAGGCGATGTCCCCGGGACCGATGTAGGCCGGCTGCGCGGTCGGACCCATGTCGAAGATGTCCTCGAGCCCGGCCTCGGAGACGTCGGCACGCCGGGTCCGCACCTGCTCCGCGGTGAGCTCCTCCGACCGCCAGGCGGCCACGGAGTCACGCAGCCACTGCGCCCAGCCGCCGTCCGGGCTGCGCTCGGACAGGATGACGGCCAGGACGCCGAGCGCGCCGAGGACGGCGATGATCACTGCGAGGACGGCTCCGGTCATGCCTCCAGTATCACCTGACCGCGGCTGCCCGCACGGCTCGAGGTCCCACTGGCGCGGCGAGCGCAGCGGTGACCTTGCTCACCGCGTCGCCCTGCTCACATCGCAGGCTCCGGCTCCTTCTCCAGCCGCTGGGAGATGACGGTGGTCACGCCGTCGCCGCGCATCGTCACCCCGTACAGCGCGTCGGCGATCTCCATGGTGCGCTTCTGGTGGGTGATGACGATGAGCTGGGAGTCCGAGCGCAGCTCGGTGAAGATCTCCAGCAGCCGTCCGAGGTTGACGTCGTCCAGCGCCGCCTCGACCTCGTCCATGACGTAGAACGGGCTGGGCCGCGCCTTGAAGATGGCCACGAGCAGCGCGACGGCGGTGAGCGAGCGCTCCCCGCCGGAGAGGAGGGAGAGCCGCTTGACCTTCTTGCCCGCCGGCCGGGCCTCGATCTCGATGCCGGTGGTGAGCATGTTCTCGGGGTCGGTGAGGACGAGCCGGCCCTCCCCGCCGGGGAAGAGCCGGGCGAAGACGCCCTCGAACTGCCGGGCGGTGTCCGCGTACGCCTCGGTGAACACCCGCTCGACCCTCTCGTCGACCTCCCGGACGATCTCCATGAGGTCCGCCCGGGACTTCTTGAGGTCGGCCAGCTGGTCGGTGAGGAACTTGTGCCGCTCGGCGAGGGCGGCGTGCTCCTCCAGGGCGAGCGGGTTGACCTTGCCCAGCCTGGCGAGGTCGCGCTCGGCCGCCCGCAGTCGCTTCTCCTGCTCGGCGCGCACGTAGGGCCGCTCCTCCGGCGGCTCGCCGTCCGGCCCCGGCGCGGTTCCCGGGACGGGCCGGTCGGGGCCGTACTCGTCGACGAGGACCTGCGGGTCGAGGCCGAGCTCGGCGACGGCGCGCTCCTCCAGCTGGGAGATCCGCAGGCGCTGCTCGGCGCGGGCGACCTCGTCACGGTGGGCGACGTCGGTGAGCTCGGCCAGGGTGCGGCCGATCGCGTCGAGCTCGGTGCGCACCGCGGCGAGGGCCTCCTCGCGCTCGGTCCGCTCGGCCTCGGCGCGTTCGCGTTCGGCAGCCGCCGCCACCACGGAGGCCTCGATGGCGCGGGTGGCGGCCTCGGCGCCGGCGCGGACGTCCTGAGCCACCTGGGCCTGGGCAGCCCGCCGGGCCTCCCGCTCCGCGGCGCGGCGGCGCGCCTGCCGCTCGGCCTCCGCGGCCGCCCTCAGCGAGGCGGCCCGGCCGGCGATCGCCCGCACGCGCTCCTCGCACGTGCGCACGGCCAGGCGCGCGTCGGTCTCGGCCGTGCGGGCGGCCCGGGCGACGTCGGTGGCGGCGTCGCGCGCCTGGGCGGCGCCGGCGAGGTCCTCCTCGGCCTGCGCGGGCTCACGGCGGGCGATCTCGAGCCGCTCGGCGAGGGCGGCGAGCTCGGCGGTGTGCTCGACGATCTCGGCCTCGGCGCGCGCGATCGCCGGCCGGGCGCGCTCCGCCTCGGCCTCGGCGCCGCGCACGGTCGCGCCGAGGCGCCCGAGCCGCTCGGCGACGGCCGAGAGCCGCGCGTCCGAGGCGTGGAGGTCGGCCAGGGTGGTGCGGGCCCGCTCGCGGGCGGCGGCCACCCGCTCGCGCGCCGGCCCCAGGGCGAAGCGGGCCTGCTCGGCCCGCGCGGCGGCGGCCTCCACCTCGGCGGCGGCCTCCTCGTGCGCCGCGTGCAGCTCCAGCACGCTCGACCCGGGGGTCCCGCCGCGGGCGGCGTCGCCGGAGAGCAGGTCGCCCTCCCGGGTGACCGCGGTCAGCCCCGGGTCGGCGGTGACGACGCGGCGCGCCTCGGTGAGGTCCTCGACCACGACCACGCCGGTGAGGAGCCGGGTGATCGTCGCGGCGACGGCCGGGTCCGCGACGCTGACGAGCTCGGCGGCGGAGCGACCGGCGGGCACCGGCCGGGACGCCGGGGGCACGGGCGCGGTGCCGCTCCCGCGGGCGACGAGGACGCGGACCTGCCCGTCCCCGCCGTCGCGGGCCTGACGCACCGCGTCGACGGCGACGTCGACGCTCTCCACGACGGCGGCGTCGGTGGCCTCCCCCAGGGCGGCGGCGATCGCGTTCTCGTACCCGGCCTCGATGGTGAGGTGGGCCGGCACGGCGCCGAGCACGCCCGGGAGGTCCGAGCCGAGGAGCGCCCCGGTGCCGTCCTTGCGGGTGAGGGAGAGCTCGAGGGTCTCGCGCCGCGCGGACCAGGTGGTCCGGTCGGCGTCGGCCGCACGCTCGGCCTCGACGAGCCGGGTCACCGCCTCCTCGGCCTCCTCGAGCTCGAGGGTCGCGGCCTCGTGCGCCTCGTCCAGGCCCTCCTCCCCCTCCTCGGCGCCGGCGACCTGCCGCTCGAGGGCGGCGAACTCCTCGCCGGCGGCCCGGGCGCGTTCCCGCGCCGCGGCGAGGGACTCGCGCAGCCGTCCGAGCTCGGCCTCGGCGGACTCCAGGCGCGAGCGCCGCGTGCCCACCTGCCCGGTCAGCCGGGCCAGGCCCTCCCGCCGGTCGGCGACCCCCCGGTGCACCGCGGCGAGGGCGCGCTCGGCGTCCCGCTCGGACTCCTCCGCGGCCGTGCGGTCCGCGACGGCGGCCGCCAGGGCCTCCTTGAGCCGGGCGAGCTCCGCCTCGAGGGCGACCTCCTCCTCACGGGCCGCGCCGGCCCGCGCGTCGAGCTCCTCGGGGTCACGCCCCCCGGCGGGCTCGGCCGCCGTCGGGGCGCCGAGGAGCCGGCAGCGTTCCGCGGCGACGTCGGACAGGGCCCGGAACCGCTCCCGCAGGCCCGACAGCCGGTACCACACGTCGGTGGCGCTGCCCAGACGCGGGGCCGCGGCGGCGGCCTCCTGCTCCAGGGCCGTGAGCCGGGCTCGGGCCTCGTCCTGGGCCTGCTCGGTCTCGGCGCGCCGCCGCTCCAGAGCGCTGAGGTCGGCGCTCTCCTGCTCGAGGGTGGCGGTGAGCTGGACGAGGTCGTCGGCGAGGATGCGGGCCCGGGCGTCACGCAGGTCGGTCTGGACGACCTGTGCCCGGCGGGCGACGTCGGCCTGCCGGGCCAGGGGCCCGAGCTGACGGCGGATCTCGGCGGAGAGGTCCCCCACCCTGGCGAGGTTGGCCTGCATCGCGTCGAGCTTGCGCAGCGCCTTCTCCTTGCGGCGGCGGTGCTTGAGGACCCCGGCGGCCTCCTCGATGAAGCCGCGGCGGTCCTCCGGGGTGGCCTGGAGGACCGAGTCCAGGCGGCCCTGACCGACGATGACGTGCATCTCCCGGCCCATGCCGGTGTCGGACAGCAGCTCCTGGATGTCGAGGAGCCGGCACGGGGCGCCGTTGATGGCGTACTCCGAGCCGCCGGAGCGGAACAGCGTCCGGGAGATCGTCACCTCGGTGTACTCGATGGGCAGCAGCCCGTCGGTGTTGTCGATGGTGAGCGAGACCTCGGCACGCCCGAGCGGGGCGCGCGAGGAGGTCCCGGCGAAGATGACGTCCGCCATGGAGCCGCCGCGCAGGGCCTTGGCGCCCTGCTCGCCCATCACCCAGGAGAGGGCGTCGACGACGTTGGACTTGCCCGAGCCGTTGGGGCCGACGACGCAGGTGATGCCGGGCTCGAGGTGCAGCGTCGTCGCGGACGCGAAGGACTTGAACCCTCGCAGCGTCAGCGTCTTCAGGTGCACGGGGGCAGCCTATTGCCCCGCGACGGCGGGGCCGGGCAGGCCGTCCACAGGGGCTGGACCCGGTCGGGTCAGAGCGCGGGGAACCACAGGCCGATCTCGCGCGCGGCGGACTCGGGCGAGTCGGACCCGTGGACGAGGTTCTGCACGACGCTGGTGCCCCAGTCACGACCCAGGTCGCCGCGGATCGTGCCGGGGGCGGCGCCGGTCGGCTCGGTCGTCCCGGCGAGGGAGCGGAAGCCCTCGATGACCCGCCCACCCTCGACGACGGCGGCCACGACGGGGCCCGAGCGCATGAACTCGACCAGCGGCGCGAAGAACGGCTTGCCCTGGTGCTCCGCGTAGTGCTCGGCGAGGAGGGCGTCGTCGGCGGTGCGCATCTCCAGGGCGACGATCCGGTACCCCTTGGCCTCGACGCGGCGCAGCACCTCGCCCGTGAGGCCCCGGGCGACGCCGTCGGGCTTGACGAGGACGAGGGTGCGCTCGGCGGGCGTGGCGGCGGCTGAGGAGGTGGTGGTCACGGGTGAGCACCCTACCGGCCCACCGGCAGGGCCTGCCTGTGCTGGACCGGGGACACCCCTCGGAGAGTCTCCCCGGAGAGGCTACGGACGGTCCGGCGTCAACCCGTCAGGCGGACCTGCTGACCGCGACCTGCGACGGCAGTCCTCCGCGCGCCGAAGACGTGTCAGTGGGCCTGACCGGTGGCACCCGCGGCATCGGCGGCATCCGCGTCACCCGCGGCGTCGGCCGCGTCGGGGGCATCCGCGCCACCCGCGTCATCGGCGCCCCCGGCACGCAGCGCGACCTCGGCGGCGTAGCGCTCCTGACGCTCGAGGTCGATCCGGCCGCCGAGCTGGAGGGAGACCACCCAGATCAGCGCGAAGACCACCCCGACGACGAACATCATCGGCACGACGAGGCCGCCGGCGACGAGCACCAGCTGGACGAGCGAGCCGGCCACGAGCCCCACCCTCGGCCGGCGCAGCGCCGCGGTGGCCAGGACTGCGGCCAGCATGACCGCGCCGCCGGCGGCCCACACGACGGGCCGGTCGGCCAGGCGCAGACCGTGCGCGACGAGCGTGGCGAAGAGCACGACGAACGCCTCGCTGACCAGGACGGTCCGGGCGAACAGCAGGCGCGCGGAGCCGGGCGGGCGGGGCGCGGCGTCGGTGGTGCTCACCGGGCCCAGGATACCGGCGCGGTCACCCGCACCGGCGCCGGGCACCCGCCCCGTCCCGGCGCCCGCGCCCCGACCCGGCGCCCGGCGGCCCGGTCCGGCGGCCCCCGACTCCCGAGCGGTCGCCTACTCCTCGCCGAAGCCGTCCTCGACGACCTTGGTGATCTCCGCCAGGGCGTCGTCGGCGTCGGGGCCGTCGGCCCGTACCCGCAGCTCCTCGCCCTGGCCCAGGCCCAGGCCCATGAGGGCCAGCACCGAGGTGGCGTCGACGTCGTTGACGCTGACCTCGGCGTCGTAGCGCGACGCCAGGCGCGCGAGGAGCGCGGCGGGCCGCGCGTGCAGACCCACGGAGTTGCGCAGGGTCAGCACGACCGTGCGGCCCCCGTCGGCGGGCTCGGGGGGCGGGGCCTCGCCGGCGTGGGCGAAGCTGGCCGCCGCGGCGGCCGCCGTGCGCGCCACGGCGGCCGCGTCGGCGCCACCCTGGGCCGCGACGGCCCCGGCGACGGTCCCCTCGACGAGGGGACCGTCGGCCAGGGTCACCCGCTCACGGTCGTCGTCGTCGAGCATCTCCAGCACCGACTCGGCGGTCATCGTCGCCGAGCCGAGGTCGGTGAGGACGACGACCTCACCGGCGCCGAGGAGCTCCAGGACGGCCTCCTCCACCTTGGTGAAGCTCGTGCCGATGCCGCCCTCGTCCGTCCCGCCGGCGGCGCGCAGGACGACGTCGGGCGCCATCTGGGCGGCGACCTCCACGACCCCGTCGGCCAGCCGGGCGGAGTGCGAGACGACGACGATGCCGGTGCGCACCGCCCGCCCGTGCGCGCCGTCGGGGCTCACGCGCCGGCCCCGGCGGCCTCCGCGGCCTCCGCCGCGGCCACCAGCAGGAGCGCGGAGGACTGGGCCCCGGGGTCGCGGTGACCGGCGGAGCGCTCACCGAGGTAGCTCGCCCGGCCCTTGGTGGCGATCATCGGGATGGTCGCTTCCGAGCCCTCGACGGCGGCGTCGGCCGCGGCCCGGATCGCCTGCACGGCGCCCGCACCCGCCTCGGCGGCCTCGCGGGCCGCCACGGCGGCCGGGGTCCAGGCGTCGACCATCGTCTTCTCGCCGGTGTCGGCCTTGCCCCGGGCCCGGATCCCCTCGAGGGCGGCCTCGAGCATCGTCGCGACCCCGGCGGCGTCGAGGTCGCCGTCGGCGCCCTTGGCCGCCCGGAGGAAGGCGGTGCCGTACAGCGGCCCCGCCGCCCCGCCGACGGTGGACATCAGGGTCGTGGCCACCGTCTTGAGCACCTCCCCCGGGGAGGCCGGCTCGGCCCCGGCGAGCTTGGCGGCCACGGCGGTGAAGCCGCGGTCCATGTTCTCGCCGTGGTCGCCGTCGCCGATGGCCCGGTCGAGCTCGATCAGCTCGATCCGGTTCTCCGAGACGACCTTGGTCGCGCGGGCGATCCAGTCCAGCGCCCAGGCGGTCCCCAGGGTGGCAGCGCTCATACGTCCTCTTCCTTCCGTCGCGCCCTCAGACCCCGCGCCGCAGCGCCGGGGTGTTGACGGGGGCGTCCCACAGCTGCGTCAGCTCCTCATCCAACCGCAGCACGGTGATCGAGGCACCCTGCATCTCGAGCGAGGTGATGTAGTTCCCGACGAGCGAACGCGTGACCTCCAGCCCCTTGCCGGCGAGGACGTCGTGGGCGTGGTTGTAGACGAGGTAGAGCTCGGACAGCGGGGTGCCGCCCATCCCGTTGACGAAGAGGAGCACCTTCTCCCCCGACCCGATCTTGAGGTCCTCCAGGACCGGCTCGAGGAGGCGCTCGGTGATCTCGTCGGCACCGGCCATGGCGATCTTGTGCCGGCCGGGCTCGCCGTGGATGCCGATGCCGATCTCGATCTCGTCGTCGGCGAGGTCGAAGGACGGCTTGCCCGCGTGGGGCACCGTGCAGGCCGTCAGGGCCACCCCCATCGACCGCACGTTCTTGATGACCTTCTCGGCGACGGCGACGACGGCGTCGAGGTCGTCCCCGCGCTCGGCGGCGGCTCCGGCGATCTTCTCCACGAGGACCGTGCCGGCGACGCCGCGTCGGCCGGCGGTGTAGAGCGAGTCCTCGACGGCGACGTCGTCGTTGACGACGACGGCCTTGACCGTGATGTCCTCGGCCTCGGCGAGCTCGGCGGCGGTCTCGAAGTTGAGGACGTCGCCGGTGTAGTTCTTGACGATGTGCAGGACGCCCGCCCCGCCGTCGGCGGCCTTGGTGGCCTCGAGGATGGGCTCGGGCGTCGGGGAGGTGAACATGGCGCCGGGGACGGCGGCGTCGAGCATCCCCGCGCCCACGTAGCCGGCGTGCAGGGGCTCGTGCCCGCTGCCGCCGCCGGAGACCAGCCCCACCTTGCCCTTGACCGCACCGCCGGCCCGCGAGACGAAGAGGGGGTCCTCGTGGACGACGACGTGCTCCGGATGGGCCAGGCCGAACCCGCGCAGGGACTCGGGGACGACGCGCTGGGGGTCGTTGATGAGCTTCTTCACCGACGTGCTCCTTCGGTAGCCGGACAGGGCCCGACCCGGGCCCCGTCGCCCATCCTGGCCCCACCGACGGGCCCGCGACCAGCACAGAGGGACGATTCTCCCGGCCGGGCGCCACCGCAGCACGAATGTGCACGGCCCGGTGGACGTGGTGGCGCACCGGGCCGGCACCCCTCGACCCGGCGCGGCGCGTTCAGCCGCGCCCGAGCAGCGTCCGCGCCTCGGCCGCCAGGATGACGGAGCCGACGACGAGCACACCGGTGGTCGTCACGACCTCCTCGGCGTCGGCCTCCGCGAGGGTGACGGCGGCGTCGAGGGCGTCGTCGAGGCGCGCCGCGACGTGGACACGCTCCTCCCCGAAGACGTCCCGGGCGATCTCTGCGAGCTCGTCGACGTCCATGGCCCGCTCGGTGCCGGCCCGCGTGACGACGACCTCGGCCAGGAACGGCTCGAGGCCGGCGAGGATGCCCTCGGCGTCCTTGTCCGCCATGACGCCCACGACGCCCACGAGGTGGGAGAGCTCGAAGGCCTCCTCCACCGCCTCGCGCAGCGCCTCGATGCCGGCGGGGTTGTGGGCGGCGTCGACGAGGACCGACGGGCTGCGGCGCACCACCTCCAGGCGCCCGGGGGAGTCGACGCCCGCGAAGCCCTGCTCCACGACGCCGGCGTCGAGGGCGCCGCCGCCGAAGAACGCCTCCACGGCCGCGAGCGCGAGGACGGCGTTGCGGGCCTGGTGCCGGCCGTGCAGGGGGACGAAGACGTCCTCGTAGACCCCGGCGGGCGTGCGCAGGGTGACCAGCTGCCCACCGACCCCGACCTGGCGGTCGAGCACGGCGACCTCGGTGCCCTCGCGCAGCACGGTGGCGCCGTGCTGCGCGGCGGCGGAGAGGATGACGCCCTCGACGTCCTCGTGCTGCTCCGCGACGACGACGGTGGCCCGCTCCTTGATGATGCCGACCTTCTCCGCGGCGATGTCGACGAGGTCGTGCCCGAGCCAGCGCTCGTGGTCGCGCTCGACGGCGGTGATGACGGCGATCTCGCCGTCGGCGACGTTGGTGGCGTCCCAGCGCCCGCCCATGCCGACCTCGACGACCGCGACGTCGACCGGGGCGTCGGCGAAGGCGGCGTAGGCCATGACGGTGAAGACCTCGAAGAAGCTCAGGCGCGGCCCGCCGGCGGCCTGCGAGCGCTCGTCCACCATCGCGACGTACGGGGCGACGTCCTCCCACGTGGCCACGAAGGCGTTCGGCGAGATCGGCTCGCCGTCGAGGGCGATGCGCTCGCGCACGGTGTGCAGGTGCGGGGAGGTGAACCGGCCGGTGCGCAGACCCTTCTCGCGCAGGAGCCGCTCGATCATCCGTGCGGTCGAGGTCTTGCCGTTGG